>JALOAS010000104.1 GCA_023228705.1 Ottowia sp. | reverse complement strand
GCGCCGGGGCGCGCTTGGTCTGAATAGATTGCTCATGCAAAGTCTCCTCTTGGTATTTGAAGGCAGCACGCACCGGGCCTTTTCGCTCTGCCCCGGCGCTGCGGTGCGCCAGGATGGCGTACGTGACTCAACATTAAAATGGGTCAGTGTTTGTTTGTCAAGGCTATTTGCCAGTTGCAATATGTTGCGTCCGGGCGCTTTTATTTGGCGTTCGCAAGATTGGAAAGTGTAACTGCGCATCCGCAGCCCCCAAATGCAATCGAGCCTGCTTCAATCATGCAGATCTTCATCAAGACACTCACCGGCAAAACCATTACCCTGGACGTTGAGTCTGGCGATACCATTGAACAAGTCAAACAGAAGATCAGCGACAAGGAAGGTATTCCGGTCCGGCAGCAGCGCCTGATTTTTGCTGGCAAGACGCTTGCGAACGATCGGACGCTAAGTGACTACAACATCCAGAAGGAATCCACCCTGCTCGTGGTCTTGCGTACCACAGGTCCGGACGGACAAATACAGGCGGTGCCGACATTGTCTCTTGCTTCCCTGTGCCTGACCGGAGTGGCGATCGGGCTGCTCGGGATCATCAAGCGCCGCGGGCGCGGGCCGCGCTGAACCGGCCGCCCGCGCTCATGCGGAGGGCTCGCTTGCGCGTTCACGAGCTCAAGGGCGTGTTGGCAAAAGCGCTGTCATTTCGTGTGAGGGCGACGATAAAGATTCGCATGGACACACCCTGCGCCCGGCCGGCCATCCGGTGGCGCCGAACAGGTCCACCGGATGTGGTCGCGCCTGGCCTCATGAGACCCAAGCAACCTGATCCTGGCCTTGATCCGAGCCGCCGGTCCAGCGCGGAAACTGGCGGGCAAGGCGTGGGGTTTGCCGCCTTGTTTTCTGGCCCCAGCTGGCCGGGCCGGCGAAGGCACAGTTGCAAAGCCGTGCCGCAGCAATGCCACGTTGCCTCCAGAAGCCCTGGAAGGCGCCCTGCCTACCCGGCCTGCGAAGTAGACCGCAAGACCAGCGCCACCAGGTCCGCCTGCCGGTTGGTTCCGGTCTTGGCAAAGATGTTGCGCAGGTGGAATGCGGCGGTGCTGCGGGCGATGCCCAGGTCTGCCGCCACCTGCTCCAGCGTGCGGCCGCCGCGCGCCAGCCCGGCCGCGACCCGGGCTTCTGCCGGCGTCAGCGCGAGGCGCTGGACCAGCGCCTCGGGATCCAGGGGCGCCGAATCGTGCTGCCCGGCCGCGCGAATGCGCTGGACCTGGCGCAGGCGGGCCTCCACCGTGGCCAGCAGCAGCTCATAGTCTATGGGCTTGACCAGGTAATCGTCGGCGCCGACGCGCTTGCCGGCCACGATGTCGCGCGGGTCGCTGAGCGCGGTCAGGAAGACAAAGGGAATTCCGGCCAGCCCGGCACCCAGGTCGCGGACCGCGGCGAGCAGCTCAAAGCCATCCATGCCAGGCATGGAGATGTCGCAGAGGATGAGGTCCGGCTGCACGCGCCTGATTTGCGCCAGCGCGGCACGCCCGCTGTCTGCGGACAGGACCCGGTAGCCAGCCTCCTCGAGCTCCTCGCTCAGGTCACGCAGCAGGTCGGGTTCGTCGTCGACGCACAGCACCGTGGGCTGCTGCCCGCTGCGGCGGGACGCGACCTGCGTCATGCGGCGGACTCCAGCCGCGGCGCAGGTGGCGCCGGCGTCGCTGCATCAGCGACCGGCAGCGCCAGGACAAAGGTCACCATCCCGGGCGTGTCCGCTTGCAGCGCCAGCTCGCCGCCTTGCAGCCGGGCCAGCGAGCGCGCCATGTACAGGCCGATGCCGACGCCGGGATGGCCGCGCGAGTCGCTCCCGCGGTAATAGCGCTCGAACAGCAGCGCCGGATCGACGCCCTCGGCCAGCGCACCGTGGTTGCCGACCGCGCATTCGACGCGCGCGCCGCTGCGGCGCAGGCTCACCTGCAGCGGCGTGCCCGGCGGCGCGTAGCGCGCGGCGTTGGACAGCAGGTTGCCCAGGATGTGATCGGTCTGCACCGGATCGCAAAACACGGGTGGACAGCCGTCGGCCGGCACGTCCAGCACGATCTGCCGTTCCGGTGTCTGCTGGCGCTGCTGCTCGCAGGCGTCGGCGGCCAGCTCGGCCAGCTGGCAGACCCGGCCGTGGACCGCCATGTGGCCGGCGTCCAGCCGCGCCGCGTCCAGCGTGCTCTCAATGAGCCCGATGAGCCGGGCCACCGCGTCGCGCGCGCGGCCGCTGCGTTCGCGGATTTCATCTTCGGACAGGCGGCCGCCGTGGCGCATGAGCCGCTGCAGCGCGGAGTCGACGATGGCCAGCGGCGTGCGGAACTGGTGCGAGATCATGGCGCCAAAGTTGCGGTACAGCTCGGCGGCCTGGCGCTCGCGCGCGAGCGCGGCGTCCAGCTCGCGCGTGCGCGCCTGCACCAGCTCTTCCAGGTGGTCGCGGTGCATGGCGATTTCGCGCTGTGCGGCGCGCTGTTCGGTGGTATCAAATGACATCACGATCGCGCCCACGATCTGCGTACCCGAATGGATGGGTGCGCAGCGCAGCTCCAGGTAGCGCGGCGGCGCATCCGCGCTGCGGAAAAAAGGCTGGTCGTGCAGGACCGCCAGCTCCCCGGCCAGCGCCCGGTCCATGGCGCGGACCACGGTGGCCACGTCAAACAGCGGTGCCACCAGTTGCAGCGGCGCACCGACCACGGCATGCGCAGGGCGCCCGAACAGGCGCTCGGCCGCTTCGTTGCAGACCGTGCAGCGGCGCGCCAGGTCAATGGCGATGATGGCTTCGGCGCTGGAGCTGACGATGCGCTCGGAGAACGCCTTGGCGCGGCTCAGCAGATACGCTTGCCGCCTGGCCCGGCGCGTGGCCTGCAGCAAATGGACGCTGAGCGCGGCGCCGGCCAGCAGCAGGCCCACGAGGAAGAAAATGACCTGCCGCAGGCCGGCGCGGCTGGCCTCCAGCTTGTCGCCCAGGTCGTCCCACTCGGCGACCATGGCCTGCGTCGCCGCCTGCGTCAGCGTCTGCTGCAGCGGCGCCAGCAGCGCGTCGATCTCGGCGGCAACGGCGACCTGACCCGGGCGCAGCCGGTCCAGCAGCCGTGCCAGCTCGGGCAGGTCCTGGCGGAAATCGCGCAGCCGCCCGGCGTATCCCAGTGCTTGGAGCTGGCGCAACTGCGGCCCCTCGTCCATCAGGGCAAGGCGGCTGACCAGCACCTGGTGGTGGCGCGCCAGCGCCCCCGGCTCCAGCGTGCCCAGGGCCGTCTGGCCCACGGCACCGGCCAGGCGCAGGCTGGACGTCTGCGCCTGCGAGATGACCCACAGCAGGTTGTTGTGCGGCGCCTCCAGCCGCATGTCATGCTGCGTCAGCGCCAGCCGGACCAGCGAATAGATGAGCAGGACAAAGAACACCGCGATCGTCAGCAGCGGCAGGGCCACCACCAGCCGCGCGCGCAACCGGGGCCGTCTCACTGCACGTCCAGTCGCACGAGCTGCCAGACCCAGCGGTAGTCGTAGCGGATGTCCTGCAGCTCCGGGTGCGCGTCGCGCGGATAGACGATCCACAGCGGCCCCTTGTCGGTGGGCTGCAGCACCCGGCCGTCCATGGCCCAGGCGGCCAGCACGTCGTAGCGGTGAAATTCATCCATGTCCAATTCAATGGCGTAGTCGTTGAGCGCCGTTGCGCGCACCCGGCTTCCATCTGCCTGCACGTACTCAAGCAGGTCGCGCAGCAGCACGCCCTCGAAGTGATGCACGCCGTCGGTCACCGACGTATGCGTGTCAAGCTGCGATCGCGGGAGCGCTTCCAGCATGGCCCGGTCAAACCGGGCGGCGCCCTCGGCGTTGGTGCGCGCAATCGCGCCATGGATCTCCAGAAGGACCTCTCCCTGCGGCTCGGGCAACGCCGGCCCCTGCGCCTGCGCGGTGCCACCCAGGCCCAGCAGCAGGCCGCAGGCCGCAGCCAGGCGCAACAGCAGCGCGCGCGCAGTAGCGTGTTTCATGCCGGCCCTCCGTCGGGCACATGCCGCGCTGTGGCGCTGCGCAGGGGCACGCAGGCAGCACCCCCTTCAAATGAAGGGGACCCCGCAAACCCGGTTCGCATAGACTCCCGGTTGTTACACGCCTGTTTCATTTATCAACCTTCATTACATCACGCCATGTGGGACTTCAACATACGCCAGGCGCTGGGACTCATGTGGCAGACGCTGCCATTTCTGATCCTGCGCCTCCTCATTTACTTTGGCATCACGCTGGGCTACATCCTGCTGACCGGCATCGGCGCCGGGGTCGGCTGGGGCATAGGCGCGCTGGGAACGGCTGACTTCCGCGCCACGTCGACCTTCTTCGGCGGCTTCATCGGCTTTGGCATCTTTGGCACCATTGCCTACCTGCTGCGCGAATACATTCTCTACATTGTCAAGGCCGGGCACATTGCCGTGCTGGTCAGGCTGGTCGATGGCGGCAGCCTGCCGGAGGGCCGGACGCAGGTCACCGAGGCCAGGCAGGTGGTGCAACAGCGCTTCGGGCAGGCCAGCACGCTGTTTGTGCTGGACCAGCTCATCAAGGGCGTGGTCGGTGCGCTGACCGGGCTGGCTCAGGGCATCCTCTCCATCATTCCCGGGCTGGGCCGGCTGGCTGCGCTGGTGCGCGCGTTCCTGCGCGTTGCCATAGGCTTCGTCGACGAACTCATCCTGGCGTACGTCATCCGCACCAACGCGGAGGACCCCTGGACCGCGGCCAAGGACGCGCTCATCCTCTACGGCCAGAATTACAGGAACATGTTCAAGAACGCGGCATGGCTGGCCGTCTTTGTGTACGTGCTGGCCTTTCTGGTGTTCCTGGTCATGCTGGCGCCGGCCGGGCTGCTCGTCTACCTGATTCCAGGCGCATGGTCCGCTGGCGGCGTCATTTTTGCGCTGCTCTTTGCCTGGAGCGTCAAGGTGGCGCTGCTCGAGCCCTTTGCCATCACCTGCATGATGCAGGTTTATTTCCGCGCCATAGAGGGCCAGCAGCCCAACGCCGAGTGGGACGCGCGCCTGGAGCAGATGTCCGGCAAGTTCCGCAAGCTCAAGGACCGGGCCCTGGCCGCAGGGCGCGGGCAGCCGGACACCGGCGCCAGCATGCCGCCCGCTGCCGAGGGCAGCGCCGCATCTTGAACTTGCATGGATTGACAGGAAACGGGAAATGAAAAAATACATCGGAAAAAAATGGGCGCTGGCCTTTGCGCTGACCTTGCTGGCTCCGCTGCCGGCACTTGCAGCCGGCTCGGCCACCATCGCCAACGGCGACGACGTCAGCCAGCTCAGCTGGCAGGACACGCAGCGTATCCGCGTCGACTTGCCGGGCGACGAAGGCTACATGGTGCTGCGCGACGGCAAGACGTACATGGTTAGCGCCAGGCCCGAGAGCGGCATGCCGCCGGTGATGGAAGTCGGCGACATGATGCGCGGCATGGTTGACGCCTTTGGCGACATGGCCGACGCGGACGAGTCGGCATCGCCCCTGTCGCAGCACATCGAATCGATCAAGAAGACTGGCGCCACGGAAACCGTTGCCGGCATCAAGGGTGACGTCTACGACGCGGTGATCGCCGACGACAAGGGCAAGACCACCAGCACGCAGCTTGTCCTCACCAACGACCCGCTGGCCGCGGAAATGACCGACGCGTATTTTGCGTTCACGGCTTCCATGATCGGGGCCGAGCGCATTGCCCCGTTCCGGGACGCGCTGCCCAGGAAGCAGCGGGGCCTGCTGCGCGTGGGCGACGAGATGGTCGTGCAGGCCATCAGCAAGGACAAGCCGGCAGCCGATGCGTTTGAACTGCCCGCGGAACCCGTCAATTTTGGCGACATGATGCAGCAGATGATGAAGCAGATGACCGAGCAGATGCAGCAGCAGGGCCAGTGAGCCCCATCTGCCCGGGCAGTCTCGGGCAACGACCGCGCAATGGAAAGCAACATGAATTTCAAATATCTCTACACCTCTTTTGACGGCCGCATCAACCGCAAACCGTTCTGGCTGGGCGCCATCGGCCTGTTCGTGGTCGGCCTGGTGCTCTCATTGGTCGTGGTCGGGCCGCTGACGGCGGTCAGCGTGAGCCTGGGCAAGATCCTGAGCCTGCTGCTTTCGTTGATCCTGCTCTACCCCGGAATTGCGCTGTGCATCAAGCGCCTGCATGACCGCGACAAGCCCGTTGGCCTGGTCTGGGTCTTCATTGCGCCGGGTCTGGTCTACCAGGTCGCCGACCTGCTGGGCCTGGCCACGCGCACGATGTCCGTCCAGGGACAGGTCGTGCCCGTGCCCACGGTGATCGGCACCGTGCTGGGGTTGGTCTCGCTGGTGGTCGGCATCTGGGCACTCATCACGCTGGGCATACGCAAGGGCACGGCCGGACCCAACCCGCATGGCCCGGATCCACTGGCTGCCGACGCCCCGGCACCCTGACCCTGCGGCGAAGACGGACCCGCCTCTTTTGATGACTTGCAAGACCCCGACATGAAAAAACTGCCCGCACTCCTGTTCACGCTGGCCGCCAGCTTCCTGCCGCTGCAGGCGGCGCAGGCGGCCGAGGACGTGCTCATCGTCTACGACGCCTCCGGCTCCATGTGGGGCCAGATCGACGGCGTCAACAAGATCATCACCGCGCGCGAGGTCCTGGCCGAGCTGGTGCAGGGCTGGCCGCAGGACACCAACCTGGGGCTGGTTGCCTACGGCCACCGCAGCGCCGGCGACTGCAAGGACATAGAAACGCTGATCACGCCGCAGCCGGTGGACCGCGAGCAGTTCATCGCCACGGTCAACGCCATCAACCCCAAGGGCAAGACGCCCATTGCCGATTCGCTGCTGCACGCGGCCGAGGTGCTCAAGTACCGCGACAACAACGCCACCGTGGTGCTCATCTCCGACGGGCTGGAATCCTGCCACGGCGACCCTTGTGCGGTGGCTGCCGAACTCGAGCAAAAAGGCATGGACTTCACCGCGCACGTGGTCGGCTTTGACCTGGACGATGCGGGCAACCAGGCGCTGGCGTGTATCGCCGACAACACCGGCGGCATCTTCGTGCCGGCCGGCAACGCCGCCGAGCTGAAGGACGCCTTGCAGCAGGTGCAGGCGAAGGTGGTGCAAAAGGAAGCCGCTCCAGAACCCGAGGCAGAGCCGGAGCCGGAGCCCGAGCCAGCAGCGCCTGAATACGATATTGAAATCAGCGCACCCGAACAGGTCACCACCGGCGCGCCGTTCAAGATGGCGTGGACCGACACCATCGCCACCAACGACTACTACACCATCGTGCCGGCGGGCACCGAGGAGGGCAAGACCGGCAGTCGGAGCCTGGTCGGCGACAAGGGTGAGGGCTCGCTCAAGGCCCCGGCCGAGCCCGGGCTGTACGAGGTGCGCTACGTGCTGCGCGAGGGCATGAAGACGCTGGCCAGCGCACCGGTCGAGGTGGTCGAGGCCGAGGTGGGCATCTCCGCACCCGAGCAGGTCACCACCGGCGCACCGTTCAAGATCAGCTGGACCAGCACCATCGCCACCAACGACTACTACACCATCGTGCCGGCGGGCACCGAGGAGGGCAAGACCGGCAGTCGGAGCCTGGTCGGCGACAAGGGCGAGGGCTCGCTCAAGGCACCGGCCGAGCCCGGGCTGTACGAGGTGCGCTACGTGCTGCGCGAGGGCATGAAGACGCTGGCCAGCGCGCCGGTCGAGGTGGTCGCGGCCGAGGTGGGCATCTCGGCACCAGACACCGTGCGTGCAACCACAGCCATCGCGATCGAATGGACCCGCACCATTGCCACCGATGACTATTACACCATCGTGCCGGCCGGGACTGAAGAAGGCAAGACCGGTGACCGCAGCCTGGTCGGCGACAAGGGCAAGGGCACGCTCAAGGCTCCTGCCGAGCCGGGGCTGTACGAGGTGCGCTACGTGCTGCGCCAGGGCATGAAGACGCTGGCCAGCGCGCCGGTGGAAGTGGTCGATGCAGACGCCACGCTGGACTCCGGTGCCGGGCTGCAAGCGCCCTCTCAGGCCAAGCCCGGCGAGACCATCACCGTCAGCTGGAGCGGGGGCTCGGACGCCAGGGACCAGCGCATTGCACTGGCGCTGGCAGATGCCGCTGACTTTACCTGGACCGAGGCGCACAAGATCGACGGCAATACATCGCAGCAACTGACCCTGCCCGACGCAGCCGGCCGCTACGAAGTGCGCTACCTGGACGTGAGCAATACACAGGTACTGGGGCGGGCCATCGTGGAAGTGAACTGACATGCGACGCCGGCTTGCACTCGCAATCGAGGCCTGCATCGCGCTGGCACTCGCCGGCTGCGCCAGCATGTCACCGGAAGATTGCCTGACGGCCAACTGGGGCGAGCAGGGCTACAAGGACGGCCGCAACGGGTTGACGCCAACGCGGATCATCGAGCACCGCAAGGCCTGCGCCGATGTGGGCGTGGTTCCCGACGCGCGCCGCTACCGCCAGGGCTGGGACCAGGGCGTGCTGGAATATTGCACGCCGGCCAACGGGGTAGCGCAGGGACGCGCAGGGCGGCCGTACCGCAACGTCTGCCCGCCACACCTGGAAGGTCCCTTTGTCTACTGGCACCAGATGGGCATGGACGTCCATGAGGCGCAGCGTCGCGTCGACGACCTGGACCGCCAGGCCGACCAGATCCAGCGGCAGCTGCGAAAGGAAGACGAGGCGCGCGAGCGCCGCAAGCTGCGGCACGAGCTGGGCGACGTCGAGCGCCGCCTGCGCCACGCACGTCACGACCTGGCACGGGCGGAAACGCGCCTGAGATAGCAGGCATTGCGTCATGAGTACGGCGCCGCACCCCATCCTCCGCGCACGATCACCGTCTCGGCTGCCCGGCCGCCAGGTACAGACCGTCGACGTCCGTGGCAGATTCCCCCAGGATCGCCCCGATTCTGCAAAAGCGCCAATCCCTACCCCAATCAACCAGAGAAGATCAGCGTCATGAAATCCTTTTCCGCCCTACTCCTTGCCGCCACCCTGACCGCGCTGCCGCTGCAGGCTGCGCACGCGGCCGAGGACGTGCTCATCGTCTACGACGCCTCCGGCTCCATGTGGGGCCAGATCGACGGGGTCAACAAGATCGTGACCGCGCGCGAGGTCCTGGCCGAACTGGTGCAGGGCTGGCCGCAGGACACCAACCTGGGCCTGGTCGCCTACGGCCACCGCAGCGCTGGCGACTGCGCCGACATAGAAACGCTGATCGCCCCGCAGCCGGTGGACCGCGAGCAGTTCATCGCCACGGTCAACGCCATCAACCCCAAGGGCAAGACGCCCATTGCCGATTCGCTGCTGCACGCGGCCGAGGTGCTCAAGTACCGCGACAACAACGCCACCGTGGTGCTCATCTCCGACGGGCTGGAGTCCTGCCACGGAGACCCCTGCGCGGTGGCTGCCGAACTCGAGCAAAAAGGCATGGACTTCACCGCGCACGTGGTCGGCTTCGACCTGGATGAGGCCGGCAACCAGGCGCTGGCGTGCATTGCCGACAACACCGGCGGCATCTTCGTGCCGGCCGGCAACGCGGCCGAGCTGAAGGACGCCTTGCAGCAGGTGCAGGCGAAGGTGGTGCAAAAGGAAACCGCTCCAGAACCCGAGGCAGAGCCGGAGCCGGAGCCCGAGCCAGCAGCGCCTGAATACGATATTGAAATCAGCGCACCCGAACAGGTCACCACCGGCGCGCCGTTCAAGATGGCGTGGACCGACA
>JALOAS010000103.1 GCA_023228705.1 Ottowia sp. | reverse complement strand
GCCGGCGCCGTTGATCTGCCCGCGCCCACGGTGCTGTCGCCCGATACCGTCAACACCGCGGATCACCGGCGCATGGTGCGGGTCCGGGCCAGCTTGCTCGACCACCTGATGGCGCAGCTGGGTGAACTGGTCATCTCGCGTGCCAGCCTGGAAGACGACATCCGGCGGCTGCGCGGATCGCTGGCCGACCTGGCCAGCAGCATCGCCAACCTGCGCCGGCACCTGCGAGAGGTCGAGATGCAGGCCGAAACGCAGATGCAGACGCGGCTGGCGCAAAACACCGAGATCGACGACAAGTTCGATCCGCTTGAATTTGACCGCTACACGCGCATGCAGGAGCTGACCCGCATGATGGCCGAGGCCGTCGACGACGTGGCGACGGTCCAGCGCAACCTGCAGCGTTCGGTGGAAGCCGGCGAGGACGGCCTGGCCGCGCAGGTGCACCAGTCGCGCGAGCTCCAGCACGCGTTGCTGCGCGCGCGCATGGCCGAATTCGAAGCGGTCTCCGAGCGCCTGTACCGCCTCGTGCGCCAGGTGGCGGAAGAAACCGGCAAGCAGGTCAATCTGCGCATCGTCGGCGGCGATCTGGAGCTGGATCGCAGCATCCTGGACCGGCTCACCGCGGTTTTTGAACACCTGCTGCGCAACAGCATCGTCCACGGCATCGGCACGCCGGCGCAGCGCGTTGCGGACGACCTCGATGCAACCGGCAACATCATCCTGTCGGCCATGCCCGTGGGCCCGGACGTCGTGTTTGAGGTCCGTGACGACGGCGCGGGGCTGGACCTGGATCGCATCCGGGAGACCGCGCTGGCCCGGGGCCCCGTCGATGCCGAACAGCCGGCATCCGACCACGAGCTGGCGCAGTTGATCTTTGAACCCTGGTTCAGCTCGGCCACCACGGTGACCGAGCTGGCCGGCCGCGGCGTGGGGCTGGACGTGGTGCGCTCCGAAGTCCGCGCGCTGGGAGGGCACGTGGCAGTCACCTCCCGCCCCGGCGCGGGCACCACGTTCCGGCTGGTGGTCCCGGCCACGCAGGCGCTGACGCAGGTCACGCTGGTGCGCATGGGCGTCATGGCGGTGGGCATCCCCAGCAGCCTCATCGACTCGGTACAGGAAGTCGTTGCCAGGAAACTCACGCGCGCCTACGAGCAGGGCACGATGCAGCTGGACGGCGAGACGCTGCCCTTTTTCTGGGTGGGTGCCTTGCTGCAGCATTCGCGGCGCGGACGCGTAGACCCCGGCCGGCCGTCGACGGTGGTCGTCTGCCGGTCGGCCGAGCAAAAGGTCGTCGTGCACGTGGACGAGGTCATGGACGAGCTCGAAGTGGTCATCAGGCCGCTGGGTCCGCAGCTGTCCCGCCTGCCGGGCCTGGTGGCGGTGACGGTGCTGAGCACCGGCACCATCGCGCTGATCTACAACCCGGTTGCGCTGGCCAACGTGTACGAGAGCCAGGTGCGGGCGCTGATGACGTCCGAGCCACCCGGGCCGGACGCCGACATGTACGCGGTGCTGCCGCTGGGTCCGCAGCTGACGCAGGCCGCCAACAAGGCGCTGGTCCTGGTCGTCGACGATTCCATCACCGTCAGGCGGGTCATGGAGCGCCTGCTGCAACGCAATGGCTACCGCGTGGCGCTGGCCTCTGACGGGCTGGAGGGCCTGGCCATGCTGCGCGAGGAGCGTCCGGCGGTGATCCTGTCGGACATCGAGATGCCCAACATGGACGGCTACGACTTCGTGCGCCAGATCCGCGCCGACAAGTCGCTGGATGACCTGCCCGTGGTCATGATCACGTCCCGGGCTGCGGACAAGCACCGCAGCTACGCCATGGAGCTGGGTGCCAACGACTACCTGGGCAAGCCCTACTCGGAGGCCGAGTTGCTCAAGCTGCTCGAGAACTACACGCAACAGGAAGCGCTGGGCAGCGCAAGCAGCCTGGGCGGCCTGTAGGCGGTGCTGCGCGTGCCCATTGCCGGATGGGCGCAGGGCCCGCGCTCACGCACTACACTGGGCAGGTTCTGCTTGGCAGGGTCTGGCGCGCGACACGGCGCCGGGCCGGGTTCGATGGAGATTCAACATGTCTGATGATCGTTCTTATGCGGTGCCGCGGGCCGGCTTGCCGCCACAAACCGACCGCACCGTCGACCGCGCGGTGTTCAAGACGGCGTATGCCTTCCTTCCCAACCGCACCATGAGCGACATCACGGCCAGCAGTTTTCCGCACTGGAACAACACGCGCGGCTGGATCCTGGCGCGGCCCATGACCGGCTTTTCAGAGACCTTCGCACAATACGCCATGGAAGTGGCGCCCGGCGGTGGCAGCGACCGCCCCGAGCCCGACGCCGACGCCGAGGGCGTGCTCTTTGTGCTGCGGGGCGGCGCCACGCTGACCGTGGATTCGCAAAGCCATGAATTGACCCCGGGCAGCTTCGTCTACCTCACGCCCGGCGCCAGCTGGACGCTGCACAACAAGGGCCGCGAGCCGGTTTCGTTCCAGTGGATACGCAAGCGCTACCAGTATGTGGATGGCGTCCAGCCGCCGGCCAGTTTCGTGGCGCACGACAACGACGTGCCCGTGCAATGGATGCCCGACACCAACGACAGCTGGGGCACCACGCGCTTTGTCGAGCCCGATGACCTGGCGCACGACATGCACGTGACCATCGTCAGCCTGCGGCCCGGCGCGGTCATCCCGTTTTCAGAGACGCACGTCATGGAGCACGGCCTGTACGTGCTGCAGGGCAAGGCCGTCTACCAGCTCAACGAAGACTGGGTCGAGGTGGAGGCCGGCGACTTCATGTGGCTGCGCGCGTTCTGCCCGCAGGCCTGCTACACCGGCGGGCCGGGCATCTTCCGCTATCTGCTGTACAAGGACATGCACCGCCATCCGGCGCTCAGCCTGTACTGACACCCGACACGCAACCGAACCGGCACGAAGGACTGAAGCATGGGAAGCATGGGATTGATCCAGGATCCGAGCGGCGGCCAACCGCGCGATCTGGCCGGCTACGGCGCGCATCCGCCGCATGCCCAGTGGCCGGGCGGCGCGCGCATCGCCGTCCAGTTTGTCGTCAACTACGAGGAGGGGGCGGAGAACTGCGTTCTCAACGGCGACCGGGCGTCCGAGGCGTTCCTCTCGGAGATGGTGGGCGCGCAACCTCTGGTGGGCGTGCGCCACATGAGCATGGAGTGGCTGTACGAATACGGCAGCCGCGCGGGCTTCTGGCGCGTGCTGCGGCTGTTCCGGGAGCGCCAGATGAAGGCCACGGTGTTTGCCGTCGGGCTGGCGCTCAAGATGAACCCGCAGGTGGTTCCCGCCATGATGGATGCCGGCTGGGAAATCGCCTCGCACAGCTGGCGCTGGATCGACTACCAGTACATGGGCGCCGACCAGGAGCGCGAGCACATTGCAAAGACCGTCGAGCTCATCACCAGGCTGGCGGGCAAGCGCCCCGTGGGCTGGTACACGGGACGCAACAACGCGCGCACGCGCCAGCTCGTGGCCGAGTACGGCGGCTTTCTGTACGATGCCGACTCCTACGCCGACGACCTGCCGTACTGGGAGCTGGTGAGCGGCAAGCCCGAACTCATCGTGCCGTACACGCTGGACACCAACGACATGCGCTACGTGCAGGTGCAGGGCTTTCACTCCGGAGACCAGTACTTCACGTACATGAAAGACGCCTTCGACGTCCTCTACGCCGAAGGCGAGACCAGCCCCAAGATGATGTCGGTGGGGCTGCACTGCCGCCTCTCGGGCCACCCCGGCCGCGCTGCCGCGCTGGCGCGCTTCATGGACTACGTGCTGGGCCACGACAAGGTCTGGATTCCCACGCGCGAGGAAATCGCCCGGCACTGGCGCCAGGTCCATCCCTGGGCGCCGCCGGCAACAAACTGAAGCGGAGGTCCACCATGACAGACGCAAGCAAGGGCAGCGACGCTGCGCTGCACACCATCATCGCCGAGCCGCTGACGGCAGGCGCATTTGCACCCTACGGCGACGTCGTTGAATCAAGCGGCACCGCCGACGCCATGAACCAGGGCTACGGCAAGCGCTACCGCGACCTGGCGCAGCTGGACCTGATCGCAGCCGGCGGCCGGGCCGCAGTGAGCCGCGTCACCTGTGTTCCCGAGCAGCCACCGGTGCCGCTGCGGCTCATGGAGCGGCACCCGCTCAGCAGCCAGCTGTTCGTTCCGCTGGACGGGCAGCGTTACCTGGTCGTCGTGGCACCGGCCGGCGACCCGCCCCGTGCCTCCGACATCCGTGCCTTTGTCGCCAGCGGCAAGCAGGGCGTCAACTATCACCGTGGTACCTGGCACCACCCCATGATCGCGCTGGACAAGCCCTGCGAATTCCTGGAGGTCCACCGCGCCGGCCCCGGCAAGAACTGCGACGAGGTGGCCGTCGACGTCCCGGTGCAGTTCGTGCTGCCGCGGTAGTCGGCCCACCGCAAGTGCCTCAGTCCAGGCCCTTGTACCAGCGATCCACCAGCGCACGCTCGGCGTCGGTCATTTGCGTGGCGTTGGAAAACGGCATTTGCCGGGTCACCACGACCTGCTGGTAGATGTTCTGGGCGTGCTTCATGACCTCAGCTTCGCTGTCAAAGCGCAGGCCCTTTTGCTGCACGGCGGCGCCGTGGCAGATCTCGCAGCGCTGCGCCAGGACCGGCGCGAGATCGGCATAGGTCACGGTTTCCGGAATGCTTGCTGCTGCAGCAGGGTCAATCGGCGCCGGCTTCATCCAGACAACCAGCGCCGCCACGACGGCGATGCCGACGAGGGCAAACGGCAGTGGATTTTTTCCGCGCCCCAGGTGAAACGCATGGCGTCCGACAAAATACTGGCGCACCAGGGCGCCGGCCACCATGATCGCAAACAGGACCAGCCAGCTGTGCGCGTGCGCGTACAGGAAGCCGTAGTGGTTGCTGATCATGGCAATGATGACTGGCAGCGTGAAATACGTGTTGTGCACGCTGCGCTGCTTGCCGTGCCTGCCGTAGATGGCCAGCGAGGCCGGGTCGTACGGCTGGCCGCTGGTCATGGTGGCCACGACCTTGCGCTGGCCCGGGATGATGACGAAGAACACGTTCAGCGTCATGGTGGTGGCGATCATTGCGCCCACGATGAGGAACGCGGCACGGCCGGCAAACAGGTGGGTGGCGGCCCAGCATGAAATCGCCACCACGATCAGCACCAGCACGGCCACGATGTGGTCGCCGCGCTTGCGGTCGCCAAACACGCGGCAGATGAGGTCGTAGATGATCCAGAAGCCCGCCAGAAAAGCGACGGCAGTCACGCCGGCTGCCGTGCCGGACCAGTCAAAGACGTTCTTGTCGACCAGGAACGAGCTGGCGTTCCAGAGGTAGTAGATGCAAAAGAGGGCAAAGCCCGAGATGAACGTCCAGTAGCTTTCCCAGTAGAACCAGTGCAGCTTGCTGTCTATGGCGTCGCCCTTGGGCGCCACCATGTACTTGAGCGCGTGGTAGAAGCCGCCGCCATGGACGGACCAGTTGTCGCCGTCAACGCCTTGCTCGCGGAGCTTCTCCGAAGGCGTGACCAGGTTGCAGTCAAGCCAGACGAAATAAAACGAGGAGCCTATCCACGCAATGGCCACAACCACATGCAGCCAGCGGACCAGCAGGTTGGCCCAATCGAACAGGTATGCTTCCATGACAAGAACGTCCCCTTGTACTTGCCACCACGGGACTCTGCAAGCGTATGTTCTGACCCGGTCGCAGTGGCGTGTTCCCCGCCACAGACTGCAGCCCGTTCCGAGCCTTTGGCGGCCATTGTAATGACGTGGCCCGGCCGCCCGCGGATCAGGCGCTCAGGAACCGCGGTACGTGGCGTAGCTCCAGGGGCTGACCAGCAAGGGGACGTGGTAGTGCTCGCGCGGCCGGGCGATGCCGAAGTCCAGGTGCACCATGTCCAGGAAGGGCGGGTCCGGCAGCGTCACGCCGCGGCCGCGGAAGTAGCTGGCCACGTCAAAGCTGAGCCGGTACGTGCCCACCTGCAGTGCGCCGTCGCTGATCAGCAGCCCGTCGGGATTGCGGCCATCGCTGTTGAGTTCAAAGCGCCGCATCTCCTGCGACTGGCCACTTCCGGTCTGGTACAGGGTAACGTGCATGCCGCCGGCTGGCGTGCCGTGCATGGTATCCAGAACATGCGTGCTCAAACCCATGTGTTGTCCTTTCCGCCTGGTGTCAAGGTCCGTATCCGCACGGCGCGCCCATGCGACTATGATCGGGCGTGGCCCGGCGCTGCGCAGCACGCGCGGCTTGCCGGATGATACCCGGTACAGGTTGATGTGACGATGGATACGATGACGCTGGATGCGCTCAATCAGGCGCCGCATGAGCAGGCGCTGGCAATGCTCGACGGGCTGTACGAGCATTCTCCCTGGATCGCCGGGCAGGCCCTGGCCGCGCGGCCGTTCCGCTCGGTCGAGCAGCTGCGCCAGGCCATGGTCGACGTCCTGGACCGCGCGCCGGAGGATGCGCAGCTGGCGCTCATCCGTGCGCACCCGGAGCTGGCCGGCAAGGCCATGGTGGCACGCACGCTGACTGCAGAATCCACCAGCGACCAGAGCGCGGCCGGGCTCACCGCATGCACGCCCGAAGAGTTTGCACGCATCCAGAAGCTCAACGCCGACTACAACGCCAAATTCGGCTTTCCATTCATCCTGTGCGTCAGCAAGGGCAGCGGCATGGACCGTGCAAGCATCATCGCGCATTTTGGCCGCCGGCTGCAAAACACGCCCGCCCAGGAGCGGGCGCAGGCGCTGCACCAGATCAACCGCATCGTCAGCTTCAGGCTGGCCGAGAAATTCGGCATCGCCTATCCTGACCCGGACAACGTGCTCGCGGCCTGACGCGGTCAGCGGCGTGGGGCGGCTGCCGCGCGGTCGGCGCCCGCCGGCAGCCCGGTGCGCGGGTCCATGCGCTGCAGCGGCAGTGGGCCGCGCGGGCGGCCGTAGATGCGGCGCACGCGGTCGGCCAGCAGGGGGTGGCTGGCGAGCCAGGGCTGGCGCGAGGCGTTGCGCCCGTCCGGCAGCGGCCAGCGCCCGTCGTCAGCTACCAGGAACAGGTGCGCGGCCAGCTTCAGATGGCCGGGCTGCAGCCGTTCCGAGCCTGCTTCATGCTGTTGCGTCATGAGCTTGCGGAGCGTGCCGCCCAGGCTGTCTGCGCTGCGCGTCCACTGCACGGCGCGCGCGTCGGCCAGGTATTCGCGCTCGCGCGATACGGCCGCCTGCAGGATGCGCCCGGCCAGCCAGCCCACGTAGCCGGCGGCCATGATGGGGATGCCGGCGATCCAGGTGAGGTCGTGCAGCGACATGCCGCGTTCGCCCTGCGACGTGCGCCCGGTGTCCGAGTCGGGCAGCAGGCTGCGGCCAAAGCCCCAGATCATTTGCAGGCCGCTGACCATGCTGATCAGCTGCATGTTGAGCCGGGTATCGCCTTCCTTCAGGTGGCTGCATTCGTGCGCGACCAGCCCCTGCAGCTCGGCGCGCGTCAGCTGCTCCAGCGCGCCGTCGCTGACCGCCAGCGCCCAGTCCGCGGGCTCGAATCCGGCGGCAAAGGCGTTGATGCCGGGATGCCGCGGCAGCACCATGACCCGGGGCCGCGGCATGTGCGCGGCGGTGCAGATTTCGCTGACCACGTGCACCAGGCGCTCTTCTTCAAAACGGGTTTCAGGCCGCGCCGGCCGCGCGCCCAGGCGCTCGGCCAGCGCCACGCCGCCGCGAGCCAGGTGGCTGCGCTCCAGCCACCAGCCGCCCAGGATCAGCCCGGTTGCCGCCAGCAGGTTGACGGGCATGAAACCCAGCGGGTAGCCCAGCGGCGCCTGCAAGAACCAGCGAAGCAGCAGCCAGGGCAGCATCAGCACCACGTGCATGCCGACCACCGTCGCAGCCACCGCAAGCGCAAACGCGAGCGTCAGCCGGCGCGAGCGGCGCCGCGCCGCGATCTGCTGGTCAAAAAAGCGCATCGCCATGGCAACCGCCCGTCTTCAGCGCGTGCCCGCCAGGCTCAAAGGTCAATCCTGGGCACCGCGCGCTCGGCTGCCGTGGCCGTTGACTTCAGCGGCTGCGCCAGGCTGAATCCGGTCAGGTGGGCCACCAGCAGGTCGGGGAACGCCTGCACCTTGTTGTTCAGGTCGAGCACGGCGTCGTTGTACGCCTGCCGTGCAAAGCCGATGTGGTTTTCCGTGCTGGTCAGCTGCTCGCTCAGTTGCCGCAGCGTGGCATCGGCCTTGAGCTCGGGGTAGGCCTCGGCAATGGCCAGCAGCCGCCCCACGTGCTCGGTCAGCACCTGTTCGGCCACGGCCAGCAGCCCCACGGCGCCCGCGTCGGTGGGCTGGGCACGCGCCCGGGCGGCGGCGCCCTGTGCCTGGCCGCGTGCCTCTATCACCGCCTGCAGCGTGGCCTGCTCGTGCGTGAGGTAGCGTCGCGCAACGTCGACCAGGTTGGGGATGAGGTCATGCCGGCGCTTGAGCTGCACATCGATCTGGGCAAACGCATTGACGATGCGGTTGCGCAGCGCCACCAGCCTGTTGTAGCAGGCCACGGCCCAGACCAGTCCGCCGGCAACGACGGCTATCACGATCCACTGAACGGTAACCGTTGTCATGCGATATTTCCTCGGGGTGAAGCTGCGGTATGCCGATTGTTACAGGTTTTTCGCGACGTGGCCACGATACAAGCTGCCGCGACTCGGGCGCCCCCTTGATGCGAAGCAAAGTGATGCCGGGGTGCAACGCAAGCAGCCGTCTCGCGGCGCGATGAGGGGGGTGCGTCGCTGCTGGCGCTCCAGGGTCGACTGCCGCCAGCACCACAGGGAGGTTTGGGCGGGTTCGTTGCGCCGCGCGCGTGATGAGGTTGACGGGCAGATCCCTCGCGCCGCCATCGCAACCCGACCTGCGAGCTACTGCTGGTCCGACGTACCTGCCGCGCGGCGGCGCTGGATGGGTGGGCAGGGCACCGACCCGTACGAGCAAAACACGCAGCAGTCGCCAGCCAGCGGCTGCAGCAGCACATGACAACCGGCGCACTCATGGAACCACTGACAGGCGTCAACCGGCATGGTGACCGTTTCATGGTGGCCGCAATGCGGGCAGGTGATGGTGGACTCCAAGACAAGCGCTTTCATGATGCTTTCGTGGCGTTCTTTGCCGTACCCCGTACCGGCCTGGCTACAGGGCGGTGCAGATTTCCAGGATCTCGCCGCTGCTGCCGTTGGCCAGGTGGCGGAGCAGCATGCCTTCCGAGCCGGAGCCCGAGCCCTTGGTCCACCATTCCAGGCCGTGGCCGACATAGCGGGCGCCGCTGGCAGAAATGGCGATGATCATGTCCAGCTCGCGGTCCTGGTACCGCACGCTGGCCGTCTCCGGGCTGGGGTATGTGGCATGGATGGTCTGGCCGCTCTCGCACTGGTACGCGTGTTCAGTTGCCCCGTCGCTCTTGTGCTGGATGCCGGCGCAGCCCGCGACAAAAGCCAGCGACGCCAAGCAAGCCAGCGCGAGGTGTATGCGTGATGTCATGGTTTTCCGTATGAAAATTGGTGTGGACGTTGCGGGCTTCGGCGGCCGCCCGGCATCATGACCCCGGCAGCTGCACGGGTCTCAGAGCTTGAGAATGAATTGATCGCGCCCGAGAGGATCGCCAAAGCCCGTCCAATCAAGACGCAAAGCGCAGGCATAGCTTGGGCTATGGCGAGCATTTGCAACGCGGAGTGGGCGGGTTTGG
>JALOAS010000102.1 GCA_023228705.1 Ottowia sp. | reverse complement strand
GTATCAAGATAAATGGGCTAGTGATGTAGTTAAAACACTTAATATCAAGCCTAAAGAAGTTATGGTTATATCAGGATCTCATAATGTACGAGGTCTTATAGCTCTAGCTCAATCTGGTCAGCTAGAAGCTAAATGTATAATCATAAGTATCAATACTCTCAATAACTACTTGAAAGCCTATGAAGATGATCCTCATACTACAACCAATGATGACTTTGGTTGTGCTCCTGAGAACTTCTGTGAGCTATTAGGTATAGGTACTATGATCGTTGATGAAGTACATGAACATATACATGCTGTATTTAAAATGCTGCTGTATACTCATGTATATAAAGTAATAGCATTATCAGGAACTCTAATATCCTTAGATCCTTTTATACAGAAGATACATAGTCTAATGTTCCCTAAGGAAGTTAGGTATGATAAAGCTGTTATGAATAAGTACATAAAGTGTTATGCTATAGGTTATAGTGTGATATCAGTACCAGTATCTAAGATCAGAACTACACAGTTTGGTAGTAATCTTTATAGTCATAATGCTTTTGAGAAGTACATACTTAAGCATAAACCTCTTTTGGATAACTATCTAAAGATTATAGACAATATAATCGAGTTAGGTTATATACAGAACTATAAGGATGGTAACAAGCTTGGTGTCTACGCTAGTAGTATAGATATGTGCAGTACTATAACTCATCATCTAAAGAAGAAATATCCTGATTTAGATGTAAGGAGATATGTAGAACAAGATCCTTATGAAAATGCTATCGAAGCTGATATACGTGTAACAACTATATTGTCAGCAGGTACAGCTTTTGATATACCTATGTTAACTGATGTTATTATGACTAATAGCATTAAGAGTCCTGTATCTAATCTTCAAACATTAGGCAGACTTAGGGAACTTAAAGATAGAGATGTTAGGTTTTATTATCTCTATTGTGAACAGATACCTAAGCATGTGGAATATCATAAAGCTAAGAAGGAGTTATTTGAACCTAAGGTAATAAGTACTAAGGATTATAAATCTCCTATATCACTATAAACGTATCATACCCACTACAGCCTTATTATAGGCTGTAGTGGGTGTATGTTCTTTTTTAGTTTAAGTGGTAGATATAAGCTGAACCGCTATTACCACCTCTATCATCATCAAATCTAGAGCCTACTATAGCTGTATTCCCATCCCCTGATATAGTTACTGAGTAACCAAAGTTATCATTAGCAGCTCCATCACTAGCTAGTAACTTAGCTTGCTCAGTCCAGGTGACGCCTGATCTTGTAAAGACATAAACTGAACCACTAGCAGATCCTAAGTCATTATCTAAATAAGAACCCACTATAGCTGTGTTACCATATGCGGATATAGCTACTGACCATCCGAACAAATCACCACCTGCTCCATCACTAGGTACTAACTTAGCTTGTTGAGTCCAGGTGACGCCTGATTTAGTAAAGATATAAGCTGAACCGCTATTAGATCCATTATCATCATCTTGATAAGCTCCTACTATAGTAGTGTTACCATCCCCTGATATAGCTACTAAGAAACCAAACCAATCATTAGCAGCTCCATCGCTAGGTACTAACTTAGCCTGTTGAGTCCAGGTAGAACCTGATCTAGTAAAGATATAAGCTGATCCACTTTGATCACCTAAATCATCATCTTGATAAGAGCCTATTATAGCTGTAGTACCATCTCCTGATATAGCTACTGAATATCCAAATCTATCATCAGCAGCTCCATCACTAGCTACTAGCTTCCATTCACCTGTACTACCACTACTTCCACTCATACCTAGCATAGCTTCTAACATAAGTAATCCTTTATTTAAGCTCTATAAATCCTACCATACCATAAACGGCATAGTACCTAGAACAGCCTATGAGGCTGTTCTAGGTATGTTATCATTTTTCTTTACCTATATTACTAAAGTCAGGTAATGGAGGTTGCTTAGATCTATGTTCATCAGAAACATTTATAAGCATCTCCACTATGTCTATAGGTAATTCCATAAACTCAATGAAAGATAAACCATAGCTTTCATATATTCCTTTCTTAAGATATGTTCTCATCATCTCTTCTAGTCTACTATTAGTATTTACATCTTCAGATGGAAACATAGCTACACTAGATAGAGGACGCATACCAGAAGAACCTAAATGGTTATATATACCATACTCAGTCTCATAGAGATCTTGCATGACTATACGACCATCTATACAACCTAGCTTAGGTAGTTTATCCAGTACTCGGAATACAAATTCTTCAGGATCAATACCGGTACCAAAGCCAGGTGAACCTATAAGGTTACTACTCAGCGCTGAGTGATCCTCGCTAGCCGCTGAGTATGAAGGTCGAAAAAAAGCTGGATCATATCCAAAGGAATAATGTTCTTATATTGATGCATAGTCATACTAGTGGGTTGTTCAGAACCACAAGCAGGACAATCGTACACTGGAATACCGATAACAGAAATAGTAGAAGTATTGATAAAGTCCACTACAGATTTAATAAACTGATCACGGATCTCATCATCAGCACTTAAAATATCTAAGTTACTTTCTACAGTTTCTTGATCGTCGATGATATTAGTATCAAGCTCGATACTATCTACCCAGTGACTATACTGACGCATTACAGTAGCTTGACCGTATTGAACGATAAGTTCATTACGTTCTTGATCACTACTGTCTACAGCTAAAGCTTGATCCACGATGTTAACGATATCACCAATCCAACGATGACCAGCTTCGATGTATTCACCTAAGGAAGGAGTCTTTAAAGTGATATCGATACTGCTACCATCTTGCTTAGAGATATTAACCTTACGCTTTTGAACCTTATTAAGCTCTTCTTTATAACGAGTGATATCAGCTAATGATTTAACTTTAGACTGTCTACTAGACATAAATGTTTTTTGCCAATCGTTAAGAGTCCTTAAGTTAGTATACTGTAACTTAGTAACGTTCAGAGTCTCTTCTACGATATGATTACATTTAAGAGGATTAACAGTACAAGCACGTTCATACCGGAAGCCTTTAGGATACATAGTACAAATGAATCCCCAAATCAGACTAGGTAGATCTTGACATGAGATATGCTGTCTAATGTTCTCTATAGTGACATCTTCTGATTTAGCAGTTAAATCATAGATATGAGATACAATAAAGTCTACAATAGTATTGACTGTATAAGACGTGATGTTAGAATAAGCTAAACCATATGTGTACCTACCGAATAGGATCTTACTATTCATAAGAGCTCTATTTAACTCTACGATCTCTGTTTCAGTAGGTGGTTTAAACGTTACATAGATACCACTATGCCATAATGGAGCTTGAAATAGTGTACCAAGACCTAAGTGATTAACTACACGAATAACTGCTCTATCACCTTTTAGGTTTTGATTCTCAGCAGGTTTAAACTTAGGTGCTCTACCAGCTAGATCGATGTTATTATGTTCTAGCTTATTATTAAACTCAGCTTCTTCATCTTCCAATGTAGGAATAAAAGCTTCATTATGAGTATTTAGAGAAAGTCCTTGTGAAACTATATTAGCCCAACGTCTAGTATCAGGATCATCTAATAAGTTTACATTGGGTAATTGCTCTAATGATTTCCTAGTTTCAAGATCATAATCAGAAGGTAATACGATCTTTTCACCAGTAGTAACAGTATGTTTAGAGTTAATACCAAAAGAATCGATTACCTTTTGTAGTTTACGATTACTGATACGAACATTGTCTTTATCATCATCAGCTTCAGTATTTACAGTAGATTGTTCTACTTCTACTTCTACTGTTTCAGCATCATCAATGATAAGGTCATTATTTTCTTGAGTTACTTCAGCTTTAACCTGAACCTGCTGAGTTTCTGATTGTACAACTTCTGGTTGCTCAGAAACTTCAACTTCAGGTTGTTTGTTAGGATCTTGAGTATCAGGCATCTTGTTTAACTTCCTTTAATTCTACATCAGTGATTTCATTAGCGTCACGAGCTTTGATTACTTCGGCAGCTTCATTAAAGTATTCAGTAACAGTAAGCATGTTGCTAAATGTTAAACCAGTAACACGTTCTTGTAAAGTTACATAGTCAGTATAAACACTTACTGAAAGAGCATGATCGTTTTCATTCTCAATATCACCAGACTTACCTTCATGGCGTTTCTTGATCTTGATTAGATCATTAGTGAAGCTATTGATATCATTAGTGATACCGTTAATAGTAACTACAATCTCTTTACTACTAATATCAGCCTCATTAATAGTACGGACACATTGGTTCACTTGCTCACCAATACTAATGATAGCTTGAGCGATAGCGTTATAAAGGTTATCTACATCTTCCCATGTTTGTTTAGGGAATAATTTATCAATATCTACACCTACATCCGCTCTTTTAAACATCTCAGCAGTAAGTTTACTTACTTTTTTAGGTTTAAAAGTAGGTTCAGCCTGTTTCTTAGTCATAGTACAACTCCATTAATAGTGTAATTCTTTTAGCCCAGCAGCTATACTATGATGACATATACAAATATTTTTTATATTTAACTAAAAGGCACTTCTATGGATGACTTATTACAAGTATTCGTTGAAACATATTACACTGATGAATACCAGACAGAAGTGTATCGGAGTTTTCATTTATTTGACTTCTATGAATACGCACATGGATTCTCTCCACTTATAGATGTAGCTATGTCTACAGGTAGTGTATCTTCAGATGAATCTATAGATAAATTCACACTGAAGTTAAATGAAGGCTTAGATTACATACTAGAACAACATACCATCAAACTAGTAGAAGAAGCTACTATCTTTGAAAAGAATGAACTACTATACGCATTAGCTTATATTCAAAACTTAGAAGATTATAGCGCTATTATAGCTATCCTTGAATCTCTAGAAAGTGATGAAGAGCAATTAGCTATCATACTTTCAGATCTATGTCAACTAGATCAAGTAAAGATCATGTCTATAGTAGAAAGCTTCAATCCTAGTATACTAAGAGATCTTAAGCTATTTATCTATGGTAAAGAAAAAGAAGCTATGCAAGTTAGCGATCTGGATACTAAGATAATCAATAACTTTAAGCTATTTACACAAGTAGCAGGTCAAGATACTTTAGGTTATCAATTAGTAGAAACAGGTATAGCTGTAGGTGTAAGGTTTGAGACATACTTACCTTATATATCTGACCTCATTAAACAAGGTTCACCTAAACAGATAGCAGCTAGTATTTTATCTATTATTTACCTATCTCAAGATGGCTTTAATAATCCCTTATTACAGTTTAGGAAACATAGCTTTACTTTGTTAGAAGATCTAAATCTAGTATCTAATGTAGAAGTTGAAGTCATTAAACTAGTTGCTCAACTTGAAGAGCTAAAAGGCTTACAGAATGAAAAAGATAGAATATCTCAAGATAGCGATACAAAATAAACTTTATATTCACAAATCATGGATATATAAAGCTTTCTCTATTACTAAACCTAAAGAACAACAATCTGAAGCTTATGGTGATCTTATCATAGAACCATGGGGCTATAGTGCTGTAGGTCCTAATGGTAAAGAAAAGATAGATGATGCAGTAGCTAATGAACCTTTATTCAAGTTTAAAGACAAAGTAAAGATAGATAGTTCATGGGCTACTAATCTTAAAGAACCTATAGAAACTACTATAGGTAATCTTTTATTTAACCATATAGCTATACTAAGTACCTTTGGTGATAAGTTCCCTTATGTAACTGGTAAGGTAGAAGTATCTAAGCTAGAAGATTTCATAGCTACTAAGCTGCAAGATACTCCTGAAGATGAATCTAAGAGATCTAATCAGTATTTCTATGTAGATGAGTATACTAAGTTTATAGACGCTCTACAATACCTTAGTATGTTTAGTCAGTTAACTACATGGGCTGCTACTCCTAAAGGTATTGTAGCACCTACTGGTATAAAAGAGTTTAAAACTCAGCTTATCAAGAAGTATGAAGGTAAGCTTAATGATCCTGTTGAACTGGCTAAATTTGAAGATGAGTTAAAAGCTTTTGATGATGAGTTTCTTAAAGATGATCCAGCTAATGGAACATTCCTAGCTGGTAAAACTAAGAACGTAGCTAGAAAGAAAATGTTCTTAAATGTAGGTACAGGTCTTAGGTTTGATAACAAGATGGAAGTCAACCCTATACTTAGTTCTCTTGATGAAGGATGGCCTACAGATCCAGAGCACTTCAAAGATGCTATGAACGATCTAAGAGCTGGCTCATTCTCACGAGGTGCTGAAACTGTAAAAGGTGGTGTATCCGCTAAGTATCTACTTAGATCAGCTAATAACTTCAAGATAGAAGATAAAGACTGCGGTACTTATTTAGGTATACGTAGGAAGTTTAAACCAGGCGAAGAACAACATCTAACTGGTAGACATGTAGTTAAAGGTAACAAGTCCATACTTGTAGAAAATAATACTATAGCGTCTAATTATCTGAATCAAGAAATAGTGGTAAGAAGTCCTATGTATTGTAAATTACCTGGGGATAGTATTTGCAGAATATGTGCCGGTGAGAGATTGTTTAAGTATCCTAATGGTTTAGGTATACCTCTTACGGAAATCTCTTCTATACTTCTTATAGCTTCTTTAAAGGTAATGCACGGTACTGTTCTATCAACTGCTAAGATGAATTTAAAGGAAGCTTTTACTTAAAGCTTAAAATAAGGTGTATTTATGGGGTATGATAATGAAAGAAGTACTCAGCAAGACTCTGGAAGGTATCAGCAATCCAACGATCAAAGTAATTACAATAGGGGTAATATGGATTCTAATGGTTCCTATAATGCTGGCAGCAGGTCTGGTGGGTATTCTTCAAATAGCAATAGCGGCGGTTCTTATAGTAATAGCTCTGCTAATAGCAGCGGTGGTTATAATGGCGGCTCTGGTGGTGGCTTTTATAAAGGCGGTGGCGGTTACAATAAAGGATCATTTAAGAAAGGCGGTTTTAAGAAACGTGAAGAAGATGAAGGTCCTGTAGCTCTTTACAAACCTTATGTTGGAAGTGGGAATCCAGATACACCTCCACATATACTTCAGAAAATGGAAGACCTAGCTAGAGAGTTAGAACTACATGGCTATACTCTTAGAGCTGGTGGTTTAGATGGTCCTGAAACCGCATTTGAAAATGGTACTTCTAATCTTAAAGAAATCCATCTTCCTTGGAAGGGTTTTAATAATAAAGATAGCCCGTTTACCTTTACCTCTAACAGAGCTAAAGAAATAGCTTCTCAGTATCACAACGCATATAAAGGTTTAAAACCAGCTATACAAACTATCCTAGCTAAAAACGTTAGAGTAGTTACAGGTAAAGATCTAAAGAGTCCAGCTTTATTTGCTATAGTTTGGTCTGAAGATGGAGCTGAGTCTAATAGAGAAAAATCTATGAAGACAGGTAATGTAGGACATCTTATAGCTATAGCAGATAGCATGAGAATTCCTATCTTCAATCTAGGTAAATCAGATGCGGAAGAACGTCTTCGCAGATATCTAGATATACCTGTAGGTTCTCAACCTCCAGAACCTTTACCTGTAAACTATGAACGTCAACAACGTTCTGAACAACAAGGATATAGTAATAATGGGTCGCAAGAACAGAAACCGCAGTACAAACCAAGAGAGCCAAGTTTCGACGAACTTGAGTTCTAATACTAACCAAGAGGACAACATGACTGAACAACAACCTATTCAAGATCAAAACCAAGAAGCTGAACAACAACCTATTCAAGATCAAAACCAAGAAGCTGAACAGCAAGTTTCTAAAGAACTATTAGAAGTTAGTGAAGTTCAAGAGACTAAAGAAATTGAACAAGCTGATGAAGCTCAACAGCCAGCTACTGAAGAAGTTCAACAACCTGAATACAAAGCTCCTGAAGTAGTTAACTTAGGTACTAAAACTACTCCTAAAGTTTCAACTGTACAAGCTAAGCCTGCTGTAGTTTCTAATACAGTTAAGACTGATGATTCAGATCTAGCTAAAGTTCAAAAGACTGTAATAGAAGAAGGTACACGAGCACAGAAGAGTCTTATCGCTTCATTAGATCGTTATCTGACTAAGATGAAACCTGGTGTACCTGTTAACCCTGATGAAGGTGCTCGTAATCAATACATGCTTTGGAGAACTATCCAAGGTGTTATTGAGAACTCATCTACTGAAGAGTTTAAGAAGCTTTGGTATATCACACTTACCTACTTCAATAACTACAAGACTCAAGCATTTGGCGAACGCTATGTATTCCGTTTTTCTGAATACTGGGTACAGAGTGAAGAAGAGCTAAAAGCTTTCCAGCGTATTCTTAATCTGATTATTCTTACAGCCGATGGTAAGACACGTACTAAGTCTCTATCTCAAGTAAGTATTCCTCGTACACTAGAGGAAGGGTTTACTGAACTAGGTCGTCAGCGTATCCTTAGTTTCTATAATCAGCAATAATAGATAAACTATCCACTATAGGCTTTTAAGCCTATAGTGGATATATACCCTTCTAAAGATTTTCAATCATATATACTGTATGTGAGGATAGTAGTAATTCTATTTCTTACATCATGTTCAAGGAGAAAATGACATGGATCACGCAGATAAATCATTCCTTAAAAATAAACGTAACGTTATCGTTCAAGAAACCATTGCGGTTATTATTATCTCAACAATGTTCATGTTCTTTGGTTATCAGATCATCGATAGCTTCAAGTAACATATATAAGCTAAGGTCCTTAACAGGATACCTTAGCTTATTTTTTTTCTTTTTAGTGACTATGATATGAAGAACAACCAACTATAAGGAAGTGCTGTGACTATTGAAGTAGCTATAAAAAATCGTATCGTTTGTGCTGCTAATAAATACCCAGATGGTACATTGATATTAGGTTCTAGACATTTTGATGGAGTTATGCATAAGACATTACAAGCATATCCACATCTTAATGTAGCTGAATATAAAAGACCATCTCCTACACAGGGATTTATAGATAAGTATGGAACATTCCATGATAGGAAATCAGCATGGAAGATAGCTAATGCAGCAGGACAAATCATTAGAAGAGTAGGTGGAGACGACGGAATATTATATAGCGAGAATTTGTATTAAAAGGAACTAACTCTATAATTTATCCCATATAGGATGGTGTAGGTCATGCACCACTCCTTGAGGCGGTGAATGAAAGTGTTGGGACTTTTATTCATATTTATACCTAGCCCACTAGTGTGTGGGTTAGGTTTTTTTTAGATTAAAGAACACATACCTAGAACAGCCTTATAGGCTGTTCTAGGTACTATGCCCATTATAGTATGATAGGATTTTTAAAGCTATATAAAGGATTATTTATGCTAGAAGCTATGATAGGCATGAGTGGAAGTAGCGGTAGTATAGGTGAATGGAAGCTAGTACCTAGTGATGGAGCTGCTGATGATTGGTTTGGATATTCAGTAGCTATATCGGCAGATGGTTATACTGCTATAGTAGGAGCTTATAAAGATGATGATTTAGGTACAGATAGCGGATCTGCATATATCTTTACAAGATCTGGTACTACTTGGACTCAACAGACTAAGCTACTAGCTAGTGATGGAGCTGCTGGTGATAGTTTTGGTTTCTCAGTAGCTATATCAGGAGATGGTAACACCGCTATAGTAGGCGCTTACGGTGATGATGATAAAGGATCTACTAGTGGATCAGCTTATATCTTTACTAGATCAGGATCTACCTGGACTCAACAAGCTAAACTAACAGCCAGTATGGAGCTGC
>JALOAS010000101.1 GCA_023228705.1 Ottowia sp. | reverse complement strand
CATGATGAGCTGCCAAAGCCGTGTGAAGCGGCAAAAGTGGCCGGTTTGCCCGTCCACCTGTGCTGCAGCGCAGCGGGCTGGCTTGGCAAGGCTCGGCCGAGAAGTTGAAAAACTCTCAGGCTCTCAGTTGTGGCGCTCCAGCTCGCGCTGGATGCCCTCGATGTCGCTCTGGTTGCGCTCGATTTCCGCCTCAAGGTTTGCGACCCGGTCCAGGTACTTCTGGTAGTTGCGCGCCTCGCCACCGATCTTGTCCGGATGCCCGTCCTTGTACTCGGCCTCCAGCTCGGCCTGGCGCTTCTGCGCGCGCGCCAGCTCCTGCTCCAGGATGGCGCGGGCATCGGCCTCGCGCCGCCTTTGCAGCACTTCCTGTGCCGAGGGCGCCGCGCTCGTGCCCGACGACGTGGTGGCCCGCTTTGCCGGCGCCGCACGCCGCGGCGTGGTGCTCTCGACGATGGTGACGTTGCCGCCTTCAACGAGCGTGCAGTCCGTGCGCCCCTTGAGCTGGTTGGTGTATTCGTTGCCGCAGCGATAGACGCGGTTCTGGGCGTCGGCCGGCAGCGACGGCAGCAGCGTCAACGCCAGCGCCGCCACGATGGTGGCAGCACCCGCCACCCCGCCCGCGCGCGCGCGGCGTGCCATGCTGCCGGGCCTGAGCCCGTGGAACCGCTCTTGTTTCATTTGCATACGGTACCACATGAACGCGCGGAAACCGGGGAGTCCGCTGCATTCACAGTGAATAATACATGTCGTATTCCGCTGCCGTCACCTCGCCGCGCACGCGCGTGACTTCCGCGCGCTTGAGATCTATGTACGCATCGAGCATGGCGTCGGAAAAAACGTTCCCCTTGGTCAGGAAGGCGCGGTCCGCTTCCAGGTGGTCCAGCGCTTCGGCCAGCGACTGGCATACGGTGGGGACCTGCTCGTCCTCCTCGGGTGGAAGGTGGTACAGGTCCTTGGTCGCGGCCTCGCCGGGATCGATCTTGTTTTCTATCCCGTCCAGCCCGGCCATGAGCAGCGCCGCAAAGCACAGGTAGATGTTGGCCGACGGGTCCGGAAAGCGCACCTCAACGCGGCGCGCGCTGTCGGAGACCACGTGCGGCACGCGGATGGACGCCGAGCGGTTGCGGCTGGAATACGCCAGCTTGACCGGCGCCTCGAAATCCGGAACCAGCCGCTTGTAGCTGTTGGTGGTGGGGTTGGTGATGGCGTTGAGCGCGCGCGCATGCGCGATGATGCCGCCCATGTAATGCATGGCCGTGTCCGAAAGCCCCGCGTAGCCATTGCCGGCAAACAGGTTCTTGCCGTCCTGCCAGATCGACTGGTGCACGTGCATGCCGCTGCCGTTGTCCCCCGGGTACGGCTTGGGCATGAACGTGGCGGTCTTGCCATAGCGGTCGGCCACGTTCCAGATCACGTACTTCATGCGCTGCGTCCAGTCGGCACGCTGGACCAGCGTGGCAAAGCGCGTGCCGATCTCCATCTGCCCCGCGCCGCCCACCTCGTGGTGAAACACTTCAACGGGCACGCCCACGGCGTCCAGGATCTGCGCCATCTCGGCGCGCATGTCGTGGCTGTTGTCGACCGGCGGGACCGGCGCGTAGCCGTCTTTTTGCCCGGGCCGGTGGCCGCGATTGCCTCCGTGCAGGTGGCGTCCGGAATTCCACGGAGCGGCGTACGAGTCGATGCGGTAGAAGCTGTGGCCCACCGCCGTGCTCCAGCGCACGTTGTCAAAGACAAAGAACTCCGGCTCCGGGCCGAAATAAGCGGTGTCGCCCAGGCCGCTTGCGGCCAGGTAGCTCTCGGCGCGCCTGGCAATCGAACGCGGGTCGCGGTCATAGGGCTTGCCGTCGCCCGGCTCGAGCACGTCGCAGGTCAGCACCAGCGTGGTGGCGCCATAAAACGGGTCTATGTACGCGGTGGCCGGGTCGGGCAGCAGGAGCATGTCGGATGCCTCCACGCCCTTCCAGCCCGCCATGGACGAGCCGTCAAAGCCGAGACCGTCGGCAAACGCATCCTCGTTGAAGACCGAGACCGGCACCGTCATGTGATGCTCCTTGCCGCGCGTGTCGGTAAAACGCAGATCGACGTTGCGGCACTCCTGCTGCGCCAGCATGTTCATCACGTCAGCAACTGACTTGGCCATTTGATTCTCCTGATCGCGGCGAGATTCTACGGGATATTCACGGGCGAACGCGCTGCGGCCCATAGCGAAGCCGCAGCGGTGCAAGCAGTTCCAGCAGATCGTTGAAAGCGGCGTCGGCCGCCGGCGGCGGCCCCTTGACGCCCAGGTCGATGTGCGGGCCGTAATCCGGATGGTCGACGCTGGGCAGGCTGAAGATCTTGATGCGCGGATGTGTCCGCTCCAGCTGCTCCAGCAGCGGCGCCAGCACGGATTCCGCGACATCAAAAACGATGACCGAGCGCTCGCGCCATCCCGTGGTGCGTGCCGCAAGCGCCGGATCGGTGTCCAGTGCCCACGCGATCATGGGCCAGGCCATGACGGGAAATCCGGGCGTGAAATAAACCGTTGCACCTCCCGGCCCGCGGCAGGCAAAGCCCGGGATCTGATTGTACGGGTTGGGCACGACGCTGGCACCGGCTGGAAACTCGCCCATCTTCAGCCGTTGCAGGTTGTCCGCCCGGTCCGGCTCCCAGACCTGCCCCTTCTCCTGTGCCACGGCCTGCTGGCGCTGCTGGATCAGGCGCCTGGCCTCGGGATGAAGCTGCAACGGCACGCCAAGCGCAGCGGCTGCGGCCTGGCGCGTGCGGTCATCCGGCGTGGCACCGATCCCGCCCGTGCAAAAGACCACGGCAGGCGTGGCAAAGACTTCCCGGAGCGTGGCCTCTATGCGCGCTGCATCGTCTCCGATGTAGCGAGCCCACTCCAGTGCCAGCCCGCGGGCGGTGAGCAGCTCGATGACGCGCGACAAATGCTGGTCCGCACGGCGGCCCGAGAGGATTTCATCGCCAACGACGATCAGGCCCAGCGGCGGGGGGACAGCTTCAGCGCTCATGCGGCAGCCCTTTCACGAGAGCCCGAGACGGTGCAAGGCCATTCGCGGGGATGGCGCCGCCCGCCGGGCTATCTTCTCGCAACGCCTGCAGCGCCGCCAGGCAATAGTGTGAAAACCACAACGAAGAAAACGCAAACACCAGCGTGTAGATCCAAATCGCCAGCGGCACGAGGATGGCAAAGGCAAACGCAAACAGCGCAAACGACGCCCAGACCACCGCCGGCGCCGCACTGAGGAAGCCGCAGACGATGCCGATCAGCAGCAGGCGGCCACGATGCCGCTCCAGCAGCTGCTTGCGCTCGGCTGCGGTGGCGTGCACGTTCAGCGCGTCGTAGCTCATGACGCGGTACGTCAGCCAGCCCCAGATCAGCGGCGGGATGACCAGGATCAGTGGCGGGATGAACCACAGCGGCAGCGTCACGATGAGCGCAATCAGCGCCAGCACCGTCCACAGGCTGGCCCAGCCCAGCGAGCGCGCAAACGAGTTGGCGCCGCGCCGCTGCAGCGCCGGAAAGCGCCGCCGCGCCACCAGGCGCAGCGCGGCGGGCGTGGTCAGGAACGCAACCAGCAGCAGCGACGAGACCACGATGATGGGCGCCAGCGCCAGCACCAGGACAAACGGCGCCAGCGCCTGCGCCGGATTCTGCACGCCCACATGGCGCAGCCAGCCCCAGGCCAGTGAAAACACGGTAGAGCCGTCAAGCCAGCCGGCCACCGCCAGCACGGCAGGTTCCCAGTACAGCCAGATCCAGCCGGTCGTCAGGCCCAGAACGATGGCCAGCGGCAGCAACGACAGCACGATGATCCGGGGGCGCAGGCAATACCCCACGGCGCGCAGGAAAGAATCAAGAACCGGCTGCATGGCTAAATTCGATCTGCAGACGCGTTCAGCTCACCGGATGACGGATGGCCTCGGCGCATCGTTGAGCGTGGCGGATGACGGATGACCTTGCTGGCGCGTTGATGATTGCGGCTGCGCCGCGATGATGGGGGGTTGGGCACGGGCGGCATACACTGCACGCCGCACGCCGGATACCGGCGCCAGTCAGGCCACATGCTGCACGTCCTCGCGCATCATGTGCTCGCGGTAGTAGATCAGCTCGTCCAGCGATTCATGCACGTCGGCCAGCGCCGTATGCGCCTGCTGCTTCTTGAAGCGGGCCACCAGCTCGGGCTGCCAGCGCCGCGCCAGCTCCTTGAGCGTGCTGACGTCGATGTTCCTGTAGTGAAAGAAGGCCTCGAACCGTGGCATGTACCGCACCAGGAAGCGCCGGTCCTGGCTGATGGTGTTGCCGCACATGGGCGACTGGCCCGGATCGACGTAGCGCGCGACAAAGTCAAGCAGCTTCTGCTCCGCCTCGGCCTCGGTCAACCGCGACGCGCGCACCTTGTCGATGAGGCCACTGCGCCCGTGCGTTCCCTTGTTCCAGTCGTCCATGGCGTCCAGCAGCGTGTCCGGCTGGTGCACGACCAGCACCGGCCCTTCCACGCGCGGCACCAGCTGCGGGCCGGTGACGATGACGGCAATTTCTATGATGCGCTCGCGGTCCGGGTCCAGTCCGGTCATCTCGCAGTCCAGCCAGATCAGGTTCTGGTCCGACCTGGCCAGCGCCGGGGTTTCCGGGGCTTGCGGGGATTGGATTTGCATGTTCATGGCTGTCCATTGTCCACCTTTGCCCGCCAGAAGCGCACTTGCAATGGGCCGCATCGGCCTCAAATCGGACTCATCCATCCGCCCTTCGCATCGCCGTGACTTCACTGCCCCCACCGTCCGTCCTGTTCAGCCTGCTGTTTGCCGCCGTGCTGCTTGCCAACGTGGCCACCAAGCTCTGGCTGGCCGGCCGGCAGCTGCGCGCCGTGCGTTCACACCGGGACCGGGTGCCCGAGGCGTTTGCCGCAACCATTCCGCTCAAGGGACACCAGCGCGGCGCCGACTACACCGCGGCCAAGCTGCGCTTCGGGTTTTTCGAGCTGCTCCTGGGCGCGGTGGTGCTGCTGGCATGGACGCTGCTGGGCGGGCTGAACGCACTCAACCAGGCCTTGCTGCACTGGCTGGGGCCGCGCCCGCTGCTGCAGCCACTGGCGCTGCTGGTGGCCTTTGCGCTGATCAGCAGCCTCATTGACGTGCCGGGGTCGCTGTACCGCACCTTCGTGCTGGAAGAGCGCTTTGGCTTCAACCGCATGACGCCTGCGTTGTGGCTGGCCGACCTGGCCAAGGGCAGCGTGCTGGGCGCGGTGATTGGCATTCCGCTGGCGGCAGCGGTGCTGTGGCTGATGCAGGTCACCGGCCCGGCCTGGTGGTTCTGGGCCTGGCTCGCCTGGGCCGCGTTCAGCCTGCTCATGCTGCTTGTCTACCCCACGCTCATCGCGCCGCTGTTCAACAAGTTCGAACCGCTGCAGGACGAAGCACTCAGGCAGCGGGTGACCGCGCTCATGACGCGCTGCGGCTTTGCCGCCAAGGGCCTGTTCGTCATGGATGGCAGCCGCCGCAGCGGCCATGCCAACGCGTACTTCACCGGCTTTGGCCATGCCAAGCGCGTGGTGTTCTTTGACACGCTGCTGCAGCGGCTCACGCCCGACGAGGTGGAAGCCGTGTTGGCGCACGAGCTGGGCCACTTCAAGCGCAAGCACGTCCTCAAGCGCATCGCCGCCCTGTTTGCCGTGGGCCTGGCGGGGCTGGCGCTGCTGGGCTGGCTGGCCGCGCAGACCTGGTTCTACACCGGCCTGGGCGTCACGCCCAACCTGCTGGCCGACGCCGGGGTCGGCGTTCCCAACCATGCGCTGGCGCTGCTGCTGTTCCTGATGGTGGTGCCGGTCTTTGCGTTCTTCATCTCGCCGCTCACGAGCGGCCTGTCGCGCAAGCATGAATTCGAGGCCGACGCGTTTGCTGCCGAGCATGCACGTGCCGGCGATCTCGGCCATGCGCTGATCAAGCTGCACAAGGACAATGCCAGCACGCTGACGCCGGATCCGCTCTACGTCCGCTTCTACTACTCGCACCCGACCGCGAGCCAGCGCATTGCGCAACTGCAGGCAGCTGCAGGCAGCTGAGAGCTTGAGAAAGAATCCCTCATGCCCGCTTTGACCGCCCAAACCCGCCCACTCTGCGTTGCAAATGCTCGCCATAGCCTAGGCTATGCTTGCGCTTTGCGTCTTGATTGGCCGGTCTTGGGCGATCCTCTCGGGCGCGATCAATTCATTCTCAAGCTCTGAGCCGCGCCGGCAGCACCATGCGGAAACAGACCGGACTTGTGATTTCCGCGCATGGCCGGCATGCACTGGTGGAGACGCCCGGCGGCGACGCCGTCCTCTGTCATGCGCGCGGCAAGCGCCTGGAGGCGATCGTCGGCGACCAGGTGCACTGGCTGCCCTCGCACGACAGCGGCGTCATCACGCAGGTGCTGCCACGCCGCAACCTGCTGCACCGGCAGGACCGCACGCGCAGCAAGCTGTTTGCCGCCAACCTGGACCAGGTGCTGGTCATGCTGGCGGCGGTGCCATCCTTTTCCGAACACCTGCTCGCGCGCCTGCTCATTGCCTGCGAGGCCGAAGGCATCCCGGTGCACATCCTGCTCAACAAGGCCGACCTGCACGCGGCCTTTGACACGGCGCGCCAGCGGCTCGCGCCCTACCCCGCCATGGGCTACCGGGTGCTGCCGCTGGCAGCCGGCAACGCAAGCGCCGCAACCGGCCTGTCCGAGCTGGAGCAGATGCTTGCACGTCGCGTCTCGCTGCTGATTGGCCCCTCCGGCGTCGGCAAGAGCACGCTGGTGAACCGCCTCGTGCCAGAAGCCAACGCCAGGACGGCTGAAATATCACAGGCGCTGCAAAGCGGCCGCCACACGACCACCGCCACCCGCTGGTACTGGCTGGACCGCGACAGCCGCAGCGCGCTCATCGATACGCCCGGCTTCCAGGAATTCGGGCTGCAGCACCTGGACCGGACGCAGCTGGCGCAATACATGCCGGACCTGGCCGCGCACACCGGCCGCTGCCGCTTTGCCAACTGCACGCACATGCAGGAGCCCGGTTGCGACATCCGCGCCGCCGTGGACGCTGCCGATGCCGGGACGCCGCCCGTCAGCGCCAGCCGCTACCAGATCTACCGCGACCTGTGGCACGAGCTGGCACCGCAGCCTTACTGATCCCGGCGCCCGACGCTCCCCACTTGTGTGGATGACAGATGATCTCGGCCCTTGCGGGCCTCGTATGAAAGCCGCCTGCGGCGGCTCATGATGAATCATGGCGGCGCAGCCGCAGTCATTGCAGCCGCGTAGCGGCGCGGTCATCAAAGCGGCAGCGAGGTCATCCGTCATCCGTCATCCGACAAGCTGGCGGTGCCTCCCAATCAGATGATGCCATCCCCCGGCTGCCGCTTCAGGCCCAGAGCCCGTCTGCGGCGACGTAGGCTTGGCGATAGGTCTCGAACGACACCGTATCGGCCGCCTCCACGCGCTCCTGCTCGCGCTGCGAGCTCACTGCCAGCGCGCCAAAGCGCGCCAGCAGCTCGTCCGGGCACGGCATTGCCAGGATATCGTCGCGCAGTTGCGCCGCGTGATCAACAACAAACGCCGGGTAGGAATTGCCGTAGACGCCGGTGATTTCCTGCAGCACCCGCGCGGAAGGCAGTGTTTGCGGCTGCTCGATTCCCCGCGCAGCGCGCGCCAGCGCCTGCGCGTGATGCGATCCGCCCAGTGCACGGTCCAGCGTCAGCGCCACCTCCCGCATGCCGTCCAGCAGCTCGGCCGCCCACTCGACGAGCAGCACCTCCCTGCCGCCGCGCGCCAGCCGCAGCCCCGGCTCGCGGCCGCGTGACGCCGCCAGGTGCCGGTTGTGCTGCAGCTCGGCAATCTCCTGCGGCGTGTCCTCGGGGCTGTCCACGAGCAGGCAATACAAGAGCATGACGTCCAGGAAGCGCATGGTCTCTACGCTGATCCCCACCGGCTCGAACGGGTCCAGATCCATCAGCCGCACCTCGACATACTCGACGCCGCGTTCGCGCAGGGCGTGCAGCGGACGCTCGCCCGGCCGCGTCACGCGCTTGACGCGTATGGTGTCGTAGAACTCGTTTTCTATCTGCAGCAGCGAGGTCGTCAGCTGGTTGTATTCGCCGCCCAGGCCGCGAATCCCTATGGCCTCGTACGGCGCATACGGCTGCGTCAGCGCTTCTTCCAGCGAATCGGCATAGCTCTTGAGGCAGTTGTAGCTGACCGCCAGTCCCGCCTGCGCCTCGCTCTGATAGCCCAGGCGCCCCATGCGCAGCGACGTGGCGTAGGGCAGGTGCATGCAGTTGCCGTTGCCCAGCGGTTGCAGCCGGTGCTCGCGCTCGGCGACAAAGCTGGAGCAGACCGCCGGCGACGCGCCAAACAGGTACAGTGGCAGGAACGCGTAGCGCCGGAAGTTGCGAATGAGCCCGAAGTACTCGCCGTTGACCACGCCGGGAAGCGACCAGTTGTAGTGTATGCCCGAGATCGTCTGCATGCGCCTGCCGTAGCGATGGCTCAGGCCCATGCGGTAGATGCTCTTGGCGCGGCCCACGTTGCTGCCGCCATACCGCCCCAGCGGGATGGTCTCGTCCACCGGCAGCCGGCACGGCATGCTCGAGACCCAGAGCATCTCGTCCTGCGCCTTGAGCACGGAAAAGACCGCCTGGTGGATTTCCACCAGCTCGGCCAGCGTGGCGTCTGCGCCTTCGCGCGCGCCCGTCACCATCTCGAGCTGAGACTCGCTGAAGTCGGTGGTGATGTGCGGATGCGTCAGCGCCGAGCCCAGCGCACGGGGATGCGGCGTCAGCGCAAGCATGCCGTCCGGCTCGCAGCGCAGGCTTTCCTTCTCCACGCCGCGCCGTATCCCGCGCAGCCGGTCTTGCGAGATCCCGGCCAGGCGCTCGCTCAGTTCATTCATTGGATGTGCAGAGATTGAATCTGGGACGGGAGGATGTCGGATCGGGTCGGAGAGGGTGCAACCACCCGCCTCAGGCGGCCTCGGCAAGCGCCTTGCCCAGCTCGAGCTCGCCCTGCTGCCCGCCGCCCTGCGGCACGATTTCGCCATCGCGGTCCGTGACCTCGTCAAGCGCGGCCAGCAGCCGCTCTGCCGTGTCGTCGGCAACCCCCAAGTGTACGCCGCGTGTCAGCGTGATGTGCGCCGCCTCAAACGACCCGGCGCCCGCGCACAGGATGGTGCGGTTGGGCGCCTGCTCGCTGGCCAGCACGAGCATGGCCGGCACCACGGCCTCGGGCCTGAGCGCATCCAGCGCCTCCTGCGGCATCAGGCCCTCGGTCATGCGCGTCGCCGCGGTGGGCGCCAGCGCGTTGACGCGTATGTCGTAGCGCGCGCCCTCAAGCGCCAGCGTCTGCATGAAGCCCACCAGCGCCAGCTTGGCGGCGCCGTAGTTGCTCTGGCCGAAATTGCCGTACAGGCCGGTGGACGAGGTGGTCATGACGATGCGGCCGTACTGCTGTGTCTGCATGACGGGCCAGACCGCCTTGCTCGCGTGCACGGCGCCCATGAGGTGCACGTCCAGCACCTGCCGGAAGTCCGCCAGGTCCATCTTGGCAAAGGTCTTGTCGCGCAGGATGCCGGCGTTGTTGACCAGGACGTCAACCCGGCCCCAGGCAGCCATGACCTGCCGCACCATGGCCTGAACCGCGTCAAAGTCCGTGACCGACGCCTGGCTGGCCAGCGCCGTGCCGCCCTGCGCCGTGATTTCATCAACGACGCGCTGCGCGGCCGAGGCGGATTCGCCATGGCCATCCACCGATCCGCCCAGGTCGTTGACGAGCACCCGGGCACCACGACGTGCCAGTGCAATCGCATGCAGCCGCCCGACGCCGCCGCCGGCACCGGTT
>JALOAS010000100.1 GCA_023228705.1 Ottowia sp. | reverse complement strand
ATCCTCATCTCTGTATCCAGCTAATCCAGTACCAACAGCAGTTACAAAGAAGTTAAGGTTAGGGTTATGCTTAGTGTAATCTACGAATAGACCAACGTAAGCTCTAATTACTGATAGATCTAATACCTTTAACTCGAAGTCTTTAGTAGGTATAGCGTAAGATTCTCCCATACGTCCTATACTTTTACCATAGATAGCATCATATTTCTTATAAGCTTCCTTAGCAGCACCTTTACCATGTCTACCAGCTAAATTACTACCAAATACAAAGATAGTTGTAGGATGCAGTTCATTCTTTACTCCAGTATAAAAGCTATTAGTAGAATTAGGTACAGGTAATATATTAGTTACATTCATAATTATCCTTTTTATAGAAATCTTTAGCTCAATTTATAGATGGACATTATAAAAAAAGCACATACACTATAACTCCAGTACTAGGCTATTTAGCCTAGTACTGGAGTATTATTACATTAGATTTTCTTTATAATGCTTTTGATATTTAGGCATACGAATATATAACGTATCGTGAACATGTTGTCTATTTATAGTATACGCAGATCTACCTGCATATAAAGGTTTCCTACTTTTAACGCTATGTAACTCTACATTACTAAACCATTTCTGTGGATCACAGTTAGCTTTTAAACCACATAGTCTGCGATCTTTATTTACATGCCCTAAGCCTCCATTGTAAGCAGAGTCAGTCATAGCTAATCTCTCCCATGGGTCTTTGACCATGTGTAAAGCCTTATGATTCCTTTTAGTAAGAAGTATACCAGCTCTTATCTGTAGATCAGGTCTCTGATATACATTACCCCATGATAGGTCTCTAAGTTCCTGTATATGACTTCTACGTAACTCACTTAAGGTATCGAACCTTAAAGTACCATTGCTATTATAAGCTCTAGTTATCTGGATGAGTCCTGCGCCCTCTTCTCGTGAGGTTTTAAGTCTAGATGTAGGAGACCAACATCTACTATGCTTTAGAGATATACAAGATTCATGCTCTATCAAAGATCCAAAGTAATAAGGATAAGGCATATCAGGCATAAGTCTTTCAGCTTCACTATAAACTATAGGTAGATATTGAAAAGCTCTTTCAGGTATATACGTTTTAACACTTTGACTTACTGAAGTTATAGGTATTAAAAACAGTAAAGTCATTAATAAATATTTTATCACCTTACATACTCCCTATGTCAATACATAGCCCACTAGAGCCTTGGTAGCTCTAGTGGGCTATAAGGTTTAGTTAGAAGTAGCTGCAAACATCACTACAGCGATAGCAAGCATCATAATACTTACTGCCATAGTAGCTCTACCTGCACCTTCTGAAGTCTCCATAGCTTTCTTAAAGACTGTTTCCATATCTAGATAATCAGAAAGAGCTTTACGAGACAAATGTAGTACTGCTACATACAGTACAGACTTAAGTAGAATAACTAAAGTAGCTACTGTAGAAGCACCGAATCCCATGTTAGAAATGATACCCATATCTGGATCTGTAAGTAACCAGATAAGAATAACTAACAGAGATCCTACACCCATGTAAATGTGACGAAAACGCATGTTTAAATCCTTTTAATTAAATGTTAAGTAAATATATAAGCTGATCCACTAGCAGAACCTTTATCATCATCCATATAAGCGCCTACTATAGCTATGTTACCATCTCCCGATATAGCTACTGAATTACCAAAGTTATCATCAGCAGCTCCATCGCTAGCTGTTAGTTTAGCTTGTTCAGTCCAGGTGACGCCTGATCTAGTAAAGATATAAGCTGATCCACTATCTGTACCTAAATCATCATCACCATAAGCTCCTACTATAGCTATGTTACCATCTGAGGATATAGCCACTGAATATCCAAAGACATCACTAGCAGCTCCATCGCTAGCTGTTAACTTAGCTTGTTGAGTCCATGTAGATCCTGTTCTAGTAAAGACATAAGCTGATCCACTAGCAGATCCTAAATCATCATCTTGATAAGCTCCTACTATAGCTGTATTACCATCTGCCGATATAGTTACTGAGCTACCAAAGGTATCACTAGCGTCTCCATCACTGGCTGTTAACTTAGCCTGTTGAGTCCATGTAGATCCTGTTCTAGTAAAGACATAAGCTGAACCGCTATTAGATCCTAAATCATCATCTCCATAAGCTCCTACTATAGCTGTATTACCATCTCCCGATATAGCTAATGAGATACCAAAGTAATCACTAGCAGCTCCATCACTGGCTAGTAGCTTAGCTTGTTCAGTCCAAGTAGATCCTGTTCTAGTAAAGACATAAGCTGATCCACTAGCAGATCCTAAATCATCATCTTGATAAGCTCCTACTATAGCTGTATTACCATCTGCCGATATAGTTACTGAGCTACCAAAGTAATCATTAGCAGCTCCATCACTAGCTATTAACTTAGCCTGTTGAGTCCAGGTAGATCCTGATCTGGTAAAGACATAAGCTGAACCGCTATTAAAGCCTTTATCGTCATCTAAACGAGATCCTATTAGCACAGTACTACCATCTGCTGATATAGCTACTGAATATCCAAACCAATCACTAGCAATTCCATCACTAGCTAGTAGCTTAGCTTGTTCAGTCCAGGTAGAACCTGTTCTAGTAAATATATAAGCTGAGCCGCTAGCAAATCCTTTATCACCATCTTGATAAGCTCCTACTATAACAGTATCACCATCTCCTGATATAGCTACTGACTGACTAAATCTATCATCAGCAGCTCCATCACTAGCTATTAACTTAGCTTGTTCCGAATCTATCATACCAGCTAAGCTATAGTAACTAATACTAGACCATTGACTTACATTATTATTACTATCACGATATCTAACCATAACATAACATTCAGATAAGCTACCATAATCAGGAGACCAAGTAGTTAAATTGACTGAATCATTATAGCTACTGTCAATGATAGTGGTAAAGTTAGCATCACTACTTAACTCCCAATCGCTATTTAAATGTGTTCCTGAGAATAACGATTGAAAATTACTGGCTACTACATTTGAAGATAGTGATACATTAGTACTACCGTCCACAGGTGATAGGATTACAGGAGCATAAGGTTGCTCCCCTAGTACTTCTACTTCAAACGTTTTATCATTAATAGTAAAACCACCAGTTCCAGCTACTCCATTAGCTGCATAGGTTACTATATTATCTTCTACACTAGCTGATCCATCTATAGGAGTGATGTTATAAATAGTAGCTGAATCAAAGTTAGTGATATAATAAGTATTCGTTGAGTTTATGAATACTTCTTTAGGTCCCATGAGAGCTATATTACTACCAGGTTCTGGTATCTGTTCAAATGGAACCTTACCATCTAGACCTAAGGTAGCTAGTCCATTCGGATTAGCTAATCTGTTAGTTCTTATAGCACTTATATTGACGATAGCGCTATCTATATCACTACCACCTGTACCACCTTTCTCTATAGGAGCTACTCCTTTAAATCTATCTAAACTAGCTAAAGGTGGATATATGTTACGTGGCATAGTCTTTTATCCTTTGTTAAATTGAGTCATAGCCTGCTATCTCTAATAAGAAACCTCTACCATGCTCATATATTCGATTGTTTATTAGATGATCATTTACGTTAACGAATTGCTTAATTGGTTTAGTTCTAAGTACATAGTCCCTGTAATATGCATCTTGAACTGTAACAGACCAATGCCCATCTTCTTCAGTTTTCCAATACTCAGCAGTTCTACCATGACCTACTATTAACGGATATGTAGGATTCTGATAACAAGTAAACATACCTGGTAAATTACTATTTCTAATATGAACTTTCTTACTTACCATATAGGGTATATCTACTATAACTAAGAAGGTTTGTGAAAGAGTTAGGTAATTCTTAATAACTTCATCAGACCATACTTCATCTGTGTTTATTAGATTTTCAGCTAAAGTACTATCTGTTAAATTCAGAGATGATAGATCTAAGCTTAGACCACTCTCATATAAGCGTTCTATGTATGGTAATCTATTTAAGTCTAAAGTAAAACTAGTATCACCGTTTCTCCAGAAGATCCCTTCATCAGGTAATACGATATATCCACCTAAGATTAGAAAGTAGCTTTTGTTCTCTAGATCTTCATCAGTAGTAAATGTAATCTTATCTCTTAAGGTAGAATCCTCATTTAAAGGTACTATAGATTCTCGATCTATCCTTACTTTTTTAAGATTACCTATATCTAGAAAACTCCAAATACCCATATGAGCTAACTTACTCTTACGCATAGTGACAGCGCCATCATAGATATAAGCAGCTTCACCATCTGTATCAGTCATATGGAAATAACCATTTACAGATAACAGACAGTTATTATGTAAAAGACCCATGTCAGTATTATACTTAGGTCTAGTTACTTTTAAGTCTGTGTACTCAACAGAAGGATATGTTGCAGTTGGTACTACTACACCAGTTATAACTGGTTCAATTTTATATTCAGCATAAATAGCATCACTGTATTTAGCGTACTTCACGTCAGTATTAGGTAGTTCAGAAACTGTATCTAACGTTCTATTACCTATATCAAGAAGCATAACGTTAATAGTATCGTTAAAGCTACTATATTCAGATTTCAAAGTATCCATGTCAACAAATACTTCCTGATCTAATATAGGATGATATAGTACTAAATATATTTTAGAGTAATCAGTAAATACCTGAAATACTAGATTATTCTGAATATCTACTTCTTGCCATTGTGATCCTATAGTTCTAGGTAGTACTATAGCTTTACGAAACTGATACACTAAACTTCTCCTTTATGTGTAAATGATTTAGGTTTTGGTTAGCTATCTTATGGACCAAATAGCCCTTATAATAAAGGAAGGCTTAGCTAACTTACTATGAAAGGATACTCATGCCTGATGTAACTTATCCGTTAGATCTTACTGGCATAGCACCCAGTAATCTAATTACAGATGAAATCCATGTGCTAACAGAGATAAATGAAAATACATATCGTATTATTATACCTAAGTTTGCCCCATTTTATCTGGACAATTTCAAAGTCAAACATACAGATATCGGCGGTGTTACTAGAGAACTCATACCAGATGTAGATTATACTATCTGTTTACCTTATATCGACGGTAGTCGTTCTGTAGGTAAGATGCTTTATGGTGGTGTTACGATTAATACTGATTTAATCAATGGTGTTATTAAGATTGATTATCAAACTATAGGCGGTGAATGGACTGCAGACTCTACTTATGTACTTGAAAGGTTATATGAACTAGTATATAATCCTCGTACTACAGTATGGGATATAGTTACTAATAAACCTAATCAATTTCCACCTACAGATCATGCGCAGCATATGGATACTGTATTTGGTCATGTCCATTTGATCGATGCTATTAATAACATAGCTAATACAGTAGGTGGATCACCTAGTACTAGTAGTGGCTATATGAGTCACGTATTCGCCACTGGTAATGTACACAGTATGACTAAGGGTGATATAGGTTTAGGAGCTGTGGTTAACTTAGGGTTAGCTAGTGATCAAGAAGTTCAAAACTTAAGCTTGATCGATAAGTATGTTACTCTTAGACAGATTATTCAATATATCTCTAGTCCTGCTTTAGATTTAAGTATCTTCAATCAACACTTAGTTGATACTGAAAATCCTCATCAAACTACTGCAGCACAAGTAGGGTTAGGTTCCGTACAAAATCTTCCTTTAGCTGACGGTAACGAAGTAGCTAATAAGATACCAGCTAATAAATATGTTACTTTAGCTAACGTTTTACAAATTCTACAAGAAGATGAAGGTTCATCAGTTCGGAGCATCTTAACTCCAACTAGTTTCTTTATTCTTGCTAGTAAATAATTTAAATATCAACATTAGGAGTTCATAGTGGCTAATGGTCGTCTTGGCGGTGGTGTAAGCGTAAATAACACCAATTTAGTAGTTTATACAGTACCTACTACTGTAGAGTTTACTACTTTAAATATCCTCATAAGTAACACTAGTTCTGTAGATGTAACAATGAGACTATCTATAGGACTTAATAGTATCCCTAGTTTAGAAGATTTCATTGAATATGATATCATTATTCCAGCTAAGGGTTCTTTTGAACGTACTGCTCTTATTTGTTCTACTAATGAAAAGATCATTGTAAATGCAGACAGTGACGCTTTAGCTATTCGTGTAAATGGTTTAGAGCAACCTCTACCAACACCTTAATGAAGTTCATAGGTATCAATCTGTCTATAGATAGGGGATTACCTATGGTCTCTTATGTATTTTTAAATGTAATTAAAAACAGGAAGAATCATGGGTAGATATGTATACAATCCCACAGTTGATCTTAGTAAAGTGGTACTACCTATAGAGAAAGGCGGTACATCAGGTATAAACATACCTGAAGCAGTTGCAAATCTAGAGTTAGTTACTAACGATATGATAGATGTAGCTGAAGGTATCGTTAGTTTAGATGCTAGTGGAAGAGTACCTTCAGATAAACTACCTGATTCTGGTGGTAGTGAAGTTACTATAGAAGGACCTTTATCAGTTCCTTCTGGTTATACTAGTACATTTAAGATAACGAATTATGATAGCTCTGCTTCATATACTGTTTCAGCTCAAGATGGTACTGTTCTAGTTATTGACGATATCATTGAATATACAGCTCCATTGACTACAGGTATGGATGTTATTACCATTAACGGTAGAGACATATCATTATTCGTTGTTGAACCTAAAGCCAATAGACCTGAAATTATTAGTCCTGTTTCTGGAAGCCAAGCTTTAAACAGAGAAGTAACAATAACATCTAGTGCTTATACTAATAAACCTGAATATACTCATGTTAGTACTGACTGGGAATTAAGTACAGATTCTAATTTTATTAGTGTTAATTATGCTAGTATAGATGATACAGTTAATCTAACTACCTGGACTGTTGAAGGTTTAAGTCCTTTAGCTACGTATTACGCTAGAGTAAGACACAAAGATAACGAAGGCTATCTAAGTAACTGGTCTAAAGCTAGTAGTTTTACTACCAAAGGTACTTATACTGAAACTAATAAACTACTAGGTTCAGACACTACTAACAATGATGCATTTGGATGGGCTGTAGATATCTCTGGAGATGGCAATACAGCTGTAGTTGGAGCTAAAGGTAACTCTACTAATAAAGGTGCTGTATATGTCTTTATTAAGGATGGTACTAATTGGACTGAGCAAGCTAAGCTAGTAGCTAATGATGGGACTACGGAAGAATTCTTTGGATATTCAGTAGCTATTTCTGATGATTCTAATACCATTGTAGTTGGAGCTTATAAGGAAGATGGTACAGCTACCGATATGGGAGCTGCTTATATCTTTGTAAAGACAGGTACTAACTGGTTTCAACAAGCTAAGTTAACTGATGATGAAATTCTAGGCAGTGATTACTTCGGATGGTCAGTAGCTATCTCTGGCGATGGTAACACTGTAGTTATAAGTGCTCCTTATTCAGATACAGTAGCTCTATCATCAGGTACTATATACGTATTTGATAGGGATGGATTAGTTTGGTCTAAAACAGCTAAACTCAGATCTCTAGATAATAAAGAAAGTGATTACTTCGGTATAGATGTAGATATATCCACAGATGGTCAAACAATCATAGTAGGTTCACATGGCAGTGAATTATTCAAAGGAGCCGCATATGTCTATAAGCGCTCTAATGAAGTATGGATTGAACAAGCTAAGTTAACAGTTCTAGATGGATTGAATGACGATGGTTTTGGCTATTCTGTTTCTCTATCACTAGATGGATCTGTAGCTGTAGTAGGCGCTTATGGTGATGATACTAAAGGTTCTAATGCTGGAGCTATCTATGTCTTTACTAGACTAGGTAGTAGCTGGTTTCAGCAAGTGAAACTAACAGCTAGCGATGGAGCTGTTGATGACTGGTTTGGGAATGATGTTTCAATATCTAAAGACGCTACTACTATCATAGTAGGTGCTTATATTGACGATAATGAAAAAGGGGCTGATGCAGGTGCAGCTTATATCTTTACCAGAACAGTTAATACCTGGAATCAAACATTCAAGATTGTAGGTAAAGACAGCGGTATAAGTGATCAATTTGGTGTATCTGTTGCATCTTCAGCAAATGGTAGTAGTTTTATTATCGGAGCATATGGAGATGATAACTTAGCTGGTACAGAAGCAGGAGCTGCTTATATCTTTGATGCAGTCACTACATTCTTTCCAACAGAAGAAGTAGCTAAGTTAACAGCTGGTGATGGAGCTGCTAGTGATTTCTTTGGTTACTCAGCGGCTTTATCTGGAGATGGTAATACTGCTATTATAGGAGCTTATGGTGATGATAATGCCAACGGAACCGATGAAGGGGCTGCTTATATCTTTATTAAAGATAATGGGACTTGGACTCAACAAGCTAAGTTGATATCTCTATCTAGTTTAGGTTATAGCAGTTTTGGTTGGTCTGTGGATTTATCTGAAGATGGTAATGTAGCTGTTATCGGGGCTCCTGATGATGCAGATGTAGGCGCAGATGCTGGAGCTGCTTATATCTTTACTAGAACAGGTACTACTTGGACACAGCAGATCAAAATGCTACCTATAGACCTTTCATTAAGTAAATTAGGTTATTCTGTATCTATAACAGCAGATGGAAATACTGTAGCTTTAGGTGCTTATGGCGATACTACCAATGGAGCAAGTTCTGGTGCTGTATATGTGTTTACTTATGATACTGGGACTACCTCATGGTCTCAGCAACAGAAGTTAATGGCTAGTGATGCAGCAGCTAACGATCAGTTTGGTACATGTGTAAAGATAAACGATAGTGGTAACACTATGCTTGTAGGTGCTAGATATGATGATTCTAATTTAGGTGCCGTTTATGTATTTGCATTTGATGGATCTACCTGGACTGAGCAAGCTAAGTTAACAGCCAGTGATGGTGTAGCTGGTGACCAATTTGGTGTAGGTTTAGCTCTATCAGCAAATGGTAATACAGCTGCTATTGGTTCTCAATACGATGATACTGGAGCTTTAGATTTAGGTTCAGTGTATGTGTTTACCAGATCTGGGATTACTTGGACACAACAAGCTAAGCTTATTAGTTCTGATCTAACAGCTAACTCTTATTTAGGATACGCTGTAGATATATCGTCTAATGGCGACATATTAGCTGTAGGTGCTCGTAACGTTAATGGTAACGGCGCTGTATATGTGTTTACTTTAGTAGGTGATAATTGGATATTGCGTAAGAAGTTAGTAGCTAGTGATGCTCAAGCTGATGATAGCTTTGCTATAGCTGTATCATTATCAGAAGACGGTACTGAACTATTAGTAGGCGCTCATATGGAAGATCCAGTAGCTGGAACTGACGCTGGTTCAGCTTATGTGTTTTATTAAATAAAGGTATAATAGACAGATAGCTGCCTAGGCAGCTATCTGTCTTATATGTTAAGCTGTAAAATAGTGAAAACATCCTTTACCGCTATCATAGCCAATGGAGGTTATTAACGCATTAACACCGTCAGGAGTCATAGCTGTTGAATGACCGAATTGATTACTAGAAGTACCTTGACTATCTGTCAGTTTAATATTCTCTGTCCAGTTACTACCGTCATAAGTAAATACATAAACAGCTCCTGTTCCGGATATATGATTTCTAGCTCCAATCACAATTGAATTACCATCTCCCGATATAGCTACTGAATGTCCAAACCAATCATCAGCAGCTCCATCGCTAGCTAGTAGCTTAGCCTGTTCAGTCCAGGTAGATCCTGATCTAGTAAAGATATAAGCTGATCCACTACTAGATCCTAAATCATCATCACCATAGGCTCCTACTATAGCTGTGTTACTATCTCCCGATATAGCTACTGATCGACCAAAATAGTCACTAGCA
>JALOAS010000012.1 GCA_023228705.1 Ottowia sp. | reverse complement strand
ACCTCGCGATACGCCGCGCATGACTCGGGGACAGCATGATTTGCTATTTCTTTACTGTCAGGGACTTGCACCCTTTACTCCTTGCCGGTTTGTGCCGGCGCTCAGGGATTCTTTCTCAAGCTCTCAGCCGGCCGCGCCAGGCCGGCTGTACGCCACGTGGCCGCCAACCAGCGTGTGCCGCACGCGGCCCTCCAGCATGCGCTCGGCAAAGGGCGTCAGCTTGCCCTGGCTGCGCAGCTCACCGGCCCTGGCCTGCCAGCTTTGGTCCGGGTCGACGATGCACAAATCCGCGGCACCACCTTCCACGATGCGCCCGCAGCTGGCGCCCAGCGTGCCCAGCGCCGACCCCAGCACGGCGGCCGGCCCGTGCGTCACCACCGACAGCGCGCGCTGCAGGCCCGGCCCGCCGGCCTGCCGTCCCCACTGCAATGCCAGCGGCAGCAGCAGCTCCAGCCCGGTGGCGCCCGGCTCGGCCAGCGCAAAGGGCAACTCCTTGGCGTCGCTGCGGACCGGTGTGTGATCGGAGACCAGCGCATCGATGGTGCCGTCGGCCAGGGCATCGGACAGCGCCTGGCGGTCGGCGTCCTGGCGCAGCGGCGGCAGCAGCCGCGCACGGGAATCAAAGTCGGCAATGTCCTCGTCAGTCAGCAGCAGCGAGTGGATGCTGACGTCGGCCGTGACCTGCAGTCCCTCTGCGCGCGCAGCACGCAGCAGCGCCACGCCGGCGGCGCTGGAGATGCGGCACAGGTGCACGTGCGGGCCGCCGGCATCCGTTGCCATCCCGCGCAGCAGCTCGAAGATGACGTGCAGCGCAATGGTTTCGGAGAGCGCGGGCACGCCGGACAGCCCCTTGCGCGTGGCCACGAGGCCGCTGGCCGCCACGCCGCCGCACAGCCAGGGCTCCAGCGGGCGCAGCCAGACCGGATAGCCGAAGGTGGCCGCGTATTGCAGCGCGCGCTGCAGCACGCGCGTGTCGACGATGGGTTTTTCAGCCTGGCCAAACGCCACGCAACCGGCCAGCGTCAGCTGCACCAGCTCGCTCAGGATCCGGCCGTCCAGCCCGCGCGTGAGCGCGCCCTGGGGAAACACGCGGGCCTGGTGCAGCTTCTCGGCGCGCATGCGAAGCATCTCAACCAGCCCCGGCTCGTCCAGGATGGGGTCGGTATCGGGGGGACAAACCAGGCTGGTCACGCCACCGGCAACCGCTGCGGTCATCTCGCTCTCGAGCATGCCGGCATGCTCGTTGCCCGGCTCGCCCAGGCGGACGTTGAGGTCGACAAGCCCGGGCAGCACCCAGCAACCACTGGCGTCCAGGACCCGGTCGGCAACAAAACCGGCCGGCAGCGTGCCGATGCGGACAACGCGCCCGGACGCGATGGCAATGTCGGCCTGCGCATCCCGCCCGCTGTGCGGGTCCAGGACACGGCCGCCGCGAATCAGGATGCTCATGGGTCCGCCTCGTTGCCAATGACGATGCTCATCACGGCCATGCGCACGGCAATCCCGAACGAGACCTGCGGCAGGATGACGCTGCGCGGCCCGTCGGCAACGCGGGAGTCGATTTCCACGCCGCGGTTGATGGGACCGGGGTGCATGACGATGGCGTCGGGCCTGGCCCATTGCAGCCGCTCGGGCGTGAGGCCGTAGGTCCTGAAGAACTCCTCGGACGATGGCAGCAGCGCGCCGTGCATGCGCTCGCGCTGAAGGCGCAGCATGATGATGACGTCGGCACCGCTGATGCCCTCCTGCAGCGAATGGCAGGTGCGCACGCCCATGGGCACCATGTCGGCGGAGACCAGCGTGCGCGGCCCCACCACGCGGATTTCCGCCGCGCCCAGCGTGCGCAGGGCATGGATGTCCGAGCGCGCCACGCGCGAGTGCCGGATGTCGCCGACGATGGCCACCACCAGGCTGGAAAAATCCGGCTTGTAGTGCCGGATGGTGTACATGTCCAGCAGCGCCTGCGTGGGGTGCGCATGGCGCCCGTCGCCCGCGTTGATGATGTGTACGTGCGGCGCCACGTGCTGCGCCAGCAGGTACGGCGCGCCGCTCTCGGCATGGCGCACGACGAATATGTCGGCCACCATGGCGCTGAGGTTGGCCACGGTATCCAGCAGCGACTCGCCCTTGGACGTGGACGAGTGGCCGATGTCCAGCGTGTAGACATCAGCCGACAGGCGCGTGGCCGCGATGTCAAACGTGGTCCGCGTGCGCGTGGAGTCCTCGAAGAACAGGTTGAACACGCTCTTGCCGCGCAGCAGCGGCACCTTCTTGACCTCGCGGTCGCTGACGCTGGCAAACTGCCCGGCCGTATCCAGGATATGCAGCAGCTGCTCGCGCGGCAGTCCCTCGGTGGACAGCAAGTGCACCAGTTCGCCGTTGCGGTTGAGCTGCAGGTTGCGGGCACTGCGCATGATCAGCCGGCCGCCTCCAGGTGGAATTCAAAGCGCCCGTCCTCGTTGCGGCCCAGCTGCAGCGAGCGCGCGGCCGGCAGCGCGAGCCGGACCTGCGCGTGCTGTGCAGCAATGGGCAATTCACGCCCGTTGCGGTCGACCAGCACCGCCAGGCGTATGCGCGCCGGGCGGCCGTAGTCAAACAGCTCGTTGACGGCAGCACGGATCGTGCGGCCGGTGTGCAGGATGTCGTCGACCAGCAGGATGTCCGCGCCATCGACGTCAAAGGGCAGTTCGGTGCCGCCGCGGGCGGTCAAGCCCCGGCGTGCAAAATCATCGCGGTGCATGGCCGAAGACAGCGCGCCTGCGCGCCGCGTCAGCGCCAGGTCCGCGTGCAGCCGCTGCGCCAGCCACCAGCCGCCGGTAACGATTCCCACCAGCTCGGTGCGCGGGCCCAGCAGCGCCTGCACGACAGGGGTGAATTCCCGGTAGACGGCCTCGGCGTCCGGGACCTGCCCGCTCATGCCAGGTCCCCCAGGAACTGCTCCAGGATGATCGCGGCGGCGGCGGCGTCGGCGTCACGCGCGCCGGCAGCCAGCGCGCGGGTCGTGCTGTAGCGCTCGTCCACCTCGTACACGGGCAGGCCGGCGCGGGCACGCAGCTGGCGCGCAAAGCGCAGCGCGCGTCCGGTGTTTTCATGCGGCGCGCCGTCCGGATGGAACGGGATGCCAACCACCAGCGCGTCGGGCTGCCACTCGGCGATGGCCTGGGCAATCGGCGTCCAGCGCGCCTTGCCAGCCGCGTGGATGGTCTGCTGCGGCGTTGCGGTGCCCGTGAGGCGGTTGCCGCTGGCCACGCCGGTACGCCGCAGCCCAAAGTCAAATGCCAGGAAGCGCTGCGCCGATGGCGGGCAGCAGCCGGCTTCATGCATGACCGGCATGCGACACCAGCGTCCAGGCCTGCAAGCCAAGCAGGGCCAGCGCGCGCTCATAGCGCTGCGGCACCGGCACGTCAAAGATGAGGCTGGCGTCGGCGTCCACCGTAAGCCACGTATTTTCTACGATCTCGTCTTCCAGCTGGCCCGCCCCCCAGGCCGAATAGCCCAGCATGATGGATGCCCGGCGCGGGCCCGCGCCGCTGGACATGGCCTCCAGGACATCGCGCGACGTGGTCATCTCCAGGCCGCCGGGAACGGCCAGCGTGGACGCGTAGATGGTCTCGTCGGACGCCAGGCCATCGGCCGTGACCGGGTCGTGCAGGACAAAGCCGCGCTCGGTCTGCACGGGGCCGCCATGGAACACCGGCTGCGTCTTGAGGTCGCCGCGCGTCAGCGGCAGGTCCACGCGCTCGAACAGGTCATCCATGTTGATGCCGCCCGGCTTGTTGATGATGAGCCCCAGCGCGCCGTGCTCGTTGTGCTCGCAAACGTAGATCACGCTTCGCCCAAACGTATCGTCTTGCATGCTCGGCATGGCAATCAGGAAGTGATTGACCAGGTTCATGCGATGCACGGTGCTCATGCCCCCATTTTAGCCAGTGACGCCACAGGTTGGGGGCTGCTCTGCCCGGCGTTCAATCCAGCGCGCGGCACCGACCGCTGGCAACACGACACGTCACGTGCGCGTTGAAGCAGCGTCCCGAGCCATGTCTCAACGGCATCCGGAACGGCCTGCGCCCGCCTGACGCTCTTTGATTGAATACGACCGCTCTTTGAATACGACACTTGGCAACGCTTGGCATGAAACAGGGCATCTGCAGCAGACGGCACATCGCGCGGGCAGGCCGGCGCGCCATGCCGATCGCGGCTGCCGCGCGCCGCAATACCAGCGGCGCAAGCACGGACACTGGCCGCCGGCCGGGCTCTGGGTGTGCAAAGAAATGAGAATGATTGGCCATATGAATTGATTGCCCATCTCCGCCATGAGTCACCCGGTCCTGATCACGCTGCACCTGTACGCCGCCATCTTTTTTGTTGGCACGGTGTTCTTTGAGGTCGTCATCCTGGAAGGCCTGCGCAAGCCACTGGGGCGCGAGACCATGCGCAGCGTGGAGATCGCCATAGGCCGGCGTGCGCGGCGCATCATCCCCTTTGTCATTCTCATCCTCTTTGCTGCCGGCATCATGATGGCGTGGCAGTTCCGCGCCGAACTGGCGCATCCGCTGGGCAGCTCGTTTGCCACGCTGCTGTGGATCAAGATCGTGCTGGCGTTCAGCGTGCTCGCGCACTTCGTCACGGCGATCACGCTCAGCGGCACCGGCAAGCTCAAGTCGCGGCACATCCAGCACATCCACCTCAGCGTGTTCACGCACGTGGTGCTCATCGTGTTCCTGGCCAAGGCCATGTTCTACTGGCGCTGGTAAGCTTGCGGAGCAGGTGCCGGCAGCCGCGCCGGCCTGCTGCCCGCCATGCGCCAGATCCTTGCTCTCACCCTGATCCTTGCCACGCCGCTGTTGGCACCTCGGCCCGCCGCGGCAGCAGCCGGCTTGGCGCAGGACTTTGCCGACCGCGTGCTGCAGGCGCAGGATGCCGCGGGCATGCCGTTTGCGGTACTGGACAAGACGGCGGCCAGGCTGTGGGTCTATGACGCCGAAGGCCGCCTGCTGGGGCAGACGCCCGCGCTCCTGGGCGAGGCCATGGGCGATGCGGCGCCCGCGGACATAGGCAGCCGGCCGCTGCGCCGCATCCGCGCCAGCGAAAAGATCACCTCGGCAGGCCGCTACGTCACCGAGCCGGGAATCAACGCCGCGGGCGAGGACATCGTGTGGCTGGATTACGACGCGGCGCTGTCCATGCACCGCGTGCGCCACGTGCCGGGCGAGCAGCGGCCGCAGCGCCTGGCGTCGCCCTCGATCGCGGATAATCGCATCTCGTTTGGCTGCATCAACCTGCCGCCTGATTTTTACGAGCAGCACATCGCGCCGCTGTTTGGCGAGCGGGCCGGCGTGGTCTACGTGTTGCCCGAGACGCAGCCGCTGCGCCGCGTCTTCCGCTTCCTTGACGCCGCGGCCCCGGATTCCCCCTCATGATCGCAGACCCAGACAGCCCCGAGAGTGAATTCCGTCCCGGCCTGACCGTGCGCGGCATCCAGCCGCCGCTGCGGCTGACGGACTACGGACTGATCGCATTTGACATGGATTCCACGCTGATCAACATCGAATGCGTGGACGAAATTGCCGATGCCGCAGGCCGCAAGGCCGAAGTGGCGGCCATCACCGAGGCGGCCATGCGGGGCGAGATCACCGACTACAAGCAGAGCCTGCGCCAGCGGGTGGCGCTGCTGGAGGGCGTGAGCATGACGCACCTGGAGCAGGTGTACACCGAGCGCCTGCAGCTCAACCCGGGCGCCGAGCGGCTGGTTCGCGCCTGCCAGCAGGCCGGGCTGAAGACGCTGCTGGTCTCCGGCGGCTTCACCTTCTTCACCGACCGCATCCGCGACCGGCTGCAGCTCGACTGGACGCGCTCCAACGTGCTGGAAATCAGCGGCGGCCTGCTCACTGGCCGCCTGGTCGACCAGCCCTGGGGCGACATCTGCGACGGTGCGGAAAAGCGCCGGATGCTGCTGCAGACCTGCAAGAAGCTGGGCATCGCGCCGGCACACGCCATCGCCATGGGCGACGGCGCCAACGACCTGCCCATGATGGACGCGGCCGGCCTCTCGGTGGCCTACCACGCCAAGCCCGCGGTGCGCGCGCAGGCGCAGGTGGCGATCAACGAAGGCGGGCTGGACCGCCTGCTTGAGCTGTTTGACGCTGCCTGAGTTGCTGGCCGCAAGCCCGCCGTCGCGGGATGATGCAGGCCGACGCCTATCGTGTCGCGCCCGGCGCGGTGCGCTCAGGCAAACAGCGGCACGTTGCGGAACACCACGTACAGTGCCGTTGCCACCAGGATGCTCAGCAGTGGCTGGCGCGTGCGCCCCTGCAGCACGATGGCCACGCCAATGGCCACCAGCTCCTGCCAGGCACCGGCGGGGTTTCCGGCCATGCTGCCGCGCAGGGTATCGAGCAGCAGCAGCGTCATGATGGCCAGCGGCAGGAAGCGTCCCAGCTGCAGGACAAGTGGCGAGCGCTTGAGCCAGGGTGCGGCCAGGAACGGGAGCGCGCGCAGCAGCACCGTGACCACCGTCATCACGGCGATCGCCCAGAGCGCGTAAACGGTATCGATCATGACGGGTCCGCCGCCTGTTGCTGTTCCGCGAGCTGGTGCCGGCCGAGCACGAGGCCGGCTGCTACGGTGAGGGCAATGGACACCACCAGGGCCTGCGCCGGCAGCACGACAAGGGCCACCGCATAGGCAACGCCTGCAACCAGTATGGGAACCATGGTGCGCGCCGCCCGCCATTGCTCTATGGCCAGCACGGCAAACAGCGCGGCCAGTGCAAAGTCTATGCCGGCCCAGGCTGTGGTGATTTGCGCGCCAGCAAGGGCGCCGATGACGGTGCCCAGGATCCACCAGAAGTGGTTGAGCGCTGCCACGCCAACTATCTCCGCTGTACTTGCGCGCGCCGGCAGCGCGGTGATGACCGAATAGTTCTCGTCGGTCAGGGCCCAGACCAGGTAGGCCCGCGCCCACCAGGCCGATGGCAGCCTGTGCAGCAGCGAGAGCCCGTAGAAAATGTGGCGCAGGTTGATGACCAGCGTGGCCACGGCGATGGGCAGCAACGGCAGGCCGGCCGCCAGCATGGGCACCACCATGAACTGCGCCGCGCCGGCAAAGACAAAGAGGCTGGCCAGCGGCCCCAGCCACCAGGCCGCGCCGGCCTGGACCAGCAGGAAGCCGAACACGGCACCCAGCGGCAAGTACCCCATGGCCACCGGCAGCGACAGCGACCACAGGCGTTGCCAGGGCGCCCGCGCTGGCGACGCCGAAGGCGGCACGCTCATGCAGAGACGCTTTCGGCCAGCTGCTCGGCCCAGTCGTACAGTGCGGAGAGCACGTCCTGCGCCGCCTCGTCCACGCGCGACTCGGCCAGCGCATCAATGCGGTCAAAGAACGCGCTGATCGCCGGCGGATCGCCTTGCATCAGGCGCCGGCGGCAATGCGCAAGCCAGCGCTCGCGCTCCGGCCCGGACAGCGTCTGCGGGACATTGCGCGCGCGGTAGCGAAACAACAGCTCGGGCAGCCGCTCGTCGTCAAAACCGGGCTGCTCGAGCGCCAGCTCCCCGGGATCGAGCGCGCGCAGCCGCTCCAGCCGCCGGCGGTCGGCGTCGCCAAGGAAGCCGCCGTACAGGTCCTCGTCCACATCGGCTTCGGCCAGCGCAGCGGGCCGTCGGTACACCTGCTGCCACAGCGCGCTCAGATCTGGCAGTGCGCGCAGCCGCTCAAAATGCGTTCCGGCCACGTCAAGGTCCACGCCCCAGCGCGCTGCCAGTTCGGGGCGCAAAGTCTTGATGTTGCCGATGACAATGGGCGAGCGGTTCAAATGCACGCCCTTGAGCGCGAGCCGCTGCACGCCCTCGGGCAGCTCGGCCGCGGGCGTGAACAGGCGCTGGCGCACCTGATCGGCGTCCAGCGCGGCCAGCTCCGCCGGGTCGGCGGCCAGGTCCCAGGCCAGCAGCTCGTTGCGGTTGGTCGGGTGCATGGCCAGCGGCGCCATGATCGCGATGCAGCCGCGGGCGGCGCCAAAGCGGCCGCTCACGTGCAGGAAGGGGCGCGCATCCTGCAGCGTGGTGGGCAAGCCCAGCTCTTCGGCCACGCGCGACTTCCTGTGCAAGGCCAGGCAAAAATCAAACAGCTTGCGCTGCTTGCTGCGCAGCAGGCGTGCCAGCGCGATGGTGGCGCGCACATCAGACAGCGCATCGTGCGCATGCTCGTGCGCAATGCCGTTGGCTGCGGTCAGCTTCTCGAGCCGGAAGCTGGTGTTGCCGTCGTCGCCCGTGGGCCAGTTGATGCCCTCGGGCCGCAGCGCGTGCGCGCAGCGCATGACGTCCAGCAGGTCCCAGCGTCCGCAACCGTCGCGCCATTCGCGTGCGTAGGGGTCGATGAGGTTGCGCCAGAGCAAAAAGCGGGTGACCTCGTCGTCAAAGCGGATCGAGTTGTAGCCCACGCTGATGGTGTCCGGCCGCGACAGCTCGGCGTTGATGCGCACGGCAAAGTCGCGCTCGGGAATGCCTTTTTCAGCGCATTCCTGCGGGGTGATGCCGGTGACCAGGCTGGCCTCGGGTGAAGGCAGCCGGTCGCGCGGTGGCTGGCAGTACAGCAGCAGGGGCTCGGCCACCTCGTTCAGCTCGGCGTCGGTGCGGACGGCGGCAAACTGCGCCGGCCAGTCGCGGCGCGGGTCGGTGCCAAAGGTCTCGTAGTCAAGCCAGAGAAAAGTACGTGCGCTCATGGGTGGCAAGCATAACGATTTCCCGGCTGATGCCGGCGCGGCCCGGATGCGTCCATCGCCGCGCCCTGCCTGTTGCAGCCACCGGCCAGGGCCCGTGTCACTGTCCTGCCATGGCAAAATGAGGGCATGAGAATCTTGCATACCATGCTGCGCGTGGGCGACCTGCAGCGCGCCATCGACTTCTACACGCAGGTGCTGGGAATGAACCTGCTGCGCACGTCGGAGAATCCCGAATACAAATACTCGCTGGCCTTTGTCGGTTACGGCAAGGGGAACCCGGAGCAGGCGGAAATCGAGCTGACGTACAACTGGGGCACGAGCGAGTATGAGCTGGGCGATGCGTACGGGCACATTGCCATCGGCGTGCCGGACGTGGCAGCGACCTGCGAGCGGATCCGGGCTGCCGGCGGCAACGTGACCAGGGACGCCGGGCCGGTCAAGGGCGGCAGCACCATCATTGCCTTTGTCACCGATCCGGACGGCTACAAGATCGAGCTGATCCAGCGTGGGAAAGACGCAGCGGGCGGCGGGCTGCGCTGAACGCGGTGCGGCGTCCGGCTAGCCGGCGTCCAGGCTGACTTCGACGCGATCCGTGTCGGCGGCCTGCGCCCAGGCGGGGATGGACTCGGGTTCGGTGCGGCGTATCTTGTCTTCGCCTATGCCCAGTGACACCAGCAGGTTGTGGACGGAGAGCACCCGTTGCGCGGTTTTGCGGGCGCTGGAGTCGTTGCGCTCGTACGCCTGGATGACCGCGGTCTGGCCTGCGGCCACGCCCCTGACGATGGCACCCAGCGCCCTGGCCGCGTCAGGGGGCACCTGCGCCTGGTCTTGTGCAAAGTAAAAAGCAACGGTGGTGCCCTGCTCGACCACGCGAACCGGAGCGGCTGGCGGCAGCAGGGGCCCCAGAACTTCTGCCCCGGCGTTGCCGGCCACGGACTCCGCCGGCATGGCCAGCGGCGCGACGGGCGCGGCCTGCACGCCGGCCGCGCGAGCAACTTCCGCTGATCCCGCACTGGCGGCTCGCGCGCGGCATTGCCAGCCACCCACCGCGGCAAGCGCCGCCAACAGCAGCAGTCCAATGGCCCACAGGACAGGCTGCGCATCGTTGCGGCGGGAATGCAGGGTCATGAATGCGGATGGCGGTGGAACAACCCGCCAATTGTATAAACTGAAGCCATGACACCTGCCGTTGCCGCACGCCACCAGGAACAGGGCCGCGCCCGGGCCGCGCCGCAGCGCGCCAGTGCGCTGCGCGAGCGCACGCGCAGGCAGTGGCAGCAGCGCCTGGCCCAGGCGGACGGCTTGTGGGTGTTTGGCTACGGCTCGCTGATCTGGCGCCCCGAGTTCGACGTGGCCGAGCGCCATCACGCGCGCGTCTACGGGTGGCACCGGGCGCTGGCCATGTGGAGCCATGTCAACCGCGGCACGCCAGCGCAGCCCGGGCTGGTCTTTGCGCTGCTGCCCGGCGGCAGTTGCCGCGGTGTCGTCTTTCGCATTGCCGACGATGCCGCGGGCCGCGTCTTTGACCGCCTTTGGGAACGCGAGATGCCGGGCGACGTGTACACGCCCGCCTGGCTGTCGTGCCAGACCGCGTCGGGCCCGCCGGTCAACGCGCTTGCGTTCACGCTGTCGCCGCGCAGCGCCTCGTACACCGGCACGCTGACGGCGTCGCAGTACCGCGACATCTTCCGCCACGCCAGGGGCCGCTACGGAACGACGCTGGACTATGCCCGGTACACGTACGCCAGCCTGACGGCCAACGGCATCCAGGACCGGCGCCTGGCGCGGCTGCTGGCTTGCGCAGACCGGCGCTGATGCAGCCGGCAGCCCACCATGCACTCACTCAGCCACATGCACAAGAGCTACGAGCGCAATGCGCTGGACGAGACGCGCGCTGCCGCGGATCCGCTGCAGCAGTTTTCCGCCTGGTTTGACGAGGCACTGGACGGCAGCGAGCTGGAACCCAACGCCATGACGCTGGCCACCGTGGACCCCGCCGGCCGGCCCAGCACGCGCGTGGTGCTGATCAAGGGCTTTGACCAGGACGGGATCGTCTGGTACAGCAATTACCACAGCCGCAAGGGACGGGACCTGGACGGCAACGCGCTGGCTGCGCTGCAGTTTCACTGGCTGGGGCTGCAGCGCGTGGTGCGCATAGAAGGCCGCGTGCAGCGGCTGGGCTGCGCCGAGAGCGACGCCTATTTTGACGAGCGTCCGCTGGGCAGCCGCATCGGCGCCTGGGCCAGCCCGCAAAGCCAGGTCATTGCCGGTCGCGCCGAACTGGTCCAGGCGTTTGCAGAATTGCAGAGGCGATTCGGCCCCAACCCGCCGCGCCCGCCGCACTGGGGCGGCTACCGCCTCGCGCCGGATTACTGGGAATTCTGGCAGGGTGGCGCAAACCGCCTGCACGACCGGCTGTGCTACCGCTGGCAGGACGGGCAGTGGCGGCGCCAGCGGCTGGCACCGTGACCAGGCAAGCGCAGCCTGTCAGCCCGGTCGTGGCCACGCTGCGTGCGCTGTTTGACGCGGCCGTGGCTTCCGCGCAGGCGCAGGCCTGCATTCCACCGCACGTGCCGCATCCGCGCGCCGTCCCGGGCCGGCTGGTCGTGCTGGGCGCGGGAAAGGCAGCGGCGGCCATGGCGCAGGTGGTCGAGCAGCTCTGGGCGGGCGCGCTGTCCGGGCTGGTCGTGACGCGCTACGGACACGCCCTGCCCTGCCGGCGCATCGAGGTGGTGGAAGCCGCGCATCCCGTCCCCGACGCGGCCGGCATGCAGGCGGCCCGGCGCATGCTGGACCTGGCCGCCCGGCTGGACGCCAGCGACACGGTGCTGTGCCTGCTTTCCGGCGGCGGGTCGGCCTTGCTGACGCTGCCGCTGCCCGGCCTGATGCTGGCCGACCTGCAAGGCCTGCAGCAGGCGCTGCTGGCCAGCGGCGCCGGCATTGGCGAGATCAACACGCTGCGCCGGCACCTGTCGCTGACCCAGGGTGGACGCCTGGGCGCGGCCTGCCATCCGGCGCGTGTCATCACGCTGGCGATTTCGGACGTCCCGGGCGACCGGCCCGCCGACATTGCCTCGGGCCCCACGGTGGCGGACGAGACCCGCTGCGCCGACGCGCTGGCGATCGCAAGGCGCTGGCGCATCGAGCTGCCGCCAGCGGCGCGCCAGGCGCTGCAAAGCGGCGCCGCCGAGACGGTCAAGCCCGGCGATGCGCGGCTGGCGCGCGCCGAATTCCGGCTTGTTGCCACGCCGCAGCAGGCGCTGGAGGCTGCGGCCCGCGTGGCGCGCCGGCACGGCTACGCACCGCACATCCTGGGCGATGCGCTGCAGGGGCAGGCGCGCGACGTGGGCCAGGTGCTGGCGGGCATCGCGCTGCAGACGGCCAACCGCAGCCAGCCGTTTGCGCCGCCGTGCGCGCTGATCTCGGGGGGCGAAACCACCGTCACCGTGCGCGGACACGGGCGCGGCGGGCGCAACGTGGAATGTCTGCTCTCGTTCGCGCTGGCCTGCGACGGCCACCGGCGCATCCATGCGCTCATGGCCGATACCGACGGCGTGGACGGCGCCGTGGCCAACGCCGGCGCCTGGGCCGGGCCGCAGACGCTGCAGCAGGCGCTGGGCCGCGGCCTCGACCCGCGACGGTTTCTGGACGACAACGACGCGCACAGTTTCTTCGAGGCGGTCGGGACGGCAATCGTCACCGGCCCGACGCAGACCAACGTCAACGATTTGCGCGTCGTCCTCATCGAGCGCTGAAAAACCGGCCCGGCCGGTCCGGTCTGCCTGGCACTGCCTGCGGCAAGGTGCCGGACCGCCGATAATGGAGGCCCACACTCCTGCCAAGCTGCCGCTGCGCGCGGCCGGTACCTGCCTGTCTTCAATGAACGCTGCTGAACTCCTCGCCACCCCTGCTGCTGCCGCCATTTCACCCGTGCCGGAAATCATTGCGGAACTGCGCGCCGGCCGCATGGTCATCTTGGTTGACGAAGAAGACCGGGAAAACGAAGGCGACCTCATCCTGGCCGCCGACCACGTCACGCCGGACGCGGTCAACTTCATGGCGCGCTACGGGCGCGGGCTGATTTGCCTGACACTCACGCGCGAGCGCTGCGAGCGCCTGAACCTGCCGCAGATGGCTGCACACAACAGCACCCGACTGGGCACCGCGTTCACCGTATCCATAGAGGCAGCCGAGGGCGTGAGCACCGGCATCTCCGCCGCGGACCGGGCGCGCACCATACAGGCGGCGGTGGCCACCGATGCAAGGGCTTCGGACCTGGTGCAGCCTGGCCACGTCTTCCCGCTGCAGGCGGTTGACGGCGGCGTGCTGGTGCGCGCCGGCCACACCGAGGCCGGCTGCGACCTGGCCGCCATGGCTGGCTGCACGCCGGCAGCGGTCATCTGCGAAATCATGAACGACGACGGCAGCATGGCCCGCCTGCCCGACCTGCAGCGCTTTGCCGCCGGGCACGGCCTGAAAATTGGCACCATTGCCGATCTCATCGAATACCGCAGCCGCAACGAAACCCTGGTCAGCAAGCTGGCCACCCGACCGTTGCAAACCACGTGGGGCTCCTTTGTTGCGCACACGTACCGCGACCAGCCCAGCCAGTCCGTGCACCTGGCGCTGACGCTGGGGCAATGGAGCGAGACCGACGAGGTGCCGGTGCGCGTGCACGAACCGCTGTCCATCCTGGACCTGCTGGACACGCAGGAAGACAGCCACAGCTGGCACGTGCACGACGCGCTGCGGCACGTACAGCAGCAGGGGCGCGGCGTGGTCGTCCTGCTCAACTGCAACGATGGCGCCGAGCAGCTGTTGGCGCAGTTTCAGGGCAGCCACGGTACAGCGGCGCCGCAGCCGCAACGGCTGGACCTGCGCAGCTACGGCATAGGCGCACAGATCCTGCGCGAACTGGGCGTGCGCCGCATGCGCCTGCTCGGCGCCGCGCGCCGCACCCCGAGCCTGGCCGGCGGCTTCGGGCTTGAAATCACCGGCTACGTCGCCAAGGACTGAAACGCGAAGCGGCCCGAGCGGCTGCTGGCGCCTGCAGCGCCGTGCAACGATGGAAAAAACCATGCCTGACTGGACCTTCTTCATTCTTCCTGCCCACGGCCACGATGCAGCCGGCTGCAGCCAGCCGGCTGCGCGTTGCGGTGTGCGTTCTCTTGGCGGCTGCGCGCCCGCAAACCGGGATTGACCATGTTTGTAGCCGACAAGGGAAAGACGCCGGAGCTGGACGGCAGCGCACTGCACATAGGCATCGTGCGCAGCCGGTTCAACGAGAACGTCACCCGCGGCCTGCTCAAGGCCTGCCTGGCCGAGCTGGCGCGGCTGCGCGTGCCGGATGGGCAGATCACCCAGGCCGTGGTGCCGGGCGCGCTGGAGATCCCGCTGGCGCTGCGCTGGCTGGCGCGCAGCGGCAAGTACGACGCGCTGATCGCGCTGGGCTGCATCATCCGCGGCGAGACCTATCATTTCGAGCTCGTTGCCAACGAATCGGCCGCCGGGATCACCCGCGTGGCGCTGGATGACGACATCCCGATTGCCAACGCCATCCTGACCACGGAAGACCTGACACAGGCCACGGTGCGCCAGATTGAAAAGGGGCGCGACGCTGCGCGTGCCGCCGTTGAAATGACCCTGCTGAAAGATCAGCTGGCATGAAGCCGGCCGCTGCGACAGGCCAAAGCGGGCCGGAGCGCCCGGATTACGCGACGCGCAAGCCGTCGCGCAAGCCACCCCGCTCGCGTGCGCGCGAATTTGCCCTGCAAGGCCTGTACCAGCATTTTGTGGGCCAGGACGACATCGCCAGCATAGACAGCTTCACGCGGGGCCTGCAGGGATTCAGCAAGGCCGACGCCGTGCACTTTGACGCGCTGCTGCACGGCTGCCTTGAACTGGCCGCGGACCTGGACGCGCTGATCCAGCCGCTGCTGGACCGGCCCATGGCGCAGATCTCGCCCATAGAGCACGGCTGCATGTGGATAGGCGCGTACGAGCTGCTCAAGTGCCCGGACATCCCCTGGCGCGTGGTGCTCAACGAGAGCATAGAGCTGGCCAAGGACTTTGGCGGCACCGACGGCTACAAGTACGTCAACGCGGTCCTGAACGGGCTGGCGCCCAAGCTGCGTGCCGCAGAAGTCGCGCACGACCGCAACGCACCCCAATCGTAAGCATGCAACAATCCGAACGCGCGCGCCGCGTCCAGCCCTTCTACGTCATGGAAATGGCCAAGGAAGCCGCGCGCGTTGCGCAGCAGGCGGCCGGCTCGGCGCAGCCCATGATCTACCTCAACGTTGGCGAGCCGGACTTCACCGCGCCGCCGCTGGTGCGCGAAGCCGCGGAAAGGGCGATCCGGGACGGCCGCACCGGCTACACCGACTCGGCCGGACTGCCGCAGCTGCGCGAGCGCATCAGCCAGTGGTACCTGGACCGCTTTGGCCTGGCCATCCCGGCCAGCCGCATTGTCGTCACCGCCGGCGCGTCCGCGGCACTGCATCTGGCCTGCCTGGCGCTGATCGACCCCGGCGACGAGATCCTCATGCCGGACCCCAGCTACCCGTGCAACCGCCAGTTCGTCAACATGGCCGGCGGCAACGCCGTGCTGCTGCCGACCAGCGCAGCCGAGCGCTTCCAGCTCAGCGCGGCGCAGGTTGAAGCCGCCTGGGGCGGCAACACGCGCGGCGTCATGCTTGCGTCGCCGTCCAACCCCACCGGCACGTCCATCCATCCGGCCGAACTGGCGCGCATGCACGACGTGGTCACCGGGCACGGCGGGATCACGCTCATCGACGAGATCTACCTGGGGCTGTCGTACGACGACACGTTCGGGCACAGCGCGCTGGCGCTGGACGAGCGCATCATCAGCATCAACAGCTTCAGCAAGTATTTCAGCATGACCGGCTGGCGCCTGGGCTGGCTGGTGCTTCCGCCGGCGCTGGTGAGCACGATCGAGCAGATGGCGCAACACCTGTACATCTGTCCCAGCACCATTGCCCAGCATGCGGCGCTGGCCTGCTTCGAGCCGGAGAGCCTGGCCGAGTACGAGCAGCGGCGCGAGCGGTTCCGCTCCCGTCGCGACTGGTTCGTGCCCCAGCTGCAGCAGCTGGGACTGGAGGTACCGGTGCTGCCGGACGGCGCGTTCTACGCCTGGGCCAACTGCGCCGCGCTGTGCCGTCAGATGACCGCAGGCCGTGGCGGCAGCCAGCCGGTCACCAGCTGGGAGCTGGCGTTTGACTGGCTGCACCGGGCGCACGTGGCGGCCACGCCAGGCCGCGATTTCAGCGAAGCATCGGGCGCCGACTGGATACGCTTTTCCACGGCCAGCGCCATGGAACACCTGGAGGCAGCCGTGGCCCGGCTCGCCGCCCTTGCCGACACCTGACCCGGGCAACCAAGCGCCTGCACCGCCTGCATGACGACCTTTGAATTGCCGATCCGCGTCTACTGGGAAGATACAGACGCCGGTGGTATCGTCTTTTACGCAAATTATCTGAAATTCTTCGAGCGTGCGCGAACCGAATGGCTGCGCGCGCGGGGCGTATCGCAGCAGGCGCTGCGCGCGCAGGCCGGCGGCATGTTCGTGGTGGCCGAGGCTGCGCTACGATATGTCGGTTCCGCACGGCTTGACGACGCACTGCTGGTCACTGCCGAGCTGGCCAGCGCCGGTCGCGCCAGCCTGATACTGAACCAGCAGGCGTTCCTGGCCGGAGCGGCCAACAACCGGGGCCGCCTGTTGTGCAGTGGCCGCATCCGCATTGGCTGGGTCGATGCCGTCACGTTGCGCCCGTCGCGCATTCCCGTGGAAATTTTGAAAAAAATCAAGTCATGAATCAAGATCTTTCCATCATCCACCTGATCGTTGGCGCCAGCCTCGTGGTGCAGCTGGTGGTTGCCCTGCTGCTGGTCGTCTCCATCATGAGCTGGGCCGTGATGATGCAAAAGTCACGTGCATTCAAGAAGAAAAGCAAGCTCAACGACGAGTTTGAAGAGTATTTCTGGTCGGGCACCAGCCTCAACGACCTGTACGCTTCGGCCATGCGCAACGCCAAGCACGGCGGCCCCATAGAGCGCGTGTTTGCCAGCGGCATGCGCGAATATCAGAAACTGCGCGAACGGCAGGTGGACGACCCGTTTACGCTGCTGGATGGCGCACGCCGCGCCATGCTTGCCAGCGAGCGGCGCGAACTGGACAACAGCGAGACCGGCATGGCGTTCCTGGCCTCGGTGGGCTCGGTCAGCCCCTACGTCGGCCTGTTTGGCACGGTCTGGGGCATCATGCACGCGTTTACCGGCCTGGCCAGCCTGCAGCAGGTCACGCTGGCCACCGTGGCGCCTGGCATTGCCGAAGCGCTGGTCGCCACCGCGCTGGGCCTGTTTGCCGCGATCCCGGCCGTGCTGGCGTACAACCTGTACGGTCGCAAGCTCGAGCGCCTGGCCACGCGCCTGGACACCTTCATCGAAGAGTTCTCCAACATCCTGCAGCGCAACCTGGGGGCCGGACGCGGAACCACCACGGCAGGCCACTGACATGCCAGTCACCTCTTACCGGCGCAGCCGCGCCATCAACGAGATCAACATGGTGCCGTTCATCGACGTCATGCTGGTGCTGCTCATCATCTTCATGGTCACGGCGTCGCTGATCACGCCGGGCATCATCGACGTGCCCCATGCGGGCGCGTCCAGCCGGCCGCCGGACCAGCGCATCGACATCCTCATCGACGCCAGCGGCGGCTACGCACTGGCGGGCGAGGTGCAGCGCGAGGGACTGGCCGAGGGCGACGTCATGGCCGTGGTGCAGGAGCAGCTCGAGAAGCAGCCCGACCTGCCGGTCATGATTGCCGCAGACAGCCAGTTGCGCTACGAGCAGGTGATGTCGATGATGAAGGCGCTGCGCGAGGCCGGCGTGCAGCGGATCGGATTGTCCGTCAAGGACTGAGAGCTTGAGAAAGAATCCCTCATGCCCGCTTTGACCGCCCAAACCCGCCCACTCCGCGTTGCAAATGCTCGCCATAGCCCAAGCTATGCCTGCGCTTTGCGTCTTGATTGGACGGTCTTGGGCGATCCTCTCGGGCGCGATCAATTCATTCTCAAGCTCTGAGAGCTTGAGAAAAAATCCATCATGTCCGCTTTGACCGTCAGAATCCGCCCACTCTGCGTTGCACATGCTCGCCATGGCACCAGCCATGCCTGCGCTTTGCGTCTTGATTGGACAAATTCTGACAATCCTCTCGGACACCATCCATTGATTCCCAACCTCTGAGCGGCCAAGCCAGACCCAGCATGCCAGCCCTGATCCAGCAGATCCACGCCAGCCGGCCCGCAACGGCGCGCGGCAAGATGCGGGCCCTGACGCGCCACGCGGACGCGGTGGCACATCGATCCAGACGTTCTGCGTAATGGCACGCAAGCCGAACTACCGGGGACATTTTTCGCCACCGCCCGAGGACGGGCTGGGCCGGGGCCTGTTGTACGCCCTGCTGGCGCATCTGGTGCTGGTGCTGTTTCTCACGCTGGGGTTGCAGTGGCGCAACGCGCCGCGCGACTCTGCGGTGGAAGCCGAGCTGTGGGCGCCTGCGCCGGAGCAGAGCGCACGTCCGCAGCCGGAGCCGGAGCCGGTGGTTGAGCCCGAACCGGAGCCCGCCGTTGAACCCGAACCGGAGCCTGAAGTTGAGCCGGAGCCCGAACCCGCACCCGAAGTGGCTGTGGAGCCCGAGCCGGAACCGGAGCCGGAACCGGAACCGGAACCTGAGCCTGAGCCCGAGCCTGCCCCGCCCGTGGAACCGGAGCCCAGCGAGGCTGAAATCGCGCTGAAACAAAAGGAAAAGGAAGCCGAGGAGGCCAGGCGCCAGGCCGAGGAGAAGGCACGGGCCGAGGAAGAGGCGCGCAAGAAGGCGGAAGCGGAAGCAAAAGCCAAGGCAGAGGAAGAGGCCAGGCGCAAGGCCGAAGAAGAGAAGAAGCAGAAGCTGGAAGAAGAGCGCAAGGCCGAAGAAGCCAGGAAGAAAGCAGAGGCAGAAGCGAAGGCCAAGGCAGAAGCCGAAGCCAAGGCCAGAGCAGAAGCAGAAGCGAAGGCGAAGGCCAAGGCCGAGGCAGAGGCCAAGCGCAAGGCAGAAGAAGAGAAAAAGCGCAAGCTGGAAGAAGAGCGCAAGAAGGCCGAGGAAGCACGCAAGGCCGAAGAAGCCAGGAAGAAGGCGGAAGCTGAAGCCAAGGCCAAGGCTGAGGCAGAAGCCCGCAAAAAGGCCGAGGCAGAAGCCAAAGCCAAGGCCGATGCCCGCCGCCAGGCCGAGCTGGACCGCCTGGCCAAGCTGGCCGGCGGCGCCGGGCAGGCAAGCAGCGGCAGCGACGCCCGGACCGCGGGTCCCTCCGGTGGCTACGCCGCGCGCATCCGCGCCGCCGTCCGACCCAACATCGTGTTCAGCGACAACGTTCCGGGCAATCCGGTGGCCGAGGTGCAGGTGCAGACCGGGCCCACCGGGCGCATCATCAGCACCAAGATCACCAAGTCCAGCGGGGTCAAGTCATGGGATGAGGCGGTGCTGCGGGCGCTGGATCGCACCGGAACCCTGCCGTCGGACAATGGCCGCTACTGGAACCCGATGCTCATTGAGTTCCACCTGCGCGACTGAACCCGGAATCCCGCCCGGCACTGCCGGTGTGGTGCACCGGGGCTGCAAGCCAGCGCGTGCATGAGCGGGCGAACCCGCCCACCGGCCCGTGCTTCAGGCGTCCTGCTCGCCGTAGACCACGCGGGCCTGTGCCACCCCCGCCCGCGCGCGCCATCCGGCCAGCGCCTCGTCGCTGGGGTAGCAGCGCGCCTTTTCGCCCAGCTCCAGCTCGACGCGCGCCCCCGCCGCGCCGTTGCCGCGGCAGGCCAGCGCCAGGCGCACGCGCAGGCCCTGGATGACCGGACCCTCGTCCAGCTCGATGCGCCGCGCCGGGAAGCGGCTCAGGATCTGCTCGACCTCGGGCACACCGGAATCGGCCGCCACGTGGATGAACTTGCCGAAGCGGCAGCGTGCCGCGGGCAGGTCCCAAGCCTGCACGACGTTCAGCTGCAACCCGCCCGAGAAACGGTCCGGCAGCACGCTGGCCATGACGACGATGAGCTCGTCGTCGCGGAACCACTGGCGGGCCGGTTCCATGACGGCCTGGTCCACGCGCGCCTCCAGCACGGCAGACCCATCGTCCAGCCGAAACAGGCCGATGCGGCCGCGGCGCCCGTTGATGGCGCGAAAATGCGTGACGATTCCCGCCAGCAACACCGGCTGCCGGCTCTCCTGCACGTCGGCCAGCGCGGTGGGGACAAAGCGCCGCACTTCCACGGCCGCCTCTTCGAACAAGTGACCTGAAAAATAAAACCCGAGCGCCAATTTCTCCATCTTCAGCCGCTCCTTGACGCTCCAGTCACGGACCACGGCCAGCTCGGGCTCCTGCGTGCTGGAACCGGAGCTGCCTTCAAGCGCGTCAAAGAGGCCGTCCTGCTTCTGGTTGGCATCGCAGGCCGCACCGTATTCAAACGCCAGGTCCACCGACGCCGCAAGCATGGCACGGCTGCTGCCCAGCTCATCAAACGCGCCGGCATGGACCAGCGTTTCAACGGAACGCTTGTTGACGCTGCCGCGATCCACGCGGCGGCAAAAGTCAAACAGGCTGGCAAAAGGCCCGGACTCGTCGCCGCCCGGGCCGGCGCCGCGCCCTTCGCGAGCGGCGATGATGGCCGCGATGGCCTGCTGCCCCGCACCCTTGACCGCGCCCAGGCCATAGCGGATCGCGCCCGCGTCGGTGGGCTCGAAACGCCAGACGCCGCTGTTGATGCTGGGCGCCTCGAACACCACCCCCTCGCGCAACGCGTCCTCGCACAGCACGTGCAGCTTGTCGGTGTCTCCCATCTCCACGGTCATGTTGGCGCTGAAGAATTCGGCCGGATAGTGCACCTTGAGCCAGGCCGTGTGGTAGGCCAGCAGCGAGTACGCAACCGCATGCGACTTGTTGAAGCCGTAGCCGGCAAACTTCTCCATGAGGTCGAAGATCTCGTCGGCCTTGGCCGCATGGATCCCGTTCTTCTCGGCGCCTTCGCGGAACAGGATGCGCTGCTTGGCCATCTCCGCCGGCTTTTTCTTGCCCATGGCGCGGCGCAGCAGGTCCGCCGCGCCCAGGCTGTAGCCGGCCAGGATCTGCGCGGCCTGCATGACCTGCTCCTGGTAGACCATGATGCCGTAGGTCTCTTCCAGCACGTCGCGCAGCAGCGGGTGCGGATACGTGACCGGCTCGCGGCCGCGCTTGCGCGCGACGAAGCTGGGGATGTTCTCCATGGGGCCGGGCCGGTACATGGCGTTCAGCGCGACCAGGTCCTCAAAGCGGGTCGGCATGGCGTCGCGCAGCATGCCGCGCATGCCGCGGCTTTCAAACTGGAACACCGCTTCGGTGCGACCCTGCTGGAACAGCGCAAACGTGGCAGCGTCGTCCAGCGGGATGTCGCCAAAGGAGAAATCAGCGCGTTCGGGGTGGCGCGCGATGATGAGCTGCCGCGCCTGCTCCAGGATGGTGAGCGTGGCCAGCCCCAGGAAGTCGAACTTGACCAGCCCCACGTCCTCCACGTCGTTCTTGTCGTACTGGCTCACCACTGCCGCACTGCCCGGCTGCTGGTACAGCGGGCCAAAGTCGGTGAGCTTGCCCGGCGCAATGAGCACGCCGCCAGCGTGCATGCCGACGTTGCGCGTGATGCCCTCGAGCTTTTGCGCCAGCTCGACCAGCGTGCGCACCTCCTCTTCCTTTTCAATGCGCTCGGCCAGCGCCGGTTCGGCGGCAATTGCGTACTTCTCGCGGTCTTTCTCCAGCAGGTCCGCCGGCGGGTACTGCAGGGTCACCGGCTTGCCCGGCCGGTTGGGCACCAGCTTGCTGATCCCGTCGCAAAAGGTGTAGCTCATGTCCAGCACGCGGCCGACGTCACGGATGGCGGCGCGTGCGGCCATGGTGCCAAAAGTCGCGATCTGGCTCACCGCCTCGCTGCCGTAACGCGACTTGACGTAGTCGATGACGCGGTCCCGGTTGGCCTGGCAGAAGTCGATGTCAAAGTCCGGCATGGACACGCGCTCCGGGTTCAGGAAGCGCTCGAAAAGCAGGTTGTACCGCAGCGGGTCCAGGTCGGTGATCCCCAGCGCGTACGCGACCAGCGAGCTGGCGCCCGAGCCGCGCCCAGGCCCCACCGGGCAGCCGTTTTGCTTGGCCCAGTTGATGAAATCGGCAACGATGAGAAAATAGCCCGGGAACCCCATCTCCAGGATGATGTCCAGCTCGAAGCGCAGCCGCTCCTCGTAGCGCGGCCGCTGCTGCCTGCGCTGCTCCGGGTCCGGGTACAGCTGGAGCAGGCGCTGCACCAGGCCTTCCTCGGACGCGTGGCGGAAATAATCCTCTTCGGTAAAGCCCTGCGGTACCGGGAAATCCGGCAGCCTGGGCTGGCCCAGCGTCAGGCTCAGGTTGCAGCGCCGGGCAATTTGCACCGTGTTGGCCAGCGCCGATGGGACGTCGGCAAACAGCGCCTGCATCTGCACGGCCGACTTGAAGTACTGCTCGGGCGTGAAGCGCCGCTCCCGGCGCGGGTTGCCCAGGATCTCGCCATCGGCGATGCAGACCCGCGCCTCGTGCGCCTCGAAGTCCTCCGGGCGCAGGAACTGGATGGGATGAGTTGCCACGACCGGCAGCTGGCAGGCAGCAGCCACCTGCACCGCCGAGGCGATGTACGCTTCGTCGTCCGGACGGCCGGTGCGTTGCAGCTCCAGGTAAAAGCGCCCCGGAAACGCCGCGGCCAGCTCGGCGGTCAGCGCGTTGCCGCGCGCCAGGTCGCCATGCACCAGCGCCGGGCCCAGCGGCCCCGCCTGCGCGCCCGAGAGCAGGATCAGCCCCTCATTCTGCACGCGCAGCCAGTCCCAGTGCAGCTGCGCCTGCGCCTTCTCCACGCCCTCGGACCAAGCACGCGAGAGTAGCTCGGAGAGATTCAGGTAACCCTGCTGGTTCTGCACCAGAAGCACCACACGCGCGACGTCGGCATGCTCCGACGCCAGGCCGCGCACGATGACCTCGGCGCCCAGCAGCGGCTTGACGCCCGCGCGCCGCGCCGCACGATAAAACTTGATTGCGGCAAACAGGTTGGACAAGTCCGTGATGGCCAGCGCCGGCTGGCCATCAGCCGCCGCGGCCCGGACCGCGTCGTCGACGCGCGTGGTGCCGTCGACCACGGAAAAATCAGTGTGCAGGCGCAAATGGACAAACATGGAGGACATCACCCGAGAGCTACCCGGCACAGGCCGGACGGTCCCTATTGTGTCTCACGCGCCGGCGATGGTCCGCACAGCGCAAGGATTTCGCTTGCGCAACATTTTCTAACATATTAGAATGGAGCCGCAGCAAAAAACATGTTGCACTCGTCTTCGTCATGGCAGCAAAGCGTTGCATGGCGCGCGTTCGAGCCCAATTCTCTTGTTTTACATCTTGCAATGTCAGCTCATTACCGGCTCGGGATCAACGGGTTGAGGTCATCGGAAATCGCGCTGGTGCAAACGCTGCTGCGGCTGGCGGCACATCACCGCGAGGTCCACTGGATCTGCGCCGACCAGCCACCCTGGCACGCGGTCCTGCTGGACGATCCAGACGACGAGCGGCTCGACCATGGCGGCCTGGAAGCCGTATTGCCGGGGCTGGGCCGCGACACGCCCTACGTCCTGCGCCTGACCGGCGCGGGCAGCGTGCGCCGCGCTGGCGCCATGCGCCGCCCGATCCGGGGTGAAAAGCTCCTGGCGTGGCTGGACCGGGTCGAGGCGGCGGCGGCGCTGGCTGGCGAGACGGACGCCATCGAGCCAGGCGCGTCCGCACCCCAAAGCCGCACTGCCCCCGTGGTTGACGCGCTCTTCCCCGGCGCGCCACGCCGGCGGCTGTTGCGCCGGCTGCCGGCAAGCCTCGTGCGCAACAGCGCAGAGCGCCACCGCATGGCCCGACTGCTGGCCCGGTACGCACTCAATGCCCAAGACCTGCATCGCCTGAGCGGTGTGGCACCCGTCGAGTGCCTGGTCTTCCTCAAGGTCCTGGATGCGCACCAGCTGCTGTCCCCAGCGCGCGCCGCCAGGCCACACGGCGACGTCGTGCCGGCCCCTGCCGGCCTTCCCGCGTCCTGGCAGCGCGCTGCCACGGCCAGGCCCGGACTGGCCCGGCGGCTGGCAAACGGCGTGTTCAAATGGCCAGGGACCTGAGGCGTGGTGCGTTGTGCTTCTCCGCGTCGCGGGCTGCAGGGCACAGCTCCGCATCGGGACGTGGCTGCGACCGCGGCGCCGCAGCTGGCCAAGGCGCAGCGTTCTGCAGCAGATCCGGCGCCTGCAGCAACGCAAGCGCCAAAAAGAAAGAAGCCGCCTCGCTGCGACGGGCCACCGGCATGATTACAATGTGTGACACCAGCGGGCGCACAGAACAAGACAAGCAGGGCAGCACGCTGATGCATGGGCATGTCCCGCCCTGTTGCGCGGGCGTCATGCCCGGTTTTACTCTTGTGTTGATATAAGCGATGATGCGGCAGATCAACCCGTTCTGAGCCCATGGAGACGTATGGCTGGTAGCGCATCCACTGTCGTGGAACATGTCAGGGCGCCGGTGTTGCCGGGCCTGGGGAAAATGCTGGTGCTGGCCGGCAAGCTGGACCAGAAGCAGGCCGAGGCCATCGTGCACGGCGCCGGCAAGGCCCGGCGCTCCTTCATTGGCGAACTCATCGATTCCGGCATCATTTCAGCGCTGGATCTGGCGCAGACGCTCTCGCGCGCGTTTGCCGCGCCGCTGGTCGACCTGAACGCAGTGGACCTGCAGCGGCTGCCAGACAACCTCATCGATCCGTCCATCCTGCAAAAGCACCAGATCCTGGTGCTGGGCAAGCGCGGCCGCCGGCTGGTCATCGCCACGGCCGACCCAACCAACCACGAAGCGGCTGAAAAGATCAAGTTCATCACGCAGCTGGGCGTGGACTGGGTGGTTTGCGAATACGACAAGCTGATCAGCCTGGTACGCGACCAGATGGCCTCGGTGGCCACCGCGCTGGGCGAGATGATGGACAGCAGCTTCGACTTTGACGAAGACGGCCTGATGGCCGACGACGAGGGCGCCAAGGACGAGAAGGCGCAGGCGGAGATCGATGACGCGCCGGTCGTGCGCTTCCTGCAGAAAATCCTCATCGACGCGATCCGCATGGGCGCCTCCGACCTGCACTTCGAGCCCTACGAAAGCACGTACCGCATCCGCTTTCGCGTCGATGGCGAGTTGCAGGAAATCGTCTCGCCACCGGTGACCATCAAGGAAAAGCTCGCCTCGCGCATCAAGGTCATCTCGCGGCTGGACATCTCCGAAAAGCGCGTGCCGCAAGACGGGCGCATGAAGCTCAAGATCGGCCCCAACCACGTCATCGACTTCCGGGTCAGCACGCTGCCCACGCTGTTTGGCGAGAAGATCGTCATCCGCATCCTGGACTCTTCCAGCGCCAAGATGGGCATAGAAGCGCTGGGCTACGAACCGGAAGAAAAGGCGCGGCTCATGGAGGCAATCAGCCGCCCCTACGGCATGATCCTGGTCACCGGGCCCACCGGTTCCGGCAAGACGGTGTCGCTCTACACCTGCCTGAACCTGCTCAACAAGCCGGGGGTGAACATCTCCACGGCAGAAGACCCGTCCGAGATCAACATGCCCGGCATCAACCAGGTCAACGTCAACGACCGGGCCGGGCTCACGTTTGCCGTGGCGCTGCGCGCGTTCCTGCGCCAGGACCCGGACGTCATCATGGTGGGCGAGATCCGCGACCTGGAAACCGCCGACATCGCGATCAAGGCCGCGCAGACGGGCCACCTGGTCCTGTCCACGCTGCACACCAACGACGCGCCACGCACGCTCACGCGGCTGCGCAACATGGGCGTGGCGCCGTTCAACATCGCCTCCAGCGTGATCCTGATCACGGCCCAGCGCCTGGCCCGCCGCCTGTGCCCCAGGTGCAAGGAACCGGCCGACATCCCGCACCACACCCTGGTTGACGCGGGTTTTGACGAGGCGGACCTGGACGGCAGCTGGACCCCGTTCAAGCCGGTGGGCTGCAGCGCCTGCAACAACGGCTACAAGGGCCGCGTGGGCATCTATGAAGTGATGCCGATCAGCGAGGCGCTGCAGCGCATCATCCTGGCCGACGGCAGCGCGCTGGAAATCGCCGAACAGGCACGAGCGGAAGGCGTGCGCTCCATGCGCACGTCCGGTTTGCACAAGGTCAAGGCTGGCGTCACGTCGCTGGCAGAAATCCTGTCCGTGACCAACGAATGACACTGCGGCCCACTCCCCAGCCGCCGCACTGAACAAGAAAGACTTTCATGGCAACCCGAACCGCAACCCGTACCCACGCGAGCGAAGCCGTCCATGAGTGGACGGGCAAGGACCGCAACGGACGCATCGTGCATGGCGAGATGCGCGCCGGCGGCCAGGCCCAGGTGCGCACGCTGCTGCGGCGGCAGGGCATCCTGGCCACCAAGATCAAGAAGCGGCGCACGCGCAGCGGCAAGAAGATCAAGCCGCGCGACATCGCCATCTTCACGCGCCAGCTGGCCACCATGATGAAGGCGGGGGTGCCGCTGCTGCAGGCCTTTGACATCGTGGGCCGGGGCAACCCCAACCCCAGCGTCAACCGGCTCCTGGGCGACATACGCGGCGACGTGGAGACCGGAACGGCGCTGTCGGCGGCGTTTCGCAAGTACCCCATCTACTTCAACAGCCTGTACTGCAACCTGGTCGAGGCCGGCGAGGAGGCCGGCATCCTGGAAGACCTGCTGGACCGGCTGGCGACCTACATGGAAAAGACCGAGGCGATCAAGTCCAAGGTCAAGTCGGCGCTGATGTACCCGACCGCGGTCCTCATCGTTGCGTTCGTGGTGGTCGCACTCATCATGATCTTTGTCATTCCCGCGTTCGAGGACGTATTTTCCTCGTTTGGCGCGGACCTGCCCACGCCGACCATGCTCGTCATCGCCATGAGCCACTTCTTCGTCAAGTGGTGGTGGGCCATCTTCCTGTTCCTGGGCGGCGGCCTGTATTTCTTCTTCCAGGCCTGGAAGCGCAACGAGAAGGTGCAGATGTTCATGGACCGGCTGCTGCTCAGGCTGCCCATCTTTGGCGAGCTGGTCCACAAGTCCGTGGTGGCGCGCTGGACGCGCACGCTCTCGACCATGTTTGCCGCCGGCGTGCCGCTGGTCGAGGCGCTGGACTCGGTGGGCGGGGCATCGGGCAACTACGTCTACAAGAGCGCCACCGACAAGATCCAGCAGGAAGTCGCCACCGGTACCAACCTGACCGCAGCCATGACCAACGCCGGCGTGTTCCCGAGCATGGTGCTGCAAATGTCGGCAATCGGCGAGGAGTCGGGCGCGCTGGACCACATGCTGGGCAAGGCCGCCGACTTCTACGAGGCCGAGGTCGACGAGATGGTCGCCGGGCTGTCCAGCCTGATGGAGCCGATCATCATCGTCGTCCTGGGCACCATCATTGGCGGCATCGTCGTGTCCATGTACCTGCCCATCTTCAAGCTCGGCCAGGTCGTTTGATGCCGGAACCCATGGGGCTACTGGTGGCCGCAGCCGGCATCGTCGGGCTGCTTGTCGGGAGTTTTCTCAACGTCGTCATCCACCGGCTGCCCATGATGATGGAGCGTCAGTGGGCGGCCCAGTGCGCCGAATTCGGTGGTACGGCCGCGGCAGACGCGGCGCAGCCCGAGCCGTTCAACTTGGCGGTGCCCCGGTCGCGCTGCCCGCATTGTGGCCACCGCATCGCCTGGTACGAGAACATCCCGGTCTTGAGCTTCCTCCTGCTGCGCGGCAAATGCGCAGGCTGCAGGACGGCCATAGGCTGGCGCTACCCGCTGGTCGAACTGGCCACGGGAGTGCTCTTTGCCTGGGCCATCTGGCGCTTTGGCGTCACGCCGGCAGCGGGCCTGTGGTGCCTGTTTTCAGCCATCCTGATTGCGCTGACGCTGATCGACTGGGACACGACGCTGCTGCCCGACGACCTCACCTTGCCGCTGCTCTGGGCCGGCCTGCTGGGCGCGGCGCTGGGCTGGACCGGTACCGCGCTGGGCGACGCGGTCTGGGGCGCGGCTGCCGGCTACCTCGTGCTGTGGCTGATCTACTGGGCGTTCAAGCTGGCCACGGGCAAGGAAGGCATGGGCTACGGCGACTTCAAGCTGCTGGCGGCGCTGGGCGCCTGGTTTGGCTGGCAGGCTCTGGTTCCGATTGCGCTCATGGCGTCGGGCCTAGGCGCCGTGATCGGCATCGGCATGAAGCTGGCCGGCAAGACGCGCGAGGGCGGCGTCATTCCCTTTGGCCCGTTCCTGGCGCTGGCCGGGCTCACGGCCATGCTGTTTGGCGCGCCGGCCATCCTGCGCGCCGTCGGCCTGCAGCCATGAGCAGGGAGCCAGCGCCGCTGCGGCTGGGGCTGACCGGCGGCATGGGCAGCGGCAAGAGCACGGTCGCGGCCCGGCTGGCCGGGCACGGCGCGCTGGTGCTGGATGCCGACGCCATCTCGCGCGCCAGCACCGCAGCCGGCGGCAGCGCAATCCCGGCCATTGCGCAGGAGTTTGGCGCGGCGTTCATCACCGCAGACGGTGCGCTGGACCGGGCCAGGATGCGCGAGCTGGTCTACCAGGAACCCGCCGCGCGCGAGCGCCTGGAAGCCATCGTCCATCCGCTGGTGGGCCGCGAGATCGAGCGCCAGGCTGCAGAAGCCGTGGCGCATGGCGCGCGGCTGCTGGTCTTTGACATCCCGCTGCTGGCCGAATCCGGCGCACACTGGCGCGAGCGGCTGGACCGGATCCTGGTCGTTGACTGCGACCGCGCCACGCAAATACAGCGGGTGCAGGCGCGCGACCACCTGCCGCTGGCGCAAATCGAGGCCATCCTGGCCACGCAGGCCACGCGCGCGCAGCGCCTGGCGCTGGCCGACCACGTCATTGACAACGGTGCCGACGTGACGCTGGCGGACCTGCACCGGCAGGTCGACGCGCTCGCGCGCACACTGGGACTGTGACCGGGCGCCGCGCACGCCAGGCCCGACTGCCGCGTCAGGACTTGCCCGAACGCCGCCCGTCTCGCGTGCAGGCACTACACTACGCGTAGAGAGCGCTGCAAGGCGCCCGCCCTGTTGCGCGGGCCGGATCCTGCTTCTGGCGAATGGCCAGCGCGGCCCGGTCCTGCAGCCCCCCCGATTCACCGATCCCACGCCGATCTGCATGTGAGCTTGTACGAGCACCCCTTCAACGAACACGTTCGGACCTACCTGCGCCTGGAGCACCTGTACGCGCGGCTGGAGGCACTGGTGGCCCGGGAGACACCGCTGGACCACCACTTTGCGCTGGTGACGCTGTTTGACATCATGGAGGCCACGAACCGGCCGGACCTGAAATCGCACGTCCTCAACGCGCTGGAGAAGCAAAAGAGCTTCCTGGCGGGGTTTCGCAACCAGCCGGGCGTATCCAACGCTTCGCTGGACGCCACGCTGCGCCATCTGGCGCAGGTCTTCCGCCAGCTGCAAGACCAGCAGGGCAAGCCCGGCCAGGACCTGGCTGGAAACGAGTGGCTGATGGCCATCCGCAACCGCTTGCCCATCCCCGGTGGCACCTGCAGCTTTGACCTGCCCTCGTACGCGGCCTGGCAGCGCCGCGATGCCGCCAGCCGCCACAAGAACCTGCAGGACTGGTCCGCGTCGCTGCGGCCCATGGAAGCGGCCATCACCCTGCTGCTGCAGCTGCTGCGCAGCAGCACCGACAAGGCGCAGATGATGGTTGCCGACAAGGGCGTGCTGCAACTGAAGGTCCCGCGCTCCCGGTCCGTGCAGCTGCTGCGGCTGGAACTGGCCGACACGCTGCCGCTGGTGCCGGAGATCAGCGGCAACCAGCTGCTGCTGTCCATACGCCTCATGCATCCCACGCCCACCGGGGCGCTGCAGGCAACAACAGACGACACACCCATCAAGATCACGCTGTGCGCATGACTGACACCCCTGCCCCCGAGCCCCGCTACGTTCGCTGCCCCTCCTGCGGCGGCCCCAGCCTCTACGCAGCGGAAAACCGCTACCGGCCGTTTTGCAGCGAGCGCTGCAAGCTGCAGGACCTGGGCGCCTGGGCCAGCGAGAGCTTCAGGCTGGACGCCGGCGATGGCGAGGCGGGCGCGCCCACGCCCAGCAACGAACAACCGCGCGACGCGTAGCCGGAGGCCAGCCCCCTGGCCGATGCCCTGAGTTGCCTGAGGCGCGCCCGGGTTGCTGGCCGTCGGGCGTGGCGCATGACGGATGACCTCGCTGCCGCTTCGATGACGCCGCCGCTGCGCGGCGGCAATGACTGCGGCTGCGCCGCCATGATGGGGAGATTGAGCGTTTGAAGAGGTTGAGCGTTGAGCGTTGAGCGTTGAGCGTTGAGCGTTGAGCGTTGAGCGTTGAGCGTTGAGCGTTGAGCGTTGAGCGTTGAGCGTTGAGCGTTGAGCGTGGTGTGCACACGCTGAACGCTTGACGCCAAACCATCATCAGCCGCCGCAGGCGGCGATCATCCAAGGCCCGCAAGGGCCGAGATCATCTGTCATCCGGAGCGGGGAATCGCGGCGGGGGCGCCGCTCCTACATGTGGTCGGTGCTGCCCTCGGCAGTCAGCCAATCGAGCACCGGCACCGCGCCGGGCAGGATGGGCGACACCGGCACCGGCGGCGTCAGCCAGGCGCTGCGCTGGCCCTCGCGCATCTGCAGCGGGCCCTGCCAGCGGCGCAGGCGGCAGAAATGCAGCTGCGTGCGCGCATGCGGATAGTCCACCAGCAGATCACGCCAGGGTTCGACCTGCGCCGGGTCAACGGCCAGCCCCAGTTCCTCTTCCAGCTCGCGCGCCAGTGCCGTGGCCACCGTCTCGCCAGCCTCCAGCTTGCCGCCGGGGAACTCCCAGTAGCCGGCGTACACCTTGCCTGCCGGGCGGGTGGTCATCAGGAACGCCCCGTCCGGGCGCAGGAGCACGCCCACGGCCACGTGCACGCAGGGGCGCGGCGGGTCCGGACGCGCATCGCGGCGCAGCGGCCCGCCTTCAACCCGCAGATCCGGCTGCGGCACGGGTTCAGGCGGCCTCGCGGCCCACGTAGTCGCGGGCAAACTGCCAGGCGACGCGACCCGAGCGCGAGCCGCGCTCCAGCGCCCACAGCAGCGCCTCCGAACGCGCACCGTCGGCCTGCTCCGTGCTGGCGCCCAGCGCCATCAGCCACTTGTGCACGATGCTCAGATACTCCTCCTGGTCAAAGGGATGGAAGCTGACCCACAGGCCAAAGCGCTCGGACAACGATATCTTCTCTTCCACGACTTCACCGGGATGCAGCTCGCCGTCGTCGCTGTGCCTGTAGCTCAGGTTCTCGTGCATGTACTCGGGCAGCAGGTGGCGCCGGTTGCTGGTCGCGTAGACCAGCACGTTGGGCGTGCTGGCCGCCACCGAGCCGTCCAGGATGCTCTTGAGCGCCTTGTAGCCGCGCTCGCCCTCCTCAAAGCTGAGGTCGTCACAGTACACGATGAATTTTTCTGGTCGCTCGCTGACGATGTCAACGATGTCGGGCAGATCGACCAGATCGCTCTTGTCCACCTCGATCAGCCGCAGCCCCTGCGCGCAAAAATGGTTGAGGCAGGCCTTGATCAGCGACGACTTGCCGGTGCCCCGCGCGCCGGTCAGCAGCACGTTGTTGGCGCCGCGGCCCGCAATAAACTGCCGCGTGTTGCGAACGACGCGCGCCTTTTGCGCGTCGATCTCGCGCAGGTCGTCCAGCGTCATCCTGGCCATGTGCCGCACCGCTTCCAGCGCGCCGTGCCCGGACGCCCGCTTGCGGTAGCGCCAGGCCACGGCCTCGTCCCAGTCGGGCGCGGCCAGCGGCGTCGGCAGTACCGCCTCCAGCCGAGCAAGCAGCTGCTCGGCGCGCGTGATCAGGCGCGCAACGTCGTCTCTCATGAAAAACCCCAAGGAATCAGCCACGGATCAAGATCGGTAGTCGGCGTTGATGCTCACGTAGTCGTGGCTGAGGTCGGTGGTCCATACGGTCTGCGACGCGCTGCCACGCCCCAGCACAACGCGCACGGTGATTTCCGCCTGCTGCATGACCCGTTGGCCGTCGGCCTCGCTGTACTGCGGGTGCCGCCCGCCGCCGGTGGCCACGTGCACGTCGTCCAGGTACAGGTCAACGGCCTGCGCGTCCAGGTCGGCGATGCCGGCGTAGCCCACCGCCGCCAGGATGCGTCCCAGGTTGGGGTCGCTGGCAAAGAAAGCGGTCTTGACCAGCGGCGAGTGCGCGATGGCGTACGCCACCTGCCGGCATTCGGCGGCATCGCGGCCGCCCTCCACGCGGACCGTGATGAACTTGGTCGCGCCCTCGCCGTCGCGCACGATGGCCTGCGCCAGCTGCCGCGCCACGTCCAGCAGCGCGGCCTTGAGCGCCTGCCCGCCGGCGTCATCCCAGGAGCTGATGCGATCGTTGCCGGCCTGCCCTGTGGCGATGAGGATGAAGGAATCATTGGTTGATGTGTCGCCGTCGACCGTGATGCAGTTGAAAGAGGCATCGGCCAGTTCGCGCGCCAGTGGCTGCATCAGCGCCGGCGCAATATCGACGTCGGTGGCAACAAAGGCCAGCATGGTCGCCATGTCCGGCCGTATCATCCCCGAGCCCTTGGCCATGCCGGTGATGGTGACTGGCGCGCCTGCCACGCGCACGGTGGCGCTCGCGGCCTTGGGCACCGTATCGGTGGTCATGATCGCGGCAGCCGCCTGCAGCCAACCGTCTGGACGTGCGTCGGCCACAGCGGCCGGCAGGCCATGGAGCAGGCGCTGCAGCGGCAGCGGTTCCATGATGACGCCGGTGGAAAACGGCAGGACCTGCTCCGGCGCGCAACCCAGCTGCTGCGCCAGCGCGGCACAGGTCATGCGCGCCGCGTCCAGTCCGGCTGCGCCGGTGCCGGCGTTGGCGTTGCCCGTGTTGATGACCAGCGCGCGCATGTCGGCGCCCACGGCCAGGTGCTCGCGGCAGACCTGAACCGGTGCGGCGCAGAAGCGGTTGCGGGTGAAGACGCCGGCGGCCTGCGTGCCCTCGGCCAGCAGCAGCACGGTCAGGTCGTCGCGATCGGTCTTGCGGATGCCGGCTGCCGTCACGCCGAGCTGCACGCCGGCAACGGGCTTCAGCGCGGCCGCTTCAGGCACGGCGTAATTCACGGGCATGTGCTCTCTCCTGCTGGGGTCCGGCCGTGGCTCAGCGCAGCGCACCGTGGCAGTGCTTGTATTTCTTGCCGCTGCCGCAGGGACAGGGGTCGTTGCGGCCCACGCGCGGGATCGCGCTGCCGCCACCGGTGGCGGCCGACGCCGCTGCGGCAGCGGCCGTGCGCTGTCCGCCGGCTGCCCCCTGCGTCACCGTCTGCGGCTCGCCGGTCTCGCTGGGCGAGGTGTACGTGACGTTGGCCATCTGCTCGCGCTGGTGCTCCACGTCACCCATGGCCTGCTCGGCTTCCTCGGTGGTCTGGATGCGCACGGTGAGCAGCGTGCGCGTGACCTCGTCGCGCACCACGTCCAGCATGCGGCCAAACATGGCAAACGCCTCGCGCGCGTACTCCTGCTTGGGTTGTTTTTGCGCGTAGCTGCGCAAATGGATGCCCTTGCGCAGGAAGTCCAGCGCCGACAGGTGCTCGCGCCAGCGCAGGTCCATGGTCTGCAGCAACACGGCACGCTCGAACGGCCGGAAATTCTCTGCGCCCACCAGCTCCAGCCGGCGCTCGTACTCGGCGTTGGCGGCGGCCACCACGCGCTCGACCACGTCCTCGTCGGACATGTCGCTGGACGCCTCGACCTCGCTCACCAGCGGCATGTCCAGGTGCCACTCCTGCTGCAGCACCTTTTGCAGCCCGGGGAGATCCCACTGCTCCTCGACCGATCCGTATGGAACGTACTGGCGCACCAGGTCGGTCATGCAGCCTTCGCGGAAAGCGGCAATCTGCTCGCCCAGGTCGGTCTCGGAGAGGATGTGGTTGCGCTGCTCGTAAATGACCTTGCGCTGCTCGTTGGCGATGTCGTCGTACTCGAGCAGCTGCTTGCGGATGTCGAAGTTGCGCGCCTCGACCTTGCGCTGCGCGTTTTCTATGCTGCGCGTGACCATGCGCGCCTCGATCGCCTCGCCCTCGGGCATCTTCAGGCGGTCCATGATGGCGCGCACGCGGTCGCCGGCAAAGATGCGCATGAGCTGGTCGTCCAGGCTCAGGTAGAAGCGCGATGACCCCGGGTCGCCCTGGCGCCCCGAGCGGCCGCGCAACTGGTTGTCTATGCGCCGGCTCTCGTTGCGCTCGGTGGCGATGACGCGCAGGCCGCCCAGAGCCTTGACCTCGTCGTGCCGCTGCTGCCACTCGGCGTGCAGCTTGTCCAGAGCGCTTGCGCGCGCGGCCTCGTCCAGCGTCTCGTCGGCCATGATGGCCTGCGCCTGCTTCTCCACGTTGCCGCCCAGCACGATGTCGGTGCCCCGCCCGGCCATGTTGGTGGCGATGGTGATGGTCCTGGCCGCACCGGCCTGCGCCACGATCTCGGCTTCGCTGGCGTGCTGCTTGGCGTTCAGGACCTGGTGCGGCAACTTCGCCTTCTTGAGCAGTGCGGAAATGACCTCCGAGTTCTCTATGGACGAGGTGCCGACCAGCACCGGCTGGCCGCGCTCGTAGCATTCGGCAATGTCGGTGATCGCGGCCTTGTATTTTTCCTCGGTGGAACGGTACACCCGGTCCAGCTGGTCGTCGCGCTGGTTGGGGCGGTTGGGCGGGATGACCACCGTCTTGAGACGGTAGATTTCCTCGAACTCCGACGCCTCGGTAGCGGCGGTGCCGGTCATGCCGGCCAGCTTCTCGTAGAGCCGGAAATAATTCTGGAAGGTAATGGACGCCAGCGTCTGGTTCTCCGCCTGTATGGGCACGTGCTCCTTGGCTTCCACCGCCTGGTGCAGCCCCTCGCTCCAGCGGCGACCGTCCATGAGGCGGCCGGTGAAGTCGTCCACGATGACCACTTCGGGGCCGTTTTCACCCTGCTGGATGACATAGTGCTCATCCTTGTTGTAGAGGAAATGCGCGCGCAGGGCGGCATTGAGGTGGTGCATGAGCGCGATGTTGGCCGTGTCGTACAAGCTGCCGCCCTCGGTGATCAGGCCGCGCTCGGCCAGGATGCGCTCGGCCGCCTCGTGCCCGCTCTCGGTCAGGTAGACCTGCTTGGTCTTCTCGTCCACGTAGAAATCACCCGGCGTGATCACGCCCTCGCCGGTGCGCGGGTCCTCCTCGCCTTCCTGGCGCTTGAGCAGCGGCACCACATCGTTCAGCGCCACGTACATGGCCGTGCGGTCATCGGCCTGGCCGCTGATGATGAGCGGCGTGCGCGCCTCGTCGATCAGGATGGAGTCCACCTCGTCGACGATGGCGTAGTGCAGCGGGCGCTGCACGCGCTGCTCCAGCTCGTAGACCATGTTGTCGCGCAGGTAGTCAAAGCCGAATTCGTTGTTGGTGCCGTAGGTGATGTCCGCGTTGTACGCCTCCTGCTTGGCTTCCTTGCTCATGTTGGAGCCGTTGACGCCCACCGTCATGCCCAGGAAGTTGTAGACCTGCCCCATCCAGGCGGCGTCGCGGCTGGCCAGGTAGTCGTTGACGGTCACCAGGTGCACGCCGCGGCCGGACAGCGCGTTGAGGTAGATGGGCAGCGTGGCCACCAGCGTCTTGCCTTCGCCGGTGCGCATCTCGGCAATTTTTCCTTCGTGCAGCACCATGCCGCCGACCAGCTGCACGTCATAATGCCGCATCTTGAGCACGCGCCGGGCCACTTCGCGTACCGTGGCAAACACCTCGGGCAGCAGCTGCTCCAGCGTGGCGCCATCGGCCAGGCGCTGTCGGAATTCGTCGGTCTTGGCCTGCAACTGCGCATCGCTCAGCGCCTGGAACTCGGGCTCCATCGCGGTGATGCGCGCGGCGCGCCTGCGGTACTGCCGCAGCAGCCTGTCGTTGCGGTTGCCGATGATCTGCGTGAATAAGTTCTTGGCCATGCGTCAGCGGCCGCCCTCATGCAAAATCAGCGCATGAACGGTGCAGCCTGTGGGTTTTGTTGAAAGCAGGGACAGGGTGCGGCGACGCACGACGGCGCCACATGGCCGACAATGATGCGTCATCCGGGCGGCCATGCGCGCAGTCCCTGCCCTGTTGATCTGGGGACTATCGGCGCGGACACAACCGCAACCGGCGTCATCCCCACTGTTTTTCATACAAGCGTAGCATTCTACCCCGCGCCTTTGTGCACCGGAGCCAGCCTGCCATGACCCATTCAACGCGCCGCGCCATGGACATAGAGCAAGCCGTAGCGCAGGCACCCATCCTGCGCCAGTTGGCCGAGCGCGCGCGCGCGTCCGCAGAGCGCCTGGCGCTGGTCAGGCCGCTGCTGCCGCCCGGGCTGCAAGACCAGGTCCTGGCCGGCGCGCTGGAAGACGGCATCTGGTGCCTGCTGGTACCGCACCATGCCGCTGCAGCCAAGCTGCGCCAGCTGCAGCCGCTGATCCTCGACGCGCTGCAGCAGGCCGGGCATCCCATGGAGCGCATTCGGATCAAGATCAGCAAACGGGGCTGACGACAGCCGGCAGCAACAACGGTGCATAGGCTGAGGGAGCGCATGCCGCAGGCGCCACCTGCATGATCGCCCTGGGCGTCCCCGATGGCCTGCAACCGCCGCGCGGGTTGCCCGTCCGGCAGCTGCGATCAGGCGTGCCGCAGCGGAAGCATCGCCAACACGCACCCTGAACCGGCGCTGGCCAACACGACGCAAGTCCATGCGCTGCTCGGGCGCGCTGGCTGGCCCGGCGGCTGCGTCGGCCGGACCCTGCCTGCAACCGGGACAGGATCTCCGCCCGCTTGGCGTCGTATTCGGCGGCACTGATGCGTTCCTGTGCCCGCAGTGCCTGCAGCGCACGCAGGCGGTCGGCCACGCCTTCCGTTGCGTGGCGGTTGTCCCGTGCCGTGCCCATGCGCGAGCCCCGGCCGGCCGCAGCCTGCTGCCTTGCGCCGTGCCTTGGCAAGCGCTGATGTCACTGTCCCCTGACGCTGCCGCGCCATGCCAGCCAGCGCCTGCGCCAGTTGCTCCAGCAAACGAGCGGCGCGCGCGCCCGCGCGGCAGCCTGGGTGGTCCGGCACACGTGCGTGAGCCGTCGCCGTCCCGCCCTCGCCTACGCGCCGGCCGACAGGATCAGGATGGGGTGCCCGCCCTTGCGCAGCAGCGTGCCGGTGACGCTGCCCAGCAGCGCCGTCTTCACGGCCCTGTGTCCGCGCGAGGCCATGGTCAGAAGCACATCGTTGCGGTTGCCCAGGTAATCGGCAATGGCTTCTGCGGGATGTTCGCCGTGCAGCGTATCCCAGTTGGCCTGCACGCCATACTGGCTGGCCAGGTCGCTGGCGCGGCCGCGCACGTACGACGACTCCATGTTGCTCATGCCGCTGGTGGAGGTGCGTGCGCTGGCCGCGCTGGCCATGTCCTTGGGGTTGATGACGGCGACCACCAGCAACTCGGCGCCCAGCCACCGGGCCAGTTTCGCCGCATGCGCACCCATGGCCTCCGACAGCGGACGGCCGTCCAGCGGCAGGACCACGGTCTTGATCGTCTCGGGTGCCAGCTGCTCGCCGCCGCCCGGATGCCACACCAGCACCGGCGTGCTGCTGCGCCGCACCACCTGCTTGGCGACGCTGCCCAGCATCGCCTCCACCAGCCCGGAGCGACCGTGCGAGGTCATGGCCACCAGCGTTTCGGGCACGCGGCCGGCTTCCTCCAGGATGGTATCGGTGACGTCGCCGTCATTGACCAGGCACAGCGATTCCGCACCGTGCTGTGCCGCCAACCGGTCCACGTAGGCCTGCACGGCCGCCTGATCCGATCCGCCGGGCGCAATGCGCAGCAGGATCACCGGCGTCTGCCGCCCCGCACCCATGCCCACGGCGCAGGGGATGACTTCCTCCGAAAACTCAGAACCATCCAGAGGCACCAGAATTCGTTTGTACATGCGCTTGTCCCTGAACTTTCAAAAAAACCATGGCAAAAGCCCGTAGCATAAACGCAGTTGGCCTCCGCTGGCAAGCTGGTTCGCTGCCGCGCATTCAGCAAATCACGCGTGCAGGCTCTGCCGCAGCCGCGCGAACCTCGGCGCAAAGCGCCTGGCGCGACGGCAAGCTGCCAAACCAGCCCAAGTGCAGCACCCGTGCCATGCCAACCGCGACGCCCTGCACGCGTTCGGCCTGGGCTCGCGGCAGGTGTCGCAGGCTGTGCTTGCGCCACAGGCACAGCCAGCGCAGCAGGTGATCCCGCGTCACGCCGGTCAGCGCCACGTGCCGGCCATAGACATCGCCGCGAAAGCTGCGCTCCAGCTTGAGTGCCGTGCACCAGAAATCAGTCATCAACGCAAGATGGTCCGGCCAGTCGCGGCGCAGGAAGCGCGCAAACACCGGAGCAAGCAGCGCATCTTCGCGCACGTCGGCGTAGAAGGCGTCGATCAGGGCGCGCACCTGCGGGCGGCTGACAGGGTCGGGCTGGGCGGTCATGAGGGGTATAAGATAACGCCACGGGCCGGCGCGCGCTGCAGCCGCCGGTTTGCCAGTGCTCCCGTCGGGGACAAGTGCATCAGATTGAACACCAGCTGCCATGCCCTACACCGCCCGCTTCGAGCCCGCCACGCTGACCCGCGCACAAGTCGACGCAACGCCGGGGGCGCTGGTGCTGGAATTCGGCACCAACTGGTGCGGCTGGTGCCAGCGCGCGCAGCCGCACATCAAGGCGGCCTTTGAAGCCGCTGGCGAACGGGTGCGGCACGTCAAGGTGGAAGACGGCCGCGGCCGCCCGCTGGGCCGCAGCTTTGGCGTCAAGCTGTGGCCCACGCTGGTTTTCCTGCGCGACGGCCACGAGCTGGACCGCATCACGCGTCCGGACGACGCGACGGACGTGGCGCCCATGGCGCGTGCGCTGCGACAAATAGCGGCCGACGCCAACAGCTGAGCCGCAAGCCATCGCTGCCGCGCCGGTTGCGCGCTCAGTCTGCGATCGACGCAGCCGCCTGGCCCAGCGCCTGGGCGATCTGGTGCGCCGTCTCCTGCGCCGAAGCCTTGTCGTCGTCATTCAGCGCCGCCCTGGCGTCCGAAGCTGCGGTCTGCAGCTGCGCATGCACGTCGGTGTTGTCCGCCGAGTCGGGCAAGGCGCCGTCGCCCATGCCATGGCAGGGGTTGGCCTCGTTGGCGTCAAAACCTTCGCCATCCTCGCCGACCAGGCAATTGATGACGTGGTGCAGGTGCGTATGCGTCATCTCCAGCGAATCGGCCGAAGCCGCCATCTTGGCGTGCGCCTCGGCCATGGACACTTCCTGCGAGACCGCGTCGTCTGCGGCCAGCCCAACCAGCGGTACGGCCGCTGCAAATACGGCTGAAACGCCCCATGTCATCCACTTGTTCAACTTGCTCATGCTGCCCCTTTTTTACAGGCCGGGCGCACCGCGCGGCCTCGCGCCCGGCCACCCACTGGAACCGGCCGCCGCGGAGTCTCCATGCTACGCCTGCCGGCGGACAAAAAAAAGGCTGGCGCAAGATTTTTGTACTGTGGCCTGCGGGCGCTCGGCAGGCCAGCCGGGCCCGCAGCGCGCCAGCTATGACGGCACGCCGCGGTTGGCCAGCATGTCGGCGCGCTCGTTGCCCTCGTGGCCGGCGTGCCCCTTGACCCAGTGCCAGCGGATCGTGTGGCCTGAGTCGCTGACCAGCGCGTCCAGCCGTTGCCACAGGTCCTGGTTCTTGACCGGCTTGCCGGCGGCGGTGCGCCAGCCCCTGGCCTTCCAGCCACGCAGCCACTGCGTGATGCCCTGCCGCACGTACTGGCTGTCCAGATAAAGATCAACCTCGCAGGGGCGCTTGAGCGCGCTCAGCGCCTCGATCACTGCGGTCAGCTCCATGCGGTTGTTGGTTGTTTGCCGCTCGCCGCCAAACAGCTCCTTCTCGCGCCCCGGCGTCCGCAACAGCACGCCCCAGCCGCCCGGGCCGGGGTTGCCCTTGCAGGCGCCATCGGTGAAGATCTCAATGCGGTTCAAGCGTTTCCTCCGACTTCAACAAGCCTTGGGCTGCCCGCCGCGCGTGCGGCACCGACGCAGGCGCGCCCACCGGCAGCGGCTTGCGCTGCCAGGCCTGGCCCATCAGCCGCGCACCCGGCGTGCGCTTGACCGCAACCACGCAGTACACGGCACCAAAAATCGGCCACCAGCGCCGCCCCAGGCCCTCCATCCAGCGCATGCGCGCCAGGCCCCGGACACGGCGCGACGCCGGCTGGTAGACGCCGTAAGAAACCAGCTCCACCTCGAAGTCCAGCAGGCCCAGCCAGTCGCGCAGGCGGCCAACCCGGATCAGCCCGCTGCTGTCGGGCAGGTACAGGCGCTTGCCCCCCAGGCGGCGCCAGCCGCGCGATCGCCAATGGCGCCAGCCCCACAGGCTCAGCGGATTGAACCCCAGGATCACGACGCGGCCCTCGTGCACGAGCACGCGGCAGACTTCGCGCAGCGTGGCATGTGCATCGCCGCTCAGCTCCAGCGTGTGCGGCAAGACCACCAGGTCGATGCTGTCCTGTGGAAACGGCAACGCACGGTAATCCGTGGCCAGCACCCGACCTGCGTACGCCTGGGGCACGTGCTCCAGCTCGGAGGCACGCAGGGCCAGCCAGCGGTGCGTCATGCGGTTGCCGGCCAGCGCGTCGATGTTTGGCGTCCCCAGCTGCAGCGCATGGTAGCCGAACAGGTCCGGCACCAGGCGACGGCAATGCCGGCGTTCCCAGCGCAGCGCCCATTGTCCGGGCGGAGAATCGAGCCAGTCATACAGATGGGTCATGGCAGTGGACAGATGATAGCGGCGGTCAGGTTGTTATCATGGCGGCCTGCGTGGCTGGCGGCGCCGGCCACGGCGCATTGCTGCTGCCCGGCAACGCCCAACGCCATGGAACTGATTCCGCTGCCCGCCTTCAAGGACAATTATCTGTGGTTGCTGCACCATGACGGCCATGCGCTGGTGGTGGATCCGGGCCAGGCTGGCCCGGTGCACGCGGCGCTGCAGCGGCTGGGCCTGACGCTGGACGGCATTTTGGTCACGCACCATCACGCCGACCACACCGGCGGCGTGGCCGAGCTGCAGGCAGCCACCGGCGCGCGGGTCTGCGGCCCGGCCCGCGAAGCCATCCCCGGCAACTGCGAGCCGCTGCGCGGCGGCGACCAGGTCCAGCTGCTGGACATACACTGGCGCGTGATGGCCGTGCCGGGCCACACCCGCGGTCACATTGCCTTCTTTGCCGAGCGGGTGGCCGACGCGCCGCTGCTTTTTTGCGGCGACACGCTGTTCTCGGGCGGTTGCGGCCGCATCTTCGAGGGCACGCCAGCGCAGATGCTGGCTTCGCTGGACGCGCTGGCCGCCCTGCCGCCCGATACGCGGGTCTGCTGCGGCCACGAATACACGCTGGCCAACCTGCGCTTTGCGCGGGTGGTGGACAGCGGCAACGACGCGCTGCTGGCTTACGAGAAGCACTGCCGGCAGCTGCGCGCACAGGATCAGCCTACCCTGCCCTCGACGATGGGAACGGAGCTGGCGATCAACCCCTTCTTGCGCAGCCGCACGGCTGCGGTCACACAGGCAGTCCAGGCACAGGACCCTTCGGCCCGCGATGAGGTGGCCGTCTTTGCCGCGCTGCGTCTCTGGAAGAACAACTTCTCATGAAACACTGCACCAGATTGAGCCTCGCCCTGCTCTGCCTCTGGCTGGCTGGCTGCGCGGGATTGCCAGACAAGTCCGAGGATGGCGTCATGCCCGGCGTGCCCATGACCGAGCTGCGCTCCAACGGCGTGGCCACGCTCACCGCGCCCTCCGACCTCTGGGACCGCATCCGCGACGGCTTTGCCCTGCCCGACCTGCAAAGCGCCGAAGTGGCACGCCAGCAGGCCTGGTACCTGGAGCGGCCGGACACCATCCAGCGCATGGCCGAGCGCTCGCGCCGCTACCTGTTCCACATCGTCGAGCAACTGGAGCTGCGCGCCATGCCCACCGAGCTGGCGCTGTTGCCGTACGTCGAGTCGGCGTTCAACCCGCAGGCCATCTCCAGCGCCAAGGCGGCGGGGCTGTGGCAGTTCATCCCTTCGACCGGGACGCTGTTCAACCTGGACCAGAACGCCTGGCGCGATGACCGCCGCAACGTCCTGGCCTCCACCAGCGCCGCGCTGGACTACCTGCAGGAGCTGCACGATGAATTCGACGACTGGCACCTGGCGCTGGCTGCGTACAACTGGGGGCCGGGCAATGTCGGCCGGGCCATTGCACGCAACGCCGCCGCCGGCCTGGGCACCGCGTACACCGACCTGAAGAAGCCCAACGAAACCGCGCAGTACGTGCCGCGGCTGCAGGCACTCAAGAACATCATCGCCACCCCCGAAGCCTTTGACGTGGCGCTGCCCAGCATCCCGAACCACCCCTATTTCGATACCGTCACCATCACCAAGGACATCGACGTGCTGACCGCCGCGCAGCTGGCGGCGATCAGCGAGGATGATTTCAAGGCGCTCAACCCCTCGTTCAAGCGCCCGGTCATCGTGGCCAGCGGCACGGCGCAAATCCTGCTGCCCTGGGACAACGCCAACCGCTTCAGGCAAAGCCTGGCCGAATCCGACCCGGCCGCGCTGGCCACATGGACGCTCTGGCAGTCACCGACCGAGGTCGCCATTGAGGACGTCGCGAAGCGCTTTGCCATGTCCGTGCGGGACTTGCGGCGTCTCAACGCCCTGCCGCGGCACACCAGGCACATCGCATCGGGGACAACCATCATGGTGCGCGAGACGGGAAGCCAGCTTGCAAGCGCGCCGGCCACCGGCGCACGCGTCCGCGTGGCCACCGCGCCGGCCGCCACTGCCGTGGCAACGCCCAGCGTGCTGAAGCGCACCGTGGTCCAGGCGCGCACGGGCGACTCGATTACCCACATGGCAGCGCGCTACGACCTGCCTGCCGAAACCGTCGCCGAGTGGAACGAAACGCGGGAAGACGATGCCCTCCAGTCCGGGCGCGACATCGTGCTGTACCTGCCCGACCAGCTGTCCGGGACCGCCGTGCAACCGGGCAAGGTGCAGGTCGGCTCGCCAGCGGCCGTCGCGCGTGCTGCCGCCAGCAGCGCCCCGGCGCCTGCCGCGGCTGAGGCTCGGGCGTCAACGCAACCGGCACGCGGCAAGGTTGCGGTCGCCGCCGCTGCGGGATCTTCACCCGCGCCCGCGCCCGAGCCGCCGCAGCTGCTTGCGCAGAGCAACGGCAAGGTTCGCGTGCAGACGGCCCGGAACTAGCGCCTCCACTCCCGTGGCAGCCTGCCGTACGCAAGCGCCCATTGCGCTGCAACGCTGATCGCGGCCGTGTCGCAAGTCCTGGCTATTTGCGTGGGCGCCTGCGCGGGCGCCCTGGGCCGCTGGCAACTGGGGCTGTGGCTCAACCGCGGCTGGCTGCCCTGGGGCACGCTGGCAGCCAACCTGCTGGGTGGACTGATGGTCGGCGTGGTCGTTGCGGCCGTGCAGCAAAATCCGCACATCAGCCCGTTCTTGCGCCTGCTGCTGGTGACCGGGTTCCTCGGCGCGCTGACTACGTTTTCCAGCTTCAGCGTGGAAGTGGTCGAGATGCTGATGCTGGGCCGCTGGCTGCCGGCGGCCGCAACGGTTGCCGCGAATCTGGGCGGTTCGCTGGCCATGACGTATGCCGGAATCAGGGCCACGCAATGGGCGCTGGCGTAGCAAAGCGTTTGGCGTTTCGTGCCAGAGGCTCCCGCTGCCGGTCACGCACCCTGCCCACCAAGCGGCTGCCGGGGCGCTGGCCGGCCTCCGGGCAACCGTGCCGCGTGCAGGCTGTGCCGTGCGGCGGCAGCGCATTGTGGCGCGTTGTCCCGTCTGGAGACCTGCCGTCAGGCTGGCTGGCCCAGCGCGGCAAATGCCTGGTCCAGGTCGGCAATGAGATCGCCGGCGTGCTCCAGCCCTATGGACACGCGGATCAACCCTTCGGTCACCCCGTCGGCCAGGCGCTCGGCTTCGGGCACGCCCGAATGCGTGGTCGATGCCGGATGGCAGATCAGCGATTCGGTGCCACCCAGGCTGACCGCCGGCTTGAACAGGCGCAGGTTGTTGATCAGGGCAAACGCGTCGTCGCGCCCGCCATCCAGCACAAAAGAGAACGTGGAGCCGGCGCCGGTGCACTGGTGGCCATAGACGGCCTGATAGCGTGCGTCGTCGTTCAGTTCGGGGTGGTGCAGCTGCACCTTCTGGTACGGATTGGCCTGCAGCCAGCGCGCCACCGAACCGGCCGTCGCCGTTGCCTGCCGCATGCGCAGCGTCACCGTCTCCATGGAGCGCGTGAGCAGCCAGGCCGAATGCGGGTCCAGTTGCAGGCCAAAGGCGCCGCGGGTGGCGCGCACGCGGTCGATGTGCTCGCGCCGCCCGGTGACGCCACCGGCGACCAGGTCGCTGTGGCCGCCCACGTACTTGGTCAGCGAATAAACAGCCAGGTCCACCCCCAGCGCCGCCGGCTGCTGGAAGATGGGGCCCAGCATGGTGTTGTCGCACAGCGACACCGGACGGTAGTCATGCTCGGCTTCAAACACGTCCAGCTGCTCCTTGAGCGCAGTGAGGTCAACCAGTGCATTGGTGGGGTTGCCCGGTGTTTCCACGCAGACCAGCCGCACCGGCCCGCGCGCGACCGCCTCCTGCAGCGCGGTGGCCATGGCATCGGCAGACAGCGCGTCTGCGATGGCGTGCGCGCCGATGCCCCAGTCGGCCAGCCGGTCCGAGATCAGCGTCTGCGTGCCACCGTACAACGGCGTCGAGTAGACGATCTGGTCGCCCGGACGCAGGAAAGTCAGCATCACGGCGCTGATCGCCGACATGCCGCTGGACGTGACCAGCGCCGCCTCGGAGCCGTCGAGCACGGCCAGCCGGCCTTCGGCGATTTCCAGGTTGGGGTTGTTGAACCGGCTGTACACCAGCCCGGCCGACTGGCCCTGGGGCAGCGTCGTGCGGCCCGCCACCACATCAAAGAAGCGCGCGCCGTCTTCGGCGCTGCGAAAGGCAAAGGTGGACGTCAGGAACACCGGCGGCTTGACCGATCCCTCGGACAGGAACGGATCAAAGCCATGCGACATCATGCGTGTTTCAGGGTGCAGGCTGGACGGATCCAGCGGCTTCTTCTTGGCGGTCTTGCGTTTCATGAAAGCTCTTGCACTTGGCGGCAAAAACGGCCCGGTGCACGCCCCATCCTCCGCGGGTGCGGATCGGGGGCGCGCCGGCAGGCCAGGCGAGAGGGCTTCATGATACCGCCGCGCAGGCGTTCCCGGTGCAAGCGGCTTTTTCCGGGTTGTGCCGGCCGTCGTGCGCGCTATTCGTTATGAGAATAGCGCACGGCTGACCTTGTCGCAACGCGCCCGGACACGGGGCAACGTTCCCGCTGCAGAAACGGCCGGGTGGCTCAACCCACGCCCAGCACCACCGCCTTTTCATCGACCAGCGCCTGGGCGCGCAGGCCACGGCGCAAGCGGTTGGGCGTGGCGGCAAAACCCACCAGCTGCTGTCCGTCGTCCAGCGTCAGCATGACTTCATCGCGCGCATGCCCGCGGGCGACCCGCAGCACACTTCCGGCGACCCGGTTGGTCCCGATTGCGGTTGCGGCGGCAGCATCTATGCGCACCGCCGTGGCCTTGCACAGCGCCAGCAGTTCCAGGCCCGCGCTCAGGTCCAGCAGCTCGGCGCTCTCGCGGGTGATGAGCGCGGCCAGCGCAGCGCCTCCGGGCAGGGTGAGGACCACCCGCACCATGGGGTCGCGCGCACCTGCGCTCTCCAGGCGCAGCACGCGCGCGCGCAGCGCGTTGCGCATGCTGGTGCGCGGATGCGCCAGCGCCGGGCTGCTGCTGCCGTCCATGCGGGCAAACACCTGCTCGCGCGCCCGCGCCAATTGCCTGGCCGCCTGCAGCAGCCGCTCGCCGGCCGGCGTCAGGCGCGCACCGCCGCCGCCCGCGCCGCCCACGCTGCTGTCCACCAGCGGCTCGCCCGCCAGGTTGGTGAGCGTATGGATTGCCTGCCACGCCGCCTTGTAGCTGACGCCGGCGCTGCGGGCCGCCTGGGAAATCGAGCCCTCCTCGCCCACGCGGCGCAGGATCTCCAGTCGTTTGTCCGCCCGGGAATAACCCAGCGCATGCGCGGACACGGGGCGTTGGCTCATGACTCTATTGTGCGGCACCCCGGCGCAGCCAGGTCACGACGATCCCGCAGGCCCCACGCCTCTGTCCCGCCGCAATACCCGGGGAAATGCTTCGCTATTCTATAATTGCATAGCGCTTGAGTTCCCGGGCGAAAAAGGAAAGATGCATGACCCATTTCCATCGACTGCTGCAAGGCCTGGGCGCTGCCGTGGCAGCCAGCCTGCTGGGTCTGGCCAGCGCGCATGCCGAGTCCGTCAGCGTCGCCGTGGCGGCCAATTTCACCGAGCCGGCCAAGGCACTGGCGGCGCAGCTGAAAGAGACGACGGGCCACGAGGCGCTGCTCTCCTTTGGCGCCACGGGTGCTTTTTACACGCAAATCACCGAAGGCGCGCCATTTGATGTCTTCCTGGCAGCCGACAGCGAGCGGCCGCGGCTGCTGGAGCAGGAAGACCGAATCGTCCCCGGCTCGCGCTTCACCTACGCCATGGGCCAGCTCGTGCTGTGGTCGGCAAAGGAAGGCAAGGTGGACGAGGCGGGCCAGGTGCTGGAGCGGGGTGACTTCAACAAGCTGGCCATCGCCAACCCCAAGCTCGCGCCGTACGGAGCCGCAGCCGTGCAGACCATGAAGTGGCTCGGCCTTGCCAAGCAGCTGGAGCCCAGGCTGGTGACCGGCGCCAGCATAGGCCAGACGCTGAACTTCGTGGCCACGGGCAACGCCGACATCGGCTTTGTCGCGCTGTCGCAGGTGCTGGTCGATGGCAAGCTGCGCGGCGGATCCATGTGGCGGGTCCCTGCCGAAGCGCACGCACCCATCGTGCAGGATGCGGTCATTCTCAAGCGCGCCGCAGACAACCCGGCCGCCCGGGCCTGGGTTGAACTGCTGCAAAGCGCGGAAACGCGCGCGCTGCTGAGCAACCGCTACGGCTACGCCACGCCCGATTGATGGCGACGATGGCAACGCCCCACGCCGCGAATCGAAGCGGCAACCGGAGACACCGGCACCATGCTTGACGCCTCCGGCTGGGCCGCGGTGCGCCTGACGCTGCAACTGGCAGCGCTGACCACGGCCATCCTGGTCGTGCTGGTCACGCCGCTGGCGTGGTGGATCGCGCGCGGCCGCGCGCGGCTGCATCGCTGGCTGGCGGTTCCGGCGCGCTCGCTGATTACGCTGCCGCTGGTCCTGCCGCCCACGGTGCTGGGCTTCTACCTGCTCGTGGCCATGGGCAGCAGCGGCCCGCTGGGACGGCTGACGCAGGCGCTGGGCTGGGGCACGCTGGCGTTCACGTTCACGGGCCTGCTCATCGGATCGGTGATCTACTCGCTGCCGTTCGTGGCGCAGCCGATCATCGACGCGTTTGAATCGCTGGGCGAGCGCCCGCTGGAGGCTGCCGCGACGCTGCGGGCCGGCCCGCTGGACGCCTTCTGGCACGTGGCGCTGCCCATGGCGCGCCAGGGCTACCTGACCGGCAGCGTACTGGGGTTTGCGCACACGCTGGGCGAATTTGGCGTGGTGCTCATGATAGGCGGCAACATCCCGCGGCAAACCCGCACCATCTCGGTGCAGGTCTTTGACAGCGTGGAGGCGCTGGAGTACACGCAGGCGCACTGGCTGTCTGCCGGCATGCTGGCCTTTGCCTTTGCCGTGCTGCTGGCACTGCACTTCGTCCAGGCGCGGAGCAAGCGCAAGGCTGATTAGAAACGATGCCCAGCAAGATCAGGCACATGACGGATGACCTCGCTGACGCCTTGATGAGGTTGAGCGAACTGCGTCCAGCGTCCAGCGTATGCCCGCCACGCTCAACGCCTGACGCCAAACCTTCATGGGCCGAGATCATCGGTGATCCGGTGAGCTGACCATACTTGCCAATCAGGCGCGCAAATGAAAAGCCCACAAGCCGTGCAGACCGGGCCCGGCCCCGGAATCGCCAGCCACAACACGATCCACGTGCAGGCGCGCGTCGATCATGGCGCGTTTGTGCTGGACGTATCGGTGCGGCTGCCGGCGCGCGGCGTGACGGCGGTTTTTGGGCCCTCGGGCTGCGGCAAGACCACGCTGCTGCGTGCCGTTGCCGGGCTCGAGCGGCCTGCCCCCGGGCACGTGGCCGTTGGCAACGATGTCTGGCAGGACGATGCGCAGGGGATCTGGCGCCCGACGCACCGGCGCGAACTGGGCATGGTCTTCCAGGACGCCGCGTTGTTCGAGCACCTGTCGGTGCAGGCCAACCTGGACTTTGGCCGCAAGCGCGTGCCGGCACGACAGCACCGCATCGCGCTGGCGCAAGCCATAGCGCTGCTGGGCATAGGCCACCTGCTGGCGCGCAGCCCGCGCCAGCTGTCTGGCGGCGAGCGCCAGCGCGTGGCCATTGCGCGGGCACTGGCCACCAGCCCGCGCGTGCTGCTCATGGACGAGCCGCTGGCGTCGCTGGACGCGGCGCGCAAGGCCGAGCTGCTGCCCTGGTTCGAGCGCCTCACGCGCGAGCTGGACATCCCCGTCCTCTACGTCACGCATGCGCTTGACGAAGTCGCGCGGCTGGCCGACCACCTGCTGCTGCTGCACGATGGCGCAGTACGCGGCCAGGGTGCGGCCAGCGCGCTGCTCAGCGACCTGGGCATTGCCCAGCACCATGGCGACAATGCCGGTGCGATCCTTGAGGGGCAGGTCACGCAGCTGGACGCCAGCGATGGGCTCATGACCATTGCCTTTGCCGGCGGCCAGCTGAGCTGCGTGCCGCACGCAAGCCGGTACCGTCATGCCGAGGGCGCCCCGCTGCGCCTGCGCATCCTGGCGCGCGACGTCAGCCTGGCGCTGACCCGGGCCAGCGATACCAGCATCCTGAACATCCTGCCGGTGACCGTGCGCGACACCGTGGACGACGGCCCGGCCCAGTTGCTGGTGGCCGTGGACGCGGGCGGACAGCGACTGCTCGCGCGCGTGACGCGCAGGTCGGCGCGGGCGCTGCAGATCACGGCCGGGCAGGCGCTCTACGCCCAGATCAAGAGCGTCGCGATCCTGGACTGAGCGGCGCCGGCAGGCGAACGCGCGACAACGCGGGCCGGCGGCGCCCGGTCCGTACAATGGACACCCTTTTACACAAAATGCAATCGGTGCGCCGGGGCTGCGGCCCGCTCGCGCGCCATACTCGTGGAGACGCCCGTGGAGCCCCTGCTCAAACTGTCTCGCGCCATCGATACGCTGAACACTTGGGTGGGCAAGGCCATGATCTGGCTGATCTTTGCCGCAACCGTGATCAGCGCGGCCAACGCCGTCGTGCGCAAGCTGTTCAACTTCAGCTCCAACGCCTACCTGGAGGTGCAGTGGTACCTGTTTGCCTGGGCCTTCCTGTGCGCGGCCGGGTACACGCTGTTCACCAATGAGCACGTGCGCATCGACGTCGTCAACGAGCACCTGCCCAAGCGGCTGCGCGTGTGGATAGAGATCGTCGGGCTGACGCTGTTTCTCACCCCGCTGTGCCTGCTCGTGCTCTACCTGGGCATCCCCATGCTCGTTGACAAGTTCCAGTCCGGCGAAATGTCGAACAACCCGGGCGGGCTGATCCGCTGGCCGGTCTGGGCCGCGATCCCGGTGGGCTTTACGCTGCTCATGCTGCAGGGCTGGTCGCAGCTCATCAAGTGCATCGCCTGGCTGCGCGGCAGGGATACCGACCCGCTGGGCAAGCACCACGGCGAGAAATCCGAAGAGCTGGAACTCATAGACGCACTGCGCAGCAGCACGGGCCTGCCGCCAGCAGGCCCTGCCGATGCGCAGCAGCGCTGAATTGGCGCAAGGAACCCGCCTGCCATGAGCTTCATCGCCGCAAACTTCGCCCCCATCATGTTTGTCGGGCTGGTGTGTTTCCTGATCCTGGGCTTCCCGGTCTCGTTCAGCCTGGGCGCCGCCGGGCTGTTTTTCGGCGTGCTCGGCATTTCCGTCGACCTGTTCCCGCCAATCATCCTGGCCTGGCTGCCCGAGCGGCTCATCGGCATCATGGCCAACGAGACGCTGCTGGCCGTGCCGTTCTTCACCTTCATGGGGCTGATCCTTGAGCGCAGCGGCATGGCCGAGGACCTGCTGGACACCGTGGGCCAGGTGTTTGGCCCGGTGCGCGGCGGGCTGGCGTTTGCGGTGATCTTTGTCGGCGCCCTCCTGGCCGCGACCACCGGCGTCGTCTCCGCGTCGGTGATCTCCATGGGCCTGATCTCCATGCCCATCATGCTGCGTTACGGTTACAGCCGCAGCCTCACCAGCGGCGTCATTGCCGCGTCCGGCACGCTGGCGCAAATCATCCCGCCGTCACTGGTGCTCATCGTGCTGGCCGACCAGATCGGCCGCAGCGTCGGCGACATGTACCGCGGCGCGTTTGTCCCGGCGTTCGTGCTGGTCGCGCTGTACGCGGTCTGGGTCGGGTTGCTGGCGCTGTTCCGGCCAGCGTCGACGCCGGCGCTGCCCGCCGAGGCGCGCACGTTCCAGGAGCCCAACGGGCACCACGGCTACCGCTCGCTGACCATCCTGTTCGTGCTCTCGTTTGCCGTGTCCATCCTCACGGCGCGCCATCTGGCGACGATACAGACCTGGTGGACCGGCCACCTCGTGGAAACCGTGCCCACCGACGAGAAAATCGTCATTGCCGCCTGCGCCGGCGCGTTCCTGGCCTGGCTGGTGGCGGTCATCAGCCGCGTCGCGCACGTGAAGCTGCTCTCGCAGCTGGCCGAGCGCGTGACCTTTGTGCTCATCCCGCCGCTGCTGCTGATCTTCCTGGTGCTGGGGACCATTTTCCTGGGCGTCGCCACGCCGACCGAAGGCGGCGCCATGGGCGCCATGGGTGCGCTCATCCTGGCGCTGGCGCGCCGGCGCATCAGCTTTGACCTGTTCAAGCAGGCGCTGACGGTCACGACCAAGCTGTCGTCGTTCGTCATGTTCATCCTCATCGGCGCCACCGTCTTCAGCATGGTGTTCCAGGCCGCCGACGGGCCGCGCTGGGTCGAGTCGCTGATGCAGCATCTGCCCGGCGGCCACGTGGGCTTTCTCATCGTCGTCATGCTGATGGTGTTCCTGCTCGCATTTTTCCTGGACTTTTTCGAGCTGTCGTTCATCGTCGTGCCCATCATCGCGCCCATTGCCGAGAACATGGGCATAGACCTGATCTGGTTTGGCGTGCTGCTGGCCATCAACATGCAGACGTCGTTTTTGCACCCGCCGTTTGGCTTTGCGCTGTTCTACCTGCGCTCGGTCGCGCCCGAAGAAGAATACACCGACCCGGTCACGCACAAGAAGATGGCGCCGGTCACCACCATGCAAATCTACAAGGGCTCGATCCCGTTCCTGGTGCTGCAGTTGACCATGGTCGGCATTCTCATTGCCTTCCCCGGCCTGGTCACGGGCAGCCTGCCCAAGCACGGGCCCGTGGACATGGACGCTGCCGGCTCCATGACGCTGGAGCAGCTGGACGACGCCGGCACCTACGGCAGCGGATCGCTGTACGGGCCGGACGCGGATACGGGGCGTTGAGCGGTGGGCGTTGGCGCCCATGATGGATGACCGCGCCGCTGCGCGGCATCAATGACTGCGGCTGCGCCGCCATGATGGGGAGGTTGAGCGTTTGAAGAGGTTGAGCGTTGAGCGTGGTGGGCACACGCTGGACGCTGAACGCTTGACGCCAAACCTTCATCAGCCGCCGCA
>JALOAS010000099.1 GCA_023228705.1 Ottowia sp. | reverse complement strand
GAACTGCTCCAGCAGATCCAGTTGTAGACAGAAGCCGGAACCTCAATTGGCCGCCAAGTGCGCGCCACTTAAGAGAAATGTGCTCGTTGAGTGGTCGAACTTCAGGCTAGCCGCCCCCGCTTGGGCCGCCGACCTGCCAGGCGAAGGCGTCACGGCGCAGGCTGTCAAGAGCACGATTCCGGAGGAGACCTTTCAGACGCTGATCGTCATGAAGGGACTGCAGCGGCTGGGCTACACGACGCCGCCCATCCAGGAAGTCGACATCAGTGCCGTTTATCTGGCGCTGGAAAACGGTGATGCCGATTTTCTTGCCGTCCACTGGGACCCTCTGCACAACGACTACTACAAGCGCTCCGGCGGCGATGCCAAGATGTGGCGGGACAACACGTATTCGGAGAATGCCCTGCAGGGTTACGTGATCGACAAGAAGACGGCCGATGCGTACGGCATCAGCAACCTCGGCCAGCTGCAGGATCCGGAAATCGCTGCGCTGTTCGACACCAACGGCGACGGCAAGGCGGACATGACCGGCTGCAATCCGGGCTGGGGCTGCGAGGCGGTCATCGAGCACCACCTGGACGCCTACAAGCTGCGCGACCACGTCACGCATGTGCAGGGCAGCTATGCGGCGCTGATTGCCGACACCATCGCCCGGTACAGGCAGGGCAAGCCCGTCCTGTACTACACATGGACGCCGTTCTGGGTGAGCAACATGCTGATCCCGGGCAAGGACGTGGTGTGGCTGGAGGTGCCGTTCTCGTCGCTGCCCGGCGAGCAGGCAGACATGGACACCGAGCTGCCCAACGGCAAGAACTACGGCTGGGTCGTGAACACGCAGCGCATCCTTGCCACGCGCAAGTTTGTTGACAACAACCCGGCTGCCAAGAAGCTGTTCACGCTCATGAAACTGCCGGTGCAGGACATCAACGCACAGAACATGGCCATGGAAAAGGGTGCCAACAAGACGTCCGACATCGAACGCCACGCCGATGCGTGGATCCGGGGCCACCAGGAGCAGTTCGACCAGTGGATAGAAGAATCTTTGGCTGCCGCCGAGCAGTAGCCGGGCAGCGGCGCTCGACCGGCATGGCTTGAGCCGCGGGCAGCCAGCGGCACGGCACCAAGAATTGCCGTCTGGCCAGCAGGCAGGCGTGCTTTCTGCGCGGCCTGGCTTGCGGGTCTGCGGGCTGCGACGTGCAAGGCATGGAGCGGGTGAAGGGAATCGAACCCTCGTATGCAGCTTGGGAAGCTGCCGTTCTACCATTGAACTACACCCGCGCTGGGCAGAGCCTGCATTCTAATGTAGCGCCGTATCGCTGGCGTCACCGTCAGGGCGGCGGCTGCCCGCGCTCATTGCACGACGCCGTGGCCAGGCCCTGAGCGAAGCACCCCGATGCACAGGGCCGGTGGACTCACCACGGCCGTCTCGTCACCGTGCCAGGCGGCAAAGCGGCCTGTGTGCATCCCGCCTTTGACCGCCTTTGACGATCTGCCATCGCACCAGACGATTGTGTTCGCAAACGCGAATCATTCTGGTTCGCTGTATACTGCCGGCAAGCTGGTTTGGCTGGCCTGCCTCCCGTGTGTCTGGCATCTGTCTTCCTGTTTGCCACAGGGAGTCGACGCGCCCAGCGGAGGAGCCCGGGCCACGACAAAGATTGGGGGGGAACATGGCTTTTGCCGGGAAGTGGCGTCTGGGGCTTGCTGCCGCAGGCACGGGTTTGATGCTGGGGTCGCAGATGTCAGCGTGGGGTCAACAGGAGCCGACCGGTGCGGCGCAGTCCATGGATGCCGGTACGCTGCCCGCGGTCACGGTTACTGCCACCGGCTATGAATCCGAAGCCGTTGAAACGCCGATTGCCACCACCGTGATAGCGCGCGACGAGCTGCAGCGCTGGGGCGCGCAGAACCTGGGCGACGCGGTGCGGGGCAAGCCGGGGCTGGCGGTGACGCGCGACAGCGCGCAGGGCGCCAACCCCATCATCCGGGGCCTGGGCAAGGATTCCATCGTGCTCATGGTCGATGGCATGCGGCTCAACTCTGCGCAGCCGGCGGGCGCCATTGCGTCGTTCATGTCACTGGGGCTGGCCGAGCGCGTGGAGGTGGTGAAGGGGCCGGCGTCGGTGCTGTACGGGACCGGAGCGCTGGGCGGCGTGATCAACGTGCGGCTGCCGCAGGCGCGCTTTGAGCCCGGCGTGCAGGCGCGCACCAGCCTGAGCTACGACAGCGCGCGGCGCGAGCCGCGCGCGGCAGTGGTGGGCAACGCCAGCAGCGCCGACCATGCGCTGATGCTGGGCGCGTCGCTGGCGCGGCCTGGCGACTACCGCGAGCCCGCGGGCCGCGTTCCGCGCAGCGGCTACGACTCCCATGCCTTCATAGGCCAGTACCGCTTCCGCCTGGGCGGCGGGCAGCAGTTGCGCGCGTCGCTGCAGCGGCACGAGGACAGCGACGTCTGGTATCCGGGCTCGACGCGGTCGCATCCGCTGCCCATGGTCGGCAGCACGACCATCCACTCACCCAGGCAGTCGCGCACGCTGTACGAGCTGGGCTACAGCCGCGATGGCAGCGGTGAGCGGCCGCTGAACCTGGACCTGCGCGTGTACCGGCAGGAGATGAGGCGCAGCATCAACGGCTGGGCCAATGGCCTGGGGCGGGACCTGTCGGTGACCGACGTCAGCTTTGCCACCAGCGGGCTGGACGCCAGGGCCGACTGGCTGCTGCATCCGCAGCACCTGCTGTCGCTTGGCGTCAACGCCTGGCAGATGAAGGCCGACCCGAGCAGCCTGGCCGCCCGGCCGCCCAACCTGAACCAGTTGCAGGTGAACAAGCCGTTCCATGACGGCAAGCTGTCGGCGCTGGGTTTTTACGTCCAGGACGACATGCAGTTCGGCCGCTTGAAGGTGCTGGCAGGCCTGCGCCACGACCGCGTTCGCGGCAGCGCCGCGGCAATGAACAATGGCAGCGTCACCAGCGGCATGGACCGCAGCGATGGCGCCACGTCCGGCAGCCTGGGCGCGCTCTACGAGGTGGCGCCACTGCTGCGTCCGTACGCGGGCCTGGCGCGCGGTTTCCGCGCTGCGGACCTGCGCGAGCGTTACCAGAACGGCCCGCGCCAGGACGGCTTCTTCTGGGCCGGCAGCCCGCAGATTGCGCCGGAGAAGGCAACGCAGCTGGAGCTGGGCGTGAAGGGCGATTCCGGCAGCCTGGACTACACCGTTGCGCTGTGGCGCAACCGCATCAGCAACTACATCACCGGCGCGCAGCTGAGCGGGCCCGCGGCCATGGCCGCCTGTGGGCCGCAGGCTGCTGCCTGCAAGCAGACGGTCAACCTGGGCCGGGCCGTGCTCAGCGGGCTGGAGGCAAGCATCAACTGGCAGGTGGCGCCCGGACACCGGCTGAGCGCGGGCTATTCAAGGGTGCGCGGATCCAACCGGGACCTGGACGAACCGCTGTTCCAGATGCCCGCGGACTTCGTCACGCTGGGCTGGGAGGGACGCATCGCGCCGCAGTGGACGCTCGATGCGCGTGCGCTGCTGGTGCGCAGGCAAACGCGGGTGGCCACGCGTTTCACGCGGGGCGGGGAGAACGCCACGCCCGGCTATGGCGTGCTGGATGTGGGCGCAAGCTGGCATCCCGGCAAAGACCACACCCTGCGCCTGGCTGTGCTCAACGTGGGCAACAAGCGCTACCATGACCACCTGACCGAGGGCATCAGCGGCCAGGAAATCAAGGCGCCGGGGCGCAGCCTGTACCTTGCATGGCAGGGGCGGTTTTGAGGAAGGCCATCATGAACCAGGACACGCGCATGAACAGGCGGCGGCTGCTTGCTGCTGCTGCGGCGGCCAGCCTGCCGCTGGCCGTGCCGGCGTGGGCGCAGCACAGGCTGGACCGGCTCGTGCTGGGCGGGCCCATGGCCAGTGTCTCCAACCCGCTGATCCGCATGGTGCAGAGCGATGCCCTGGCCGACGTGGCCGGGCACGTTGAATTTGCCGAGTGGAAGGACCCGGACCAGCTGCGCGCGCTGGCGCTGGGCGGCCAGGCCGATTTCATGGCCATGCCCAGCAACGTGGCGGCCAACCTGTACAACCGCGGCGTGCCGCTCAAGCTCCTGGACATCAACACCTGGGGCATCCTCAGCATCGTCTCGCGCGACGAGGGAATGAAAACGCTGGCGGACCTGGTGGGGAAGGAGCTGGTCATGCCGTTTCGCGGCGACATGCCCGACATCATCTTCCAGACGCTGGCGGAAAAACAGGGCTTGCGGGTGGGCGAGGACATCCGGTTGCGCTACGTGGCCACGCCCATTGATGCCATGCAGCTGCTGCTCACGCGCCGCGCCGACCAGGCGCTGCTGGCCGAGCCGGCCATTTCCATGGCGTTCATCAAGTCCCGGTCGCTGCCGGTCAAGATCATCGCGCCGCAGCTGTACCGCAGCGTGGATCTGCAGGCAGAGTGGGGGCGGGTGTTTGATCGGGACGCGCGCATCCCGCAGGCCGGAATCGTGGTGCTGGGCCAGCGCATGGAAGACGCGGCGCTCATCCAGCGCTTCGAGCAGGCGCATGCCCAGGCGCTGCAGTGGTGCAGCGCCAACGCCGACGCATGCGGGCGCGTCGTGGCCGAGCGCATATCCATGCTCACGCCCGAGGGCGTGGCCGATTCCATCCGTGCCGTCCAGGCCGAGTTCGTGACCGCGGCCGACGCGCGTCCCGATCTGGAGTTCTTCTACCAGAAGCTGGCCGAGCGCGAGCCCGGGCTGATAGGCGGCAAGCTGCCGGGGGATGATTTCTACTACGGCGCCTGAGCGGCGCGGCAGGCATCCGGGGTTGAGGCCATGAGCGCGATCTGGCACCGGCTCGCCGGCACGCCCGCGTACCTGTGGAGCGGCTGGGGCGCCATTGCCAGCCTGCTGCTGGGCATGGCGCTGTGGGAGCTGCTGGCGGCGTACTACGGGCCGCTCATCCTGCCCACGCCCATGGACGCGGCGCGGACGCTGGCTGAGCTGGGCACTGCCGGCGGCCCGCTGCTGGCGCAGCTTGCGATCACCGCGCGGCGTGCGTTCCTGGGCCTTGCGCTGGCGATCAGCGTGGGCAGCCTGCTGGGCGTGGCCGCTGGAGTCTCGGTCACGGCGTCGGTATTGACCCGGCCCTGGGTCACCGTGCTCCTGGGCACGCCGCCCATAGCCTGGCTGGTGCTGGCAATGCTGTGGTTCGGCGTGGGCGACGGCACGCCCATATTCACCGTCTTCATCGCCTGCTTCCCGCTGGTCTTTGCCAGTGCCTTGCAGGGTGCGCGCACGCTGGACGGCGGCTGGCGTGAGCTGGCGCAGGCGTACCGGCTGCGCTGGCGCGACCGCGTCTGGGACGTGTACCTGCCGCACGTGCTGTCCTACCTGTTTCCCGGCTGGATCGTCGCGCTGGGCAGTGCCTGGAAAGTGGTGGTCATGGCCGAGCTGCTGGCTTCCAGCGACGGCGTGGGCGCGGCGCTGGCGTCCAGCCGCTCGCAACTGGACATGGCCGGCACGCTGGCGTGGATAGGCATCATCGTCCTGCTGCTGCTGGCGCTTGAGTACCTGCTGCTGGAGCCGTTCAAGCGCGAGGTCGAGCGCTGGCGGGAGCCGGGATGAGGGTGCAGCCGCCGGCGGCAGAGGCGCGTCTCATCCTGCGCGACGTGGAGCACGCGTACGCGACGCGCACGGCGGTGCAGGGGATCTCGTTTTCGGTGCGACCGGGCCAGACGGTGGCGCTGGTGGGACCATCGGGCTGTGGCAAGACCACGTTGCTGCGGCTGTGCGCGGGGCTGGCCACGCTGCAGGGCGGCACGCTGACAAACCGGTTTGCGCACACGGTCATGCTGTTCCAGCAGGCACGGCTGCTGCCGTGGAAGACAGTGCAGGACAACATTGCGCTGGGGCTGAAGGCGCGCGGCCTGCCGGCGCGGCAGCGGCGCCGGGTGGCGCAGGACATGGGGCTGCGGCTCGGCCTGGACGCGCTGGCGCTGGCGCAGTATCCGCACCAGCTCTCCGGCGGCATGCAGAGCCGCGCGGCGCTGGCGCGCGCGCTGGTGCTTCAGCCGGACCTGCTGCTGCTGGACGAGCCGTTTTCCGCGCTGGACGTGGGGCTGAGGACCAGCATGCACGCGCTGCTCATCGCGCAGCAGCAGGCACGCGCGCTGGGCGTGCTGCTCATCACGCACGACCTCATGGAAGCCATGACGCTGGCCGACACGGTGCTGGTCCTGGGCGGCGCGCCGGGGCAGCTGGTCTACCGCGCCGAACTGGCGCTGTCCGCCGCCCGCCGCAGCGAGTCCTGGGCCTACGCGCAGACCGCCGCGCTGCTGGCGCAGCCCGTGGTGCGCCAGGCGTTTGAGCTGCCGCCGCTGGACGATGCAAGGGGCGATGCCGCCGGTGCCAGCGCCACGCAGCCGCAGGCCGGCATGACGGGCCAGGTGCTGGCCGCGGTGCACCGGAAAGCGCAGGAGCACGGGTGCTGACGAGCCTGCAGCAGCCGCTGTGGCAGTGCGCGTTCCGGCCGCTGTTCACGCTGACCACGGTGGCGGCGTTCCTGCTCATGCTGGGCTGGGTGGCCTTCCTGGCGCTGGGCTGGCCGCTGCCGCCGGTGGCGGGCGGCCCGTTTGTGTGGCATGTGCACGAGTTGCTGCTGGGCTTTGTGCTGGCCGCAGCCGCCGGGTTCGTGCTCACGTCCACGCCAGAATTCACGCGCACGCCGGACTTCTGCCGCCGCGTGAGCGCGCAGCTGGTGGCGCTGTGGTTGCTGGGGCGCGTGGCGTTCTGGAGCTCCGGCGCGCTGGGCTGGGCCGCACTGGCCGTGGCCGCGCTCGCGCAGCTGGGTTTTGTTGGCCTGCTGACGGCCACCATCCTGCCCAGGCTCTGGGCCGATCCGGATCGGCGCCACATGGGCTTTGCCTGGACGCTGGCCGCCATGGGCTCTTGCATGGTCGGCTTCTACTGGTCCGCGCTGGCCGGCAGCGCGGACCCCATGCGCTGGCTGCGGGCGCTGCTGGGACTGGTGCAGATGCTCATCATCGTTGCGCTCAGCCGCATTTCCATGCGCATCGTCAACGCGGAGGTGGACCGGGTTGCCGCTGCCAGGCCGGATGAAGACATCCCGCCTTACGTCGCCCGGCCCCCGCGGCGCAACATGGCGCTGCTGTGCATTGCGCTGTTCACGCTGGTGCAGTGGGCCACGCCAATGTGGGCGCCGCTGGCCACGGTCAGCGGTTGGCTGGCGCTGGCCGCGGCCGCCGCGGTGCTCGCGCTGATGGGCGATTGGCATGTGGGCCGCGCGCTGCTGCGCCGCTGGCCGCTGCTGCTGTACGCGGTCTATGCCTTCATGGCTGCCGGCTATGCCCTGATCGGCCTTGCCATCCTGTCGGACCGCATCAGCACCGGCGCGGGCACGCACCTGCTCACAGTGGGGGCCATAGGCCTGGCCATCTACCTGGTGATGGTCATAGCCGGATACACGCACAGCGGGCTGGACAAGCGCGAGCACGTGTGGCCCATTTTTGGCTCGCTGCTCATCATGCTGGCAGCGCTCTGTCGCGCCTGGACCTATCTGACGGGCAACGCCACCTGGATGTATGCGGCGGCGTTGCTCTGGTGCGCGGCGTTTGCGCTGCTGGCCTGGCACATGTTGCCGGTGTGGTGGTCGGCCCGCGCCGACGGCAAGGTAGGCTGCGACGAATAGGGCCCGGTCCAGGCGCGTCCGGGTGCGCAGCGTGCCCGGAGGAAAGGCAAGCGCTGCGCCGCCATCGCTGTGCACGGCGGCCAGTTGATGGATGCGGCCGCTGACCTTCGTTCCCGTTCTCCTGCCAGCGATGCGGAACACCGACCCTGAGGCAGCTCTTCGCCTATACACGGATGCTCGGCTAAAACCGTCCCAGCGCCTGCATTTTCCAGGCCAGCCAGAACTTGCGCAGCGGCAGCAGGTCCGGGCGCTGCGCGAGCACCGGGAAGTCGTGCTTTTCCATGTGGTCGAGCAGGCGGCGGTACAGGCTGGTCATGATCAGGCCCGGCTTGTGCGGTTGCAGCTGGCCGTCGGCCTGGAGGTGGCCGATCGCCTCGTCGAAGAGGGTGCGCGCCCGTTCGGCCTGGAACTGCAGCAGGCGGCGCAGGCCGTCGCCGTGCTTGCCATCGAGGATGTCTTCCATGTCGACGCCAAACTGCTGCAGCTCGTCCACCGGGAGGAAGATGCGGCCATGGTGTGCGTCGTGGCCGACATCGCGGATGATGCGCGTCAACTGCAGCGCCTGCCCCAGCGTGCGCGCGTAGCGGGTGATGCGCCAGGACGGCGGGCCGAAGAATCCGGACAGCGCTTCCCACAGCGCGCCGCCGCTGAGCGCGCAATAGCGCGTCAGGTCGGAAAACGTGGCGTAGGCGTCTTGCCCGGCCTTGATGTCGCTGCCTTCAACCATGGCCAGCAGGTGACGCTGCTCTATGCCATGGTGTCGCAGGTACGGCATGAGGCGGGCCATGAGCGGATGCGTCGTGGGGAGCCCGTGGTAGCCATGGTCGATCTCGGTCTGCCACCAGGCCAGCTTGGCCGATGCAACGTGCGGTTCGCTGACGCTGTCGCCAATGCCGTGTACCTCGTCAAAAAAGGCAAACAGTGCCTGCGCAGCCGCGCGACGCTCCGCGGCAGCAAACAGCAACGCGTAGTGGCGCATGCTGGCGTCCGGACCGCCTGCATGCGCCTGGCTGGCGTCCGGCACGCCGGGGCCCGGACGCTGCCGCGACCGCTGTTTGTCGGAGGCAGGCATGGCAGGTGCGGCCGCCTGCCTACGCCAGGTCGAACAGCAGCACCAGGTTGTTCCGGTCGCGGCGGGTTTTCCAGCGCCAGACCTCGTGCCCACCCAGCGCGAGCGGGCCCCAGCTGGCGATTGCGTGCTGGCTGCCACAGCTGATCGTGGGCAGGCGCCGCGTGTGCAGTGCCACCTTCTTGAAGGTCCCGCCGGTGATGGCGGCCTGCAGGTTCGATTCCAGCGCAACGCCGGCTTCCATGGGCGGGTGGTACGGTGCGATGAACACCTGCCGGTGGCTGTTGCTCTGCAGGCGCTCGTTGAGCACGGGCTGCCCAGCTTCGTCCAGCTCCAGTCCCGATTGAGCCAGCCACAGCGGGGTGGACGCCGTGGTGGTCATGATGGGCGCGTCGCAAACCAGCGTGGCGCCGCTGGCCAGCTGCACGGCCTGGTCCTGGACGCCGACGCAGTCGTCGTGGATGACGGTGATTTCCAGTTGCTCCAGGCGGTGCGCCAGCTTGCGCTGCAGCGCGACCGGCAGGCGCTTGAGCGGCGGGTTGCTGCCCGTGACCAGCGTGACCCGGCTGCCGTGCGGCGCGGCAACCGCGTGCGCTGCCGACATGGCCAACTCGATGCCGCGCAGGTCTCCGGCCATGACCGCCACCTGCAGCGGCCGCTGTTGCGCCAGCGCCAGCAGTTGCGGCCACAGGCGGATGAACATTTCAGCCGGATGCGTGAACAGCGCATGCTCGCGCACGCCGGGAATGCGTTGCTCCAACTGCTCGCGCTCGACCGCAGGTTCGACGTTGACCGAAAGCACGTCGTAGGGCAGCGCATCGCCGCTGGACAGCTGCACGCGGCGTGCGTTGGGGTCCAGCGAGTAGACATGCGCCGGCACGAACGTGACGCCGCTGGCCTCGACCAGCTCGTCCAGCGGGATGCGAAATTCTTCCAGCGCATGGTCGCCCGCCACGTATCCCGGCAGCAGCTCGGGCGCGATGTAGTAGGGCGCAGGCGTCACCAGCGTGACGGCCAGGTCGCTGCGGCGACGTCTGGCCAGGCCCTTGAGGACCAGGATATGGGCACGGCCGGCGCCAAGCAAAACCAGGTGTTTGCGATGCGGGTTGGCGGTCATGGGCTCAGAGTGTATAGCGTCTGCCAGCGGGCCGGGCGCTGGCGGGTTGGGCGGATCCCGCTTTTGCAAGTCGTTTCAATTGGCGTGCAAAGCGGGCATGAGGGATTCTTTCTCAAGCTCAGAGCTTGAGAATGAATTGATCGCGCCCGAGAGGATCGCCAAAGCCCGTCCAATCAAGACGCAAAGCGCAGGCATGGCCCGTGCCATGGCGAGCATTTGCAACGCGGAGTGGGCGGGTTTGGGC
>JALOAS010000011.1 GCA_023228705.1 Ottowia sp. | reverse complement strand
CCGCTCACGACCGAGACGGTCGAGTTCTGGAAGAACTACGGCCCCCAGAACGACGTCAAGTCCGAGGACATCCAGACCGAGGTGTTCCGCCTGCCGGCCAACTGCTCGGCCGAGGAGGAAGGCTCGTTCACCAACTCCAGTCGGGTGGCGATCTGGAAGGAGCAAGCCCTGCCGCCTCCCGGCGAGGGCAAGATCGACTCGGAAATCATCGCGCGCCTGTTCACCAAGCTGCGTCAGATGTACCGCGATGAGGGCGGCGCCTTCCCTGACCCCATCCTCAACCTCACCTGGGACTACACGATACCCACCGAGCCCAGCGCCGAGGAGCTGATGAAGGAGTTCAGCGGCAAGGCCGTCACCGACGTGCTGGCGCCGGCCAACCCCGACAAGCCGTGGGAGCCGCGCAAGGTGCTCTACAAGAAGGGCCAGCAACTGACCGGCTTTGGCGAGCTGCGCGACGACGGCTCCACCTCCTGCGGCAACTGGCTGTACTGCGGCGTCTGGAGCGAGAAGGGCAACAACTCGGCCAGGCGCAGCCTGAACGACCCCTCGGGCTGGGGCGTGTACCAGGAGTTTGGCTACTCGTGGCCGGCCAACCGGCGCATCCTGTACAACCGCGCCAGCGCCGACAAGGATGGCAAGCCATGGTCGCCCAACAAGAAGTACGTGTACTGGGACGAGGAAGCCGGCCGCTGGACCGGTGCCGACGTGCCGGACATGAAGGCGGACGCGGCGCCGGACATGGGCATGGGCTCGTTCATCATGACCCAGGAGGGCGTGGCGCACCTGCATGCCGTCGGCATGGCCGATGGCCCGTTCCCCACGCACTACGAGCCGTTCGAATCTCCCATGGAGAAGAACCTCATGTATCCGGACAACCCCAAGGCCATGAGCAACCCCGTTGCCCGTGTCTTTGAGAGCGACATGGATGCATTTGGCAAGCGCGACGAGTTCCCGTACGCGGCGACCACGTACCGCCTCACCGAGCACTTCCACTACTGGACCACGCACGTCGAGCTCAACGCCATCGTGCAACCCCAGCAGTTCGTCGAGATCAGCGAGGAGCTGGCCAAGGAGAAAGGCATCAAGCGCGGCGACAAGGTGCGCGTGACCAGCAACCGCGGTGAAGTTGTTGCCGTGGCCGTGGTCACCAAGCGCATCAAGCCGTTCCAGTGCGAAGGCGGCCCGGTGCACCTGGTCGGCCTGCCCATCCACTGGGGCTACACCGGCGCCACCAAGCCCGGGTATCTGGTCAACGCGTTGTCGCCCTTCGTGGGTGATCCCAACGTGCAGACGCCCGAGTTCAAGGCATTCCTGGTCAACATCGAGAAGGCGTAGTCATGTCCAGTCTGCAAACACAAGATATCGTGCTGCGGTCGGCCACGACCACGCCGCCGCCCCAGATACGCGACAAGGTCCCGGCGGTTGCCAAGCTCATTGACATCTCCTCCTGCATAGGTTGCAAGGCCTGCCAGGTGGCGTGCATGGAGTGGAACGACCTGCGCGACGAGGTGGGGACCAACGTCGGCGTGTACGACAACCCCACCGACCTCACGCCGGACAGCTGGACCGTGATGCGCTTCTTCGAGGTCGAGAACGAGAAGGAGGAAGGCTCGCTGGAATGGCTGATCCGCAAGGACGGCTGCATGCACTGCGCGGACCCGGGCTGCCTCAAGGCCTGCCCGTCTCCGGGTGCCATCATCAAGTACGCCAACGGCATCGTCGACTTCATCAGCGAGCACTGCATAGGCTGCGGCTACTGCATCAAGGGCTGCCCGTTTGACGTGCCCCGCCTGAGCACCAAGGACAACAAGGTCTACAAGTGCACGCTGTGCTCGGATCGCGTGGGCGTGGGGCTGGAGCCGGCCTGCATCAAGGCCTGCCCCACCGGCGCGCTGCAGTTTGGCACCAAGGAAGACATGATCGAGTACGCCGACGAGCGCATCGTCGACCTCAAGGACCGCGGCTACGACAACGCGGGCCTCTACGATCCGCCCGGCGTTGACGGCACGCACGTCATGTACGTGCTCAAGCACGCCGACAAGCCGGAGCTGACCGGCCTGCCGCGCGACCCGGTGATCTCGCCCATGGTCCGATTCTGGAAGGGGGCATCCAAACCCATCGCGCTGGCGGCGGTTGGCGTGGCGGCGCTGGCCGGCTTCTTCCACTACGTCAAGCGCGGACCGCTGGAAGTGCCCGAGGAAGAGGAAGAAAAAGACCGGCTCGCAACGGACACCGCTCCCCCGCCAGCCCGGCCCGATGACGCGCCGTCGGATGCACCCCACGCCTAGAGGAGATGGTCATGAAAAAACGTTATATTGAACGGCACAGCCCTTCGATGCGGGCCAACCACTGGTCCGTGGCCATCCTGTTCTTCCTGGCCGGGTTGTCCGGGTTCGCGCTGTTCCATCCCAGCCTGTTCTTCTTCACCCACCTGTTTGGCGGCCCGCAGTGGACGCGCATCCTGCACCCCTACCTGGGGATCGCGATGTTCGTGCTCTTCCTGTTCATGTTCTTCATGGCAGCCGGCGCCAACGCCTGGCGCAAGGAAGACAGCCAGTGGGTCGGCAAGGCCGGCACGCTCATTCGCGGCGGCGACCCCAGCCAGATGCCGCCGATGGGCAAGTTCAACGGGGGTCAAAAGGTGGTGTTCTGGATGTCGGCCCTGAGCCTGCTGGTGCTGCTGCTGACCGGCATTACGTTCTGGCAGGCCTGGTTCGCCAGCAGCTTCTCCATCCCGCTGCAACGCTTCATGCTGGTTCTTCACGCGCTGGCAGCGTTTGTCTTTGTCCTCACGATCCTCGTGCACATCTACGCGGCGATCTGGGTCAAGGGCACCTTCCGCGCTATGATCCGCGGCAATGTCAGCACGGGCTGGGCCCGTTACCATCACCCCAAGTGGTACGAGGAAGAGACCAAGAAGCAGGCCTGAGAGCTTGAGAAAGAATCCCTCATGCCCGCTTTGACCGCCCAAACCCGCCCACTCCGCGTTGCAAATGCTCGCCATAGCCCAGGCTATGCCTGCGCTTTGCGTCTTGATTGGACGGGCTTTGGCGATCCTCTCGGGCGCGATCAATTCATTCTCAAGCTCTGAGCCAGGCGTCATCGCCACGGCGATCCGCCTCCCATCACACCATCCAGGAGCTGCTGACTGAGAGCGATCTCGGCAGCAGCCATTTTTTATCGTGAAATCCAAAAGCGCTTCCACCAACGGCACGCGCACGCTGACACCTGAAGAGATCGCACGCCGGGCCGATGTCAAGATCCCCCCGCTGCTGCTGCCCAAGCCGGCCAGCGTGTTTGCAGACCGCGCGCTGCGCCTGCGGCAGCAGGCCGCCGGCCACGCCATGCGCGACTACCTGATGCTGCTGGCCGTCATCTGTGAAGCACAGCACGAGCTGCTGCAAAACCACCCGCAGGTGCCGCTGCCAGATGATGAGCAGGTGGCCGCGGCGCGCGAAAACAGCACACCGCTGCTGGCCACCGGCCAGTGGCAGCGCGATCCCGCCTGGCGCGCGCAGCTGCAGCTGCTGCTGGCGCAGGTCCTGGAGAAGCTGCCCGCCGACAGCCCGGCGCGTGACGGCATCCAGCGCGTGCGCGACCTCCCCGTGGAAACGCTGGAGCAGCAGGCGGAAAGGCTGCTGGCCGGCATCACGCTCGGGCTGGACATGGCGACGGCACCGCTGATCGCCGCCGGCCTGCAGCTGTACTGGACCCACCTGGCTGCAGCAACCGCGGTCAGCAACCCCGGCGCCTGGCACATCCCGTTCGAGCCCAACCGCTGCCCCTGCTGTGGCAGCCTGCCCGCGGTCAGCATCACGCGCATCCGCGGCAAGCTGGAGGGCCAGCGATACTTGGTCTGCAGCCTGTGCAGCAGCCAATGGCATTTCATGCGCGTCAAATGCACGCACTGCAGCAGCCTGGAGAGCATCCGGTTCCGCTCGCTGCAACCCATCGAGCAGCAAGAGCTGGGAGACAAGCGCGCTGTCATCGAGGCAGAAACCTGCGACAAATGCCAGCATTACCTCAAAACCATGCACATGGACCTGGATCCGCAGATCGAGCCCATGGCCGATGACCTGGCGTCGCTGACGCTGGACCTGCTGACATCGGACGCCGGGTACATCCGCTACGGCAACAACCTGCTGCTGCTGTTTGGCGAGAACCAGCCGCAAGTCGAGGAGGCCTGATGGCAACACCCGAAGAGTCCGTGGTCCACGGTTCGGCGGCAACCCCCCCTCCCCTGGAAAAAGCGGTCACGCCGCAACAGCTGCCGGCGCTGGACAGGCTGCTGCGGCAGCCAGACGTTGTTGCGCTGGCCACGCAGCACGGCAAGACGCTGGTCACGGCGCAAGCACGCCAGCTGCTGGAGCGCCTGCGTGAGCAGGCACTGGCCGGCGCGCTCTTGCCCAGCCAGCTCGCGCCCGCCCGGCTGCATGCGGCGCTGGCGCAGCGCATAGACGAGCAACTGCGGCTGCAGCTGCGCCCCGTTCTCAACCTCAGCGGCACGGTGCTGCACACCAACCTGGGCCGCGCCCGCCTGCCCGAGGCCGCGCTGCAGCACATGCGGGACATCGCGGGCGGCGCGACCAACCTGGAATACGACCTGGCCACGGGCGAGCGTGGCGACAGGGACAGCCTCATCGAGGGCCTGCTGTGCCAGCTCACGGGAGCACAAGCCGCCACGGTGGTCAACAACAACGCGGCCGCGGTCCTGCTGACGCTGGCGGCACTGGGCCAGGGCCGCGAGGTCGTCGTCTCGCGTGGCGAACTGGTCGAGATCGGCGGCTCGTTCCGCCTGCCCGAGGTCATGCAAAGCGCCGGCGCCCGGCTGGTCGAGGTGGGCGCCACCAACCGCACGCACCTGTACGACTACGAGCAGGCCATCACCGCACAGACGGCGCTGCTGATGAAGGTGCACACCAGCAACTACCGCATCGAGGGCTTCACCGCCAGCGTCGACGAAGCCGCACTCAGCCAGCTGGCCCGGGCGCGCGCCCTGCCGCTGGTCAGCGACCTGGGCAGCGGCGCGCTTGTCGACCTGGCGGCCTGGGGCCTGCCGCCCGAGCCCACGCCGCAGCAGATGCTGCAAGCCGGATGCGACATCGTGACCTTCAGCGGCGACAAGCTGCTGGGCGGGCCGCAGGCCGGATTCATCGTGGGCCGGAGCGACCTCATTGCGCGCATTCGTCGCCACCCGATGAAGCGCGCGCTGCGCGTGGGCAAGCTCCTGCTGGCCGCACTGGACGCCACGCTGCGACTGTACCTGCGGCCGGAGCGGCTGGCAGCGGAGCTGCCAACGCTGCGGCTGCTCGCGCGGCCCCTGGCCGACATCGATGCCACGGCACGCGAGGTCCTGGCACCGCTGCAGGCGCGGCTGGCGCCAGCGTTCACGGCAGGCATCGTGCCGCTGCAGAGCCAGATCGGCTCCGGTTCGCTGCCCACGCAGCGGCTGGCATCGCGCGGAATCGCCATCGCTCCCGGCACGAGCCAGGGCAGCGGCCGCGCGCTGCTTGGCCTGGCCCGCGCGTTGCGCATGCTGCCGGTGCCGGTGATTGGCCGCATTCACGACAACGCGCTGCTGCTGGACTTGCGCTGCCTGGAAGACGCCGGCGCGCTGACCACGCAGCTTGCCGTGCTGCAACTGGACGCCGCGCCGTGATCGTGGGCACTGCCGGGCACATCGACCACGGCAAGACCACGCTGGTGCGCGCGCTCACCGGCACGGACGCGGATCGCCTGCCCGAAGAGAAGAGGCGCGGCCTGACCATAGACTTGGGCTACGCGTTCATGGACACGCCGGCAGGCGAGCGCATCGCCTTCGTCGACGTGCCGGGCCACGAGCGCCTGGTGCACACCATGGTGGCCGGCGCCAGCGGCATGGACCTGGCCCTGCTGCTGGTCGCGGCAGACGACGGGCCCATGCCGCAGACGCGCGAACACCTGGCCGTCCTCTCGCTGCTGGGCATCACGCAGGGCGCCGTGGTCATCACCAAGACCGATCGCGCCGATGCCGGGCGCGTGGCCGCCGTACGCGAGCAGATGGCCGGACTCATTGCCGGGACGCCGCTCGCTAGCGCGCCCATCCTGGCCGTCTCGGCGCAACAGGGCGACGGCATCGGCCAGCTGCGGGCGCTGCTCCTGGCTGCTGCCGACCGCCTGGCCGAGCACGCCGGCGACCGGGCAGCGGCGCCCGCATTCCGACTGGCCATAGACCGCGCGTTCAGCCTGCGGGGCGTTGGCACCGTCGTCACCGGCACCGTCCATGCGGGCCGCGTGGCGGTCAATGACGAGCTGGCGCTGGTGCCAGCGGCCCGGTCTGCGGCAGCACGCCTGCGCGTGCGCAGCGTCCACGCGCAAGACCAGGCGGTCGCCAGCGCGCACGCCGGGCAGCGTTGCGCGGTTGCGCTCGCAGGCATCGAGCTGGCGCAGGTGCAGCGCGGCCAATGGCTGGTGGCGCCCGCCGTGGCGCTGCAAAGCGGCCGGCTGGACACGCGTCTCACGCTGTGGCAGGGCGCGGACCGCACCCTGCGCTCCGGCGCGCACGTACAGGCGCACCTGGGGACGGCGCGCGTGGCGGCGGCCGTGGCACTGCTGGACCGCGAAACCCTGGAGCCCGGCCAGACCGCGCTGGCGCAGCTGGTGCTGCAAGCCGATGTGGGTGCCTGGTGGGGCGAGCGCCTGCTGCTGCGCGACACGGCAGCCAACCAGACGCTGGCCGGGGCGGTGGTCCTGGACCCGCTTGCACCCACGCGCTACCGGCGCGGCAAGCAACGCCTGCTTGCGCTGCAGGCCATGGGCCACGCGGCTGCCACCGAACGCCTGCAGGCGCTGCTTGCCGTGGCACCCTGGGGCGTCGACATCCGGCAGTTCACGGCAGCAGCCGGCCTGCACGAGCTGCCCCAGGAAGGGGACAATGCAGACAACAGTCTGGCCGGCGGACATTTCGCGCTGGGCGTGCGGCAGGCAGAGGAACTGGGCCGGCAAACACGGGCCACGCTGCAGGCGTTTCACCAGCAGCATCCCGACGAGCTGGGCCCGGACCGCGCCCGGCTGCGGCGCCTGGTGGCGCCGCGGCTGCCGGCGCCGCTGTGGGACAGCCTGCTGGACCGGCTGGCACGGACCGGGGAACTCCACGCGCATGGCCCCATCGTGCACCTGCCCTCGCACGCCGTCACGCTGTCGGCCACGGAAACGCGCATTGCCGAGAAAATTGCGCCTGCACTGCGCGAGGCCGCGTTCCAGGGCGCCTGGGTCCGCGACCTGGCGCGAGACACCGGCGATAGCGAGACCATCATGCGGACCACGCTGGCGCGGCTGGCCCGCCGCGGCGAGCTGTATCAGGTGGTCAAGGACCTGTACTTCCTGCCCGAGACCATGCACCGGCTGGCCGCGATTGCGCGCCAGATCGACGCCGCCGGAAACAACGGCATACAGGCCGGCCCTTTCCGCGACGCCACCGGGCTCGGGCGCAAGCGCGCCATCCAGATCCTTGAGTACTTCGACCGCATGCGGCTGACACAGCGCGTTGGCGACACGCACCGGCTGCGCACGGACAGCGACCTGTTTGCCGAAAAGAAGCCGTTGAGCGTTGAGCGTCCATGACGGATGATCCCGCCGCTGTGCGGCGGCAATGACTGCGGCTGCGCCGCCATGATTCATCATGAGCCGCCGCGGGCGGCTTTCATCCAAGGCCCGCAAGGGCCGAGGTCATCTGTCATCCGGACTCGCCGGACGCTGGACGGCCTATTCGCTGGACGCCCAACGGTCTTCTGCAGGCCGATGTGGCGGAGCTGGGACGGCGGTGGCTATCACGCCCCTGGCCACACAGCGGCCCCGAGAGTCAGTCCTGCGAAATGCTGATGGTCGGCAGCTTGCTTGGAAACTCGACGGCCTGCGTCGCGATCCGTATCGCGACCTGGCGCGCCACGTCCTTGTAGATCCCGGCAATCTCGCCATCGGGCTCGGCCACCACGGTCGGGTTGCCTGAATCGGTCTGTTCGCGGATGGACATGGCCAGTGGCAATGCGCCCAGGTAGGCCAGGCCCTTTTCCTCCGCGTAGCGCCGGCCGCCATCGGCGCCAAAGATGTGCTCGACCTGGCCGCAGTTGGAGCACACGTGCATGGCCATGTTCTCGACCAGGCCCAGGATGGGAACGCCCACCTTCTCGAACATGGTCACCGCCTTGCGCGCATCGGCCAGGGCAATGTCCTGCGGCGTCGTCACGATGATCGCGCCGGTCACGGGTACGCGCTGCGTCAGCGTCAGCTGGATGTCGCCGGTGCCCGGCGGCATGTCCACCACCAGGTAATCCACGTCGCGCCAGTTGGTCTGGCGCATGAGCTGCTCCAGCGCCTGCGTGGCCATGGGGCCGCGCCAGATCATGGCCTGGTCCGGCTCGACCATGAAGCCTATGGAGTTGACCTGTACGCCGTAGTTGTGCAGCGGCTCCATGCTCTTGCCGTCCGGGCTGGTCGGGCGGCCGCTCACGCCCATCATCAGCGGCTGGCTGGGGCCGTAGATGTCCGCATCCAGGATGCCCACGACCGCGCCCTCGGCCGCCAGCGCCAGTGCCAGGTTGGTCGCGGTGGTGCTCTTGCCCACGCCGCCCTTGCCGGAGGCCACGGCAATCACGTTCTTGACGCCCGGAATCGCCGCGCCCCGGTTCGATGCACGCGCCTGGATGCGGGTCACGACGCTGGCCGAGACATTCTCGACGCCGGCAACGTTCTTTGCCGCCGCAATCAGCAGCTGGCGCAGCTCGGCGAACTGGCTCCTGGCCGGGTAGCCCAATTCGCACTCAAAGGCAACGTTGCCGCCGTCGACTTCCAGGTTCCTGAACGGCTCCTCGCCGAACGGCTTGCCGGTGTTGGGGTCGGTCACGGCGGCCAGTGCCTGCTGCAGCTCGCTTGTTTCAACGCTCATACAGATTCCACTTCCCAGATTTCACTTCCCACTGACCCCGCGTAGTGTAGCGGCGCGGGCAAACCCTTTGCGGGCTGATGGCTTGGCGCGACGCGGTGCCGGCCGCCCTCCCGCGCCTCAGGCATTTTTCAGGTCCAGCCCCCAGCGCGCCAGCGCCGCGTCGTCGCTGACCCGGGCATCGACCCAGCGCGTGCCCGCTGGCGTGGTTTCCTTCTTCCAGAAGGGCGCCTGCGTTTTCAGGTAGTCCATGAGGAATTCGCAGGCCTGGAACGCCTGGTGCCGGTGCATGGACGTGACCGCCACCAGCACGATCTGGTCCAGCGGCCGCAACAGTCCCACGCGGTGCACCACACGGATACCCAGGATGTCAAAGCGCTGCTGCGCCTCGGCCATCATGGCGGCGATGGCCTTTTCGGTCATTCCCGGGTAGTGCTCGAGCTCGACCGCGCTGACCTGGCCCTGCGCGTCACCCGCGTGGCGATCCCGCACGGTACCGACAAAACTGCAGACGGCGCCCACGCGGGCGTTGCCTGCACGCAGCGCCGCCATTTCGGCGGCCACGTCAAAATCTGCGTGCTGGATGCAAACGGATGCCGGCTTCTTCACGCACGTACTCCGGCCCGGCAGCAATCAGCCGCCCGTCACCGGCGGGAAGAACGCCACTTCGTCGGCGTCGGCCAACGGCCTGTCGTCGCGCAGCATGGTCTGGTTGAGTGCCACGCGCACGGCCTTGTCCGGCGCCAGCTGCTCGGCCCAGGTGCCGCCGCGCGCGCGCAGCTCGTCGCGCAGCCCCTCCACGGTGTCCGCGCCGGTCTGGACCTGCTCGCTGGCGGTGCCCAGCGCTTCGCGCACGGCGGCAAAATAACGCACGGTAACGGCTTTGGACGTGTGCTCGGTCATGACAACAAGGCTGAAAAGGGAAGAAAGGGAACGACGTCACCGACGTGGATCGCAGAGCCCGCGGCCTTGTCGACCAGGCCGTCGGCCCAGTGCATGGACGTGAGTACGCCCGAGCTCTGGTTGGGGAACAGCTCCAGCCCGCCGCCTTCGTTGCGGCGCGCGCGCAGGAAATCGCGCCGGCCTATGACCCGCGTATGCGAAAAATCCGCGCGCAGCGAGAGCATGGGTGCCGAGACATCGGTCGCACCCTGCAGCTTGAGCAGGAACGGCCGCACCAGCAGCAGGAACGTCACGAAGCTGGACACGGGATTGCCCGGCAGTCCGATGAAGTGCACGGCATGCGCTGGCTGCCGGATCTGCCCGTAGGCAAAGGGCTTGCCCGGCTTGATCGCCAGCTGCCACAGGTCCAGCTGCCCCAGCTGCTTCACCGCCGGCTTGACGTGGTCCTCGTCGCCCACCGACACGCCCCCGCTGGTCAGCACGACGTCGCTGTCGGCAGCCGCGTCCGCCAGCGCGCGCAGCGTGGCGTCCCGGTCGTCCGGCACGACGCCCCGGTCATTGATTTCGCAGCCCAGGCGCTGCAGCAGCGCGCGCAGGAAAAAACGGTTGCTGTTGTAGATGGCACCCGGCTTCATGTCCTGCGGCGCCACCGTGCCCGGCGTGACCAGTTCGTCTCCGGTTTGCAGCAGCGCCACGCGCGGGCGCCGCGCCACGGGGAGCTGCGCCAGGCCTATTCCGGCCGCCAGGCCAACCGATGCCGGCGTCAGCCGCGTGCCGCGGGGCAAGAGCACCGCACCCCTGCGTATGTCTTCTCCCGCGCGGCGGATCGCGCTGCCCGCCGCGGGCGCCACGTTGATTTGCACGCGGGCGCCGGCGTCCAGCGACTCGGTGTCTTCCTGCATGACGACCGCATCGGCACCCGGTGGGATCGGGGCGCCGGTAAAAATCCGCGCTGCCGTACCCGGCGCCAGCGCCACCCCGCTGCTGCCCGCGACGATGCGCTGCGATACCGGCAATTCCGCGTGCCCGGACGCACAGTCCTGCACGCGCACGGCGTAGCCGTCCATGGCGCTGTTGTCTTGCGGCGGCACGTCCAGCGCCGAGACCACGTCTTCTGCCAGCACGCGGCCGTCGGCGTCAAGGGCGGACACCCGCTCGCGCTCCAGTCCCGGCTCCGCATGCGCGAGCAGCGCGGCCAGCGCCTCGTCCAGCGGCTGCAGTGACGGGCGGCTACGGGTGGCTTGTGGCATGGACGGGCTCAAACGAAACGGCGGGAACGGAAATCTGCGACGGCGGGCGTCAACAACAGCCCATCTTATCGGCTTGGCGCCAACCATGCAGCGGCCGCTGCCAGCACGCCGCAACCGACTCAGGCTGCCGGCAGGTGGCGCTGCGGATCGTAGACAAAGCGCTCTTCCTGCGCCAGCAGCCAGTCTGCCACCGAGGCCGCGTCATTGATGTCCAGCACCGGCCTCTGGGTGGGCTGCGGCAGCCGTGCCGGCGCGTCGGTGGCGATGGCCGCAACAAAGGGGTCGTCCGGGTACAGCGCGGTATGCCCCGTCTCGGCGCGCCAGACCTCGATCTTGGGCAGGTTGCTGTACTTGTAGCCCTCAACGAACACCCAGTCCACGCCGTCGTAGAGCTCGGCGATGAGGTGGTGGACCGAGAGTTCGGCGGGCTGCTCGAACTCGCGCATCAGCGCCAGCCGGCGATCGGACGCCAGCACCACTTCAAACGCGCCGGCTTCCCGGTGCCGGTAACTGTCCTTGCCCGGCCGGTCGATGTCGAACTTGTGGTGCGCGTGCTTGACCACCGAGATGCGAAGCCCGCGCGCCCGGAACCCGGCGATGACCTGCTCGACCAGCGTGGTCTTGCCGGCGCCTGAAAAACCCGCAAAGCAAACGACGTTCATGCCAGCCTCATGGTTCCGTGCACTGCGCGGCGATGAAGCGCTTGAGCCGCCCGACGTCCGCCGGCATGACCTGCACGCGCTGCGGCAGTGCTTCCAGCCCGACAAAGCGGTCCGGCCGCGGCGGCACCTGGCCCAGCGCCTCTTTTATGGTCTCGGCAAACTTGACCGGCTGCGCCGTCTCGAGCACCAGCGTCGGCACGTGCGGCTGCAGATGGCGTTGCGCGACGTGGACCGCGTTGGCCGTGTGCGGATCGATCATGCGTCCATGTTCCTGCCAGAGCTGGCGTATCGTCGCCAGCCGCTCGGCGTGCGTGCAGCGGCCGCTGACAAAGCCGTAGCGCGCCTGCAGGCTGGCAAAGGCAGGGTCTTCGTGCAGGTTGAAGAATCCGTCGCGAGCCAGTGCACCGGAAAACAGGTCGACAACGCGCGCACTGTCGCGCCCCAGCAGGTCGAACACGAAGCGTTCGAAGTTGCTGGCCTTGCTGATGTCCATGGACGGGCTGCTGGTGGCCAGGGTGTCCGCGCCCGAACGCACGCGGTAGACGCCGCTGCGAAAGAATTCGTCCAGCACGTCGTTCTCGTTGGTGGCGGCGATGAGCCGCGCAATGGGCAGGCCCATCTCGCGCGCCACGTGCCCGGCACAGATGTTCCCGAAATTGCCGCAGGGCACGGCAAAATTGACGTGCTGGTCGTTGCTCCGGGTCGCGCCAAAATAGCCGGCAAAGTAATAGACCACCTGCGCCAGCAGCCGTGCCCAGTTGATGGAATTGACCGCGCCTATGCGGTATTTTTGCTTGAATGCGGCGTCGGCGTTGACCGCCTTGACCAGGTCCTGGCAGTCGTCAAACACGCCCTCGATCGCGATGTTGTGGATGTTGGCGTCCTGCAGCGAATACATCTGCGCGCGCTGGAATTCGCTCATGCGGCCATGCGGGCTGAGCATGAAAACACGCACGCCGCGCTTGCCGCGCATGGCGTATTCTGCGGCGCTGCCGGTGTCGCCGCTGGTCGCGCCCAGGATGTTCAGGCGGGTGTCGCGCCGGCCCAGCTCGTATTCAAACAAATGGCCCAGCAGCTGCATGGCCATGTCCTTGAACGCCAGCGTCGGCCCGCCCGACAGGTCCTGCAGCACCAGCCCCTGGCCCAGATCGTGCAGCGGCGTGATCTGCGCGGAGCCAAAGACCGCCGCGTCGTACGTCTTGCTGCAGATGGTGCGCAGGTCGGCGGCCGAGATGTCGTCCACGTACAGGCTCAGGATCTCAAATGCCAGCGCGGCATAGCCCTGCTCGCGCCACACGCCGCGCAGGCGATCCAGGTCACCTGCCTGCAGGCGCGGGTACTGCTCTGGCAGATACAGGCCGCCATCCGGGGCCAGCCCCTCCAGCAGCACGTGGCAAAAGGGTTGCGTCGCGGCCTGGCCGCGCGTGGAGATGTATTTCATGGTCTGTCCAGGGCAGGGCCGGCGTGCCGGCGCCTAAACCAGCTCCTCCTTGCGTATGCGCACGATGGGCGCCAGCACGGCAGGCAGCGCCTGCAGCAGTGCCAGCGCCTCGTTCATCGCCCCTTCGCGGGCTTCGTGCGTGAGGATGATCAGGTCGGTCCGGCGCGAGCCTTCGCCACCCACCTCGCGCGCCTCGCGCTGCAGCAGCGAGCCGACGCTGATTCCGGACTCCGCCAGGATCGTGGCCACCCGGGCCAGCACGCCCGCCTGGTCAAGCACCAGCAGGCGCAGGTAGTAACCGGTCCAGGCCTGCTCCATGGGCAGGACCACCTCGTCGCGCAGCGCCTCGGGCTGGAAGGCCAGGTGCGGCACGCGCGCAAGCGGGCTGCCGCGCGCCGTGCGCGCCACGTCGACCAGGTCGGCGATCACCGCGCTGGCGGTGGGGCTGGCGCCGGCCCCCTCGCCGTAGTACAGCGTGGTGCCGACCACGTCGCCGCGCACCATGACCGCGTTCATCACGCCCTCCACGTTGGCAATCAGGCGGCGCGCCGGCACCAGCGTCGGGTGCACGCGCAGCTCCACGCCTTCCGTCCCGCGCCGGCGCACCAGGCCCAGCAGCTTGATGCGGTAGCCCATCTGCTCTGCGTAGCGGATGTCCACGCCGGAGAGCTGCTCTATGCCTTCCACGTACGCCTTGTCGAACTGCACGGGAATGCCAAACGCGATCGCGCTCATGATCGCGGCCTTGTGCGCCGCGTCTGTGCCCTGGATGTCAAAGCTGGGGTCGGCCTCGGCGTAGCCCAGCGCCTGCGCTTCGGCCAGCGCCTCGTCAAAGCTCACGGCCTTGTCGCGCATCTGCGAGAGGATGAAGTTGGTCGTGCCGTTGATGATGCCGGCGATCCATTCGATGCGATTGGCCGCCAGGCTCTCGCGCAGCGCCTTGATGATGGGAATGCCGCCGGCCACCGCCGCCTCGAAAGCCACCATCACGCCCCGCTCTTGCGCCGCTGCAAAAATCTCGTTGCCGTGCACGGCCAGCAGCGCCTTGTTGGCGGTCACCACGTGCTTGCCGGCGGCAATGGCCGCCAGCACCAGCTCGCGCGCTGCGTCCACGCCGCCGATCAGCTCGACCACCACGTCCACGTCCGGGCTGGCAATGACCTCGTGCGGATCCGTGGTCAGCGGCAGCTGCTCGCCCACGATGGCGCGCGCCTCGGCCAGGTCGCGCCGGCACGCCATGGTGACGACGATGTCGCAGCCCACGCGCCGCAGGATTTCATCGTGGTTGTCGCGCAGCGTCTGGAACACGCCTGCACCAACCGTTCCCAATCCGACAAGGCCCACCCGTACTGGTTTCATCAAGGGTTCCGCTCAAAAAGATTCAATCTGCGTGCAACATGGCATCAGCGCTCGGGGCCCGGGTTGGCTTGCGATGCCAAGGCCCCGCCTGCCCCCGTGCGGGGCCGCGGCCCAAGGGCGCCCTGGCCGCTGCCTGCGCGTGCGCTTGCCCGCGCCCGGCGTCAACGTCCTGCCGACTCACGCCCGCTCGGCTGCTTTTCCCGGGAGCTGGACCACCTTGGAGCGGGCCGCGCGCTCGCGGTAGCGTTTCAGGAAATCGCCCAGCCGCTCGATGGCTTCGCGCAGGTCGGCCTCGTGCGGCAGGAAAACAAGGCGAAAGTGCTGGTGGTCCGGGTAGTTGAAGCCGGTGCCCTGCACCAGCATGACGCGCGTGGCCCGCAGCACTTCCATGAAGAACTGGCGGTCGTCTGCGATGGGATAGACGCGGGGATCCAGCCGCGGGAACATGTAGAGCGCCGCACTGGGCTTGACGCAGGTCACGCCCGGAATCGCCGTCAGCAGATCCCATGCCAGGTCGCGCTGCTGGCGCAGCCGCCCGCCTTCGCAGACCAGGTCGCTGATGCTCTGGTAGCCGCCCAGCGCGGTTTGTATTGCCCACTGGCCCGGGACGTTGGAGCCGAGCTTGAGGTTGGCCAGCATGGTCAGCCCCTCGATGTAGTCTGCCGCCGCCTGCTTGTCGCCGGACACGATCATCCAGCCGGCCCGGTAGCCGCAGGAGCGGTACGCCTTGGACAGCGAGTTGAAGGTCAGCGTCAGGACGTCGGTGGACAGCGACGCCATTGCGGTGTGGCGGGCATCGTCGTAGAGCACCTTGTCATACACCTCGTCCACCAGCAGGACCAGCCCGAACTCACGCGCCAGCTCGACGATGCCCTGCAGCAGCGCGTCGCTGTACAGCGCACCGGTGGGATTGTTGGGGTTGATGACGACGATGCCGCGCGTGCGCGGCGTGATCTTGGCGCGCATGTCGGCCAGGTCGGGCATCCAGCCCTGGTCCTCGTCGCAGACATAGTGCACCGGCACGCCACCGGAGAGGCTGGTTGCAGCCGTCCACAGCGGGTAGTCCGGCGAGGGCAGCAGCAACTCGTCCCCGTCGTTGAGCAAGGCATTGGTGGCCATGACGATCAGCTCGCTGGCGCCATTGCCTATGTACACGTCTTCCAGGTCCACGCCGGCAATGCCCTGCTCCTGCGTGTAGTGCACCACCGCCTTGCGCGCCGCAAAAATCCCCTTGCTGTCGGCGTAGCCGGCCGACGTGGGCAGGTTGCGGATCATGTCCTGGACGATTTCTTCGGGTGGATCAAAGCCAAACGGCGCCATGTTGCCGATGTTGAGCTTGATGATCTTCTGCCCCTCGTCCTCCATCTGGCGGGCCGCCTCGACGATGGGACCGCGTACGTCGTAGAGCACGTGCTCGAGCTTGTCTGACTTCCTGATTGGCTTCATCATGATCTGGTCCAGTGCGCCCACGGCGCGGTACGGTCTTGTACGGGCTCTACCCGGGCGCCGCCAGGCGATGCACATGGCACCCCCGTGCCTGCCTCAGGCGGCCAATTGCTGCCCGCGCCAAAAACCGCAGCAAGCAGGGCGACTGCGGACGCACTAAACTTGCATGCAACCCGGCCCGCAAACCGCATATCCTATTATGAAATTCCAGTCTGACCTGTTTGACACCACGATCACCGCGTATGGCGAAGGCTGGATCATGGTCGGGCGCGAGCGCATTGCGCACAACGTCATCCTGGACAGCAACGGCAACTACCGCCCCTGGTCCTGCCCGGATTTTGACGCGCTGACCGAGGGCCACTTTGCGGAGCTGGCCCAAGCCGAACCCGAAGTGATCCTGTTTGGCAGCGGCAGCGCGATCCGGTTCCCGCGCCCGGCCTGGCTGCGTCCGCTCACTGCGGCACGCATCGGGATGGAAACCATGGACACCCAGGCGGCCTGCCGCACGTACAACATCCTGGCCAGCGAAGGCCGCCGCGTGATCGCTGCCCTGCTCCTTTAGGCGGCCGGCGTGCGGGGCATTGCCCCCACACGCGTCATCTGATCGCGCAATCGGTTAAAATAGGCGTTCAGCCAGCATGGTTCGGGCAGCCAGGGATCCGCCAGACTTCCACGCAGCATTCAACCGCTGACGCAGACGCCAGCATTGTGGCAGGCCGGTCCGGCTGCAAGAGCGGCAGATACTCCTTGGCAACCCGAACATAGCGGTTTTTTTCCGGATCGTCAACACGGCGCGTGCAAAAGCACAACGCCAGTGTGACGGAATTAGTCTTTGAACAGAGGGCCCCATGGAGATTGTTCTGAATAAACCACTACCCGAATTTGAAGCCGAAGCCACCGGCGACGTGCAAGTTACCAACACATCTCACCTGGGCAAGGTCCTCATCCTGTATTTTTATCCCAAGGACGACACGCCAGGCTGCACCCGCGAGGCCATGGAGTTTCGCGACAACTACGACGAGATCGTCAAGACCGGCGCCATCGTGTTTGGCGTGAGCCGCGACAACATGGAGTCGCACAACAGGTTCAAGGAAAAGCTGGACCTGCCGTTCGAGCTCATCGCCGACACCGAAGAAAAGATGTGCCACATGTTTGGCGTGGTCAAGAACAAGATCATGTACGGCAAGAAGGTCAAGGGCATAGAGCGCAGCACCTTCCTCATCGACGCCGATGGCATCCTGGTGCAGGAGTGGCGCAAGATCAAGGTCAAGGACCACGTCAGCGAAGTCATCCAGGCGGTCAAGGTCCTGAAAAAAGCCGCCTGACCTTGCGGCCTGCGGACCAGGCCGCTCATGTCCAGCGCAAGCCACAACGCCAGAGAACACCTGCGTGGCTTGGCAGCACCCTCCCCACACCTGCAAAGGCCGCCGTCCCGGCGGCCTTTGGCGTTTTGACCGAGCAAGGAGCCGTCCATGCCGCTGCCCCCTCCCCCGACCCGGCCCGGTAGCCGGGTCAACCTGAGAGCCGCCACCCAGGGCCGGCCAGAGAAGCCTGAGGCGGATTCCGGTCACGGCGCAACCGCAGTGGCCGCACTGGTTGACAGGCCCGGGCCGGCGCCGGCGCCGCAGCAGAAAAGCAGGCCCGCGCCCGCCAGCAGGCAGGTCACCGAGGTGACGCAGCCGCACAAGCCTGCGGCGCGGCAAGAAAAAGCCAGGCAGGCCGAGACCACCCACGCCAGGGCAACGCCCGCCGCATCGCGCACGCCGCCCAGGGCCAAGGCAAGCGGGCCCGCGCGGCTGTTCGTCCTGGACACCAACGTCCTGTTGCACGATCCCGCGGCGCTGTTCCGCTTCCAGGAGCACGATGTCTTCGTTCCCATGATGGTGCTCGAGGAGCTGGATGCGCACAAGACGGGCACGACGGAAGTGGCGCGCAACGGCCGCCAGACCAGCCGCATGCTGGACGCACTGGTCGCCACCACGCATCGCGACATCAGGCAGGGCATCGCGCTGTCGGCCACCGGCCAGTCGCAGGCCGGCGGCCGCCTTTTCTTCCAGACCGAGCCGCTGGAAACCGCCGTCCCGCACGCGCTGCTGCCCGGCAAGGCGGACAACCAGATCCTGGGCCTGGTGGCTGCGCTGGGCAAGAGCCATCCGGAGCGCGACACCATCCTTGTTTCCAAGGACATCAACATGCGCGTCAAGGCGCGCGCGCTGGGCCTGCGCGCCGAGGACTATGAGAGCGACAAGCTGCTGGACGACAGCGACCTGCTCTACAGCGGCGCGTACGCATTGCCCGCCGATTTCTGGAAGCGGCAGACCCGCAACCTGGAAAGCTGGCAGGATGGCAGCGAAACCTGGTACCGGTTCCGCGATCGGACTGCGGCGGACCTGCACGTCAACCAGTTTGTGTGGTACGAGGCCGCCGACGAGCCGTCGCTGCACACGCGGGTGACCGCCGTGGACGGGGAGATGGCCACGCTGCGCACGCTCAGGGAATACACGCATGAAAAAACCGCCGTCTGGGGCGTGACCGCACGCAATCGCGAACAGAATTTTGCGCTCAACCTGCTCATGGATCCGGAGATCGACTTTGTCACGCTCGCCGGCACCGCCGGCACCGGCAAGACGCTGCTGGCGCTGGCTGCCGGCCTGAGCCAGGTGCTGGAGGAGCGGCGCTACTCGGAAATCATCATGACCCGGGCCACGGTCAGCGTGGGCGAAGACATAGGCTACCTGCCCGGCACCGAAGAGGAAAAAATGGGCCCCTGGATGGGCGCGCTGGACGACAACCTCGAATTCCTCGCCAGCGGCGAGGGCAACAGCGGCGGCGACTGGGGACGCGCCGCCACCAACGACTGGATCCGCAGCCGCGTCAAGATCAAGAGCATGAGCTTCATGCGCGGGCGCACGTTCATGAACAAGTGGATCATCGTCGACGAGGCCCAGAACCTCACGCCCAAGCAGCTCAAGACGCTGGTCACCCGCGCCGGGCCGGGCACCAAGATCGTGTGCATGGGCAATTTGGGCCAGATAGACACGCCCTACCTCACCGAGGGCTCCAGCGGCCTGACCTTTGCCGTCACGCGATTCCGCGGCTGGCCGCACGGCGGCCACATCACGCTGGCGCGCGGCGAGCGCTCGCGCCTGGCCGATTACGCCAGCGAAGCGCTGTAGGCGTTACCATGGCGCATGCCAGCTGACACGGCTGCGGTGCGCAGTCGCTGCGCCGTCGTCGCTGGCTGACCGCCGGACCCGGCACCTGCTGCGGCCCGCACCCCAGAGGTGACGGGCTGCCGGCTGATCCGTCCGGCCGCCCACCCGCCCCACCCCAAGCAGCACTCGGATGCACCTGTCCCCCGGCACCTTACTGACGCTGCTGCTCGTCGTCGGCCTCGTTGCGCAATGGGTGGCGTGGCGCATCCGCCTGCCCGCCATCCTCCCGCTGCTGCTCATAGGGATCGTCCTGGGGCCCGCACTGGATGTCTTCGACCCCGACGCGGTGTTCGGCGCGTTCCTGTTTCCTTCGGTCTCGCTGGCCGTGGCCGTCATCCTGTTCGAGGGCAGCCTGACGCTGCGGTTCCGGGAGCTGAAGGAAACGGGCCGCGCCATCCGCGGCCTGGTCAGCTACGGCGCCATCCTCGCCGTGCTCCTGCTCGCTGCCGCAGCGCACTGGATCGCGGGCGTCGGCTGGCCCGTTGCGTTCCTGTTCGGCGCGGTGGCCTGCGTCACCGGACCCACCGTCATCACGCCGCTGCTGCTGACGCTGCGGCCGGTGCGCAACGTCGCCAGTGCGCTGCGCTGGGAAGGCATCGTCCTTGATCCGCTGGGCGCGCTGTTTGCCGTCCTCGTCTTCCAGGGCATCATCAGCCAGCAGCAGGGCCAGTCCGTGCTGGTTTTCCTCGTCACGGTGGGTATAGGCGCGCTGGCCGGCCTCATTGCCGCGGTGGCGCTGGGCTACATTCTGCTCAACCAGCTGATTCCGGAATACCTGCACAACTTCGGGACGCTGGCTGCGGTCATCGGCGTGTTCACGCTCTCCAACAGCCTGGCCAGTGAATCCGGCCTGCTCGCCGTCACCATCATGGGTATTGCGCTGGGCAACAGCCGCGTGCATGTGGACGACATCATGTCGTTCAAGAAGGACCTGTCGCTGCTGCTGGTGTCGCTGCTCTTCATCGTCCTGGCCGCGCGCCTGCCCTGGCCGCTGCCGGACGGCATGCTGGTGGCCGGCCTGCTCGTCTTCCTGGTCGCGCAGTTCGTCATCCGGCCGATCACCGCCTGGCTGGCGACCTGGGGCAGCGACCTGAACTGGCGGGAGCGCGTGCTGCTTGGTTTCGTCGCGCCGCGCGGCGTCGTGGCCGCTGCCGTGTCGTCGGTGTTTGCGCTGCGGCTGGGAGACCATGGCATGGCCGACATAGACGCGCTCGTGCCGCTGGTCTTCATCCTCATCATCGGCACGGTCGTATTGCAGAGCATTGCTGCACGGCCGCTGGCACGCGTACTGCGCGTTGCCGAGCCCGAGCCCACCGGCGTGCTGGTGTTTGGCGCCAACAAGGTGGCGCGCACGCTGGCCACGGCGCTGCGCGACAACGGCGTGGACGTGCTCATCGTCAGCGAGAACTGGCGCGGAATCAGCGCCGCGCGCATGGCGGGCCTGCCCACCTTCTACGGAAACCCCACGTCGCGCCACGCCGAAATGCGCCTGGACCTCACGCCCATAGGCTGGATGCTGGGCGTGTCGATGTGGCGCGAGCGCAACCACCTGGCGTGCCTGCACTACCGCGACAAGCTGGGGCGCAACGCGGTCTACCACATGCAGATCCAGTCCCCCGAGGAAGCCAGCGACCGGGAGAGCTACGCCGACGTGCTGCGCTCGCCCGCGTTGTTCAGCCGGGAGACGACGCTGTCCGGCCTTGAAAGCAGCCTGGATAGCGGCGCCAGGATCAAGTCCGGCAAGCTGACCGAGGCCTTTGGCTGGAGCGACTTCAAGAGCCGACATGGCGAGGACACGCTCTTGCTCTTTGCCCTGGCGCCCAATGGCCAGCTTCACATCGCCAACGACCACAAGCCCACGGAGCCCCAGAAGGGCTGGACGGTCATTGCACTGGTTCCGCCGCGGCCAGCAAAAACGGCGTCCCCGCAGGCTGACGGCTGAGGCTGCCCGCACGAACCGCGACCTCAGCGCGCAGCACGCCGCATCACGGCATGCCCGACGTCGCCCGGGGCTGCCGCCGCCGCGGCGCATACGCGGCGGGTGCCCCGGCGCTGGCACAATCGAAGCTCAACGATGCGGAGACGGCAGACCAGCACCACACCGGCCCTTGCACGCGCCGCCCGCGATCCGGCTTTCCTCCGCAAGAGGCCATGACTGCCATGCCATCTGATCCATCGACGCCGCCGGAGCCGGCCGTTGCGTCCATTCCACACGGATTGCGGGTCGGCGCGCTCTACGCCGGCTGCCTGCTCGTGATCACTGCGGCCGTGGCGGTGGTCGGCGTCCTGGTCTGGTACCTGGCCGCCATCGTCGTTCCGGCCCTGCTCGGTCTGTTGCTTTGCGCCCTGCTCATGCCATTTTGTCGCATGCTGCTGCGGCATCACTGGCCGCGCTGGGCAGCGATTGCCGTGGCCTGGCTGCTGATTCTCGTGCTCATTGCGGCGCTTGCAACGCTGGTGGTGCAGCAGACCGTGGCCAATTGGGACGAGCTGGCCAAACAGATCGACGCACTGTTTGTCGCAATCCAGTCTGCCGTTGACAAGCATCCCATGGGATTCAACAAGGCCCGCGTCGGCGAGCTGGGCGAGCAGATCAGTGAATGGCTGCAGGAGCACGCGCAGGACATCGGCCTGCAGACCTGGATTGCCGGCATGGGCGCAGTGCGCATCATCACCGGAAGCGTGATCGCGGCGCTTGTCTCCATCTTCCTCCTGCTGGACGGCGCCAACATCTGGAACTGGATCGTGCGCCTGTTTCCCCGCGCGGCCCAGCCACGCCTGGATGCGGCCGGCCACGCTGGCTGGCACGTGCTGGTTGAATTTCCGCGCGTCCAGGTCATGGTGGCAGCATTTGACGCGGTGCTCATTGGTCTGGGCGCGCTCATCATCGGGATTCCGCTGGCGCTGCCCGTGGCGACGCTGGTGTTCTTTGGCGCGCTGATTCCCATCGTGGGCGCCATCTCCACCGGCCTGGTCGCGGTGCTGCTTGCCCTGCTGGCCAAGGGCTGGGGCAGCGCGGCGTTCATGCTGGTGGTGGTGCTGGTCGTCAACCAGGTGGAGAGCCACATCTTGCAGCCGCTGCTGGCAGGAAACGCGTTCCGTATCCACCCGCTGGTCGTGGTCCTCGCGGTGGTGGCGGGCATTTCCATCGGCGGCGTGGCCGGGGCCTTCTTTGCCGTGCCGCTGGTCGCCACGGCAAGCGCCATGGTCACCGCAGCCAAGAGAGGCCATGCATTTGAGCTTGCGCAGTGAGCGCCCCGGTTCGATAAGGGGGGACGCGCTTCCGGCGTGCCGGCTCGGCCAGTCCCTGTCCCCACTTCTCGGGCGGCAGGCGAGGCGCTGCTGCTGTACGCCGGACGTCCTCCGCCCATCAACCCGCGCGAGACGCTGTGGTTGCGCTGCCGGGCTCACCCGATAAACGCGCAAACAAGGCTGCCTTGCCCCTGCCCGTGACGCAGGCAGCCGCGGCACGGCTGCCCGGCGGCGCAACATCAGATGAACTGGCTCACGCCCAGCAGGCCCACCACCAGCGACACGAGGGTGACCAGGACGATCGTGTAGAACAACGCCCGCGCAACGGTGGCAGTCCGCGACTGCGTCCCGCTGAATCCAAGCGCACCACAAAAGATCGCGATCAAGGCAAATGCCGCCGCGAGTCCGAGCTCCAGCGTCATGTTTTTTCCATCATTTCAAAACCATGCGTTCAACCCGGGCCGGTGCAGAATCCACCGACGGACCGCTGGGCCTGCCGCGCCTCTGGCCGCAATCACAACGCACTGGCCCTCGCACCATGCCGGGAGACGGCGCGCCAGCATGCGCATGGCGTCGCGATTACAGGATCATTCTGCGATCTGGCCCGGCGCGGGACAAGACGTGCACGAACCAAATGGATTGGTGCTTTCGTACCAGTCAAAATCAATGACGTCGCGCCGGAAAAGCGTCAAAATGGCCGCATGAACGCAAAGACTGAAAAGAAGCGGGCTCCGCGGCGCGGCGCGCACAATCCGCTCAGCGCGGATGCCGGCCTCTTGCAGCAAGTCCTGGGCAGCCTGACGCAAGGCATCCTGCTGGTTGCAGCCGACGGCAGCATCACCTGGGCCAACCCGGCCGCGGCGCAGATGCATGGCTGCGCCCAGGCTGCCGAGCTCGCGATGAGCGCGGCAGCGTACCGCAGGCGCTTTGTCCTGCGCTACCTCAACCACCACAAGCTGACCGCGCGGCAATACCCGCTGGCCCGGCTCGCAGCCGGGGACCCGTTTGATGAACTCACCGTGGCGCTGGCGCGCAAGGATTCGGGCCGGTTCGAGCGCGTACTGGAAATGCGCGGTATCCTGACCGGGCAGGTGCCGAATCAGACCGAAGCAACGGTGCTGATCATCAAGGACGTGACCGAACGCGCGAGTGCCGAGGAGCGATTTGAACGCGCCTTTGCCAGCAACCCGGCGCCGGCGCTGATCTTGCGCACCGGCGATTTTTGCTACATCAAGGCCAACCGGGGCTTTCTGCAGATGAGCGGATACACCTGCGACGACGTGGTGGGCCGGTCGCTGCATGAACTGGACATCCTGCACGACGCCGCACACCGGGACGACGCGCTGGCCGCGTTGCGGGAACATGCCACCATTGCCCAGCAGGAATCGCTGCTGCTGGCCAGCGACGGCAGCTACAAGTTCGTCATCGTTGCCGGGCAACCCATAGAGCTTGAAGGTGAAGCCTGCATGCTGTTCACCTTCATCGACCTGGACCGGCGCAAGCGGGCGGAGAACTCGCTGCGCGCCAGCCAGGAGAGCTTCAGCACGGCGTTCCGGCTGGCGCCCATCCCCATGCTCATCTGTGCGCAGGACAGCTGGCGCATCCAGGATGCCAACGAGGCCTTTGTCGCCATGAGCGGGTATGCGGCGCAGGCGCTGCTGGAGCAATCGCTGCCCGACCTGGCTGCGGGCAATCGCAAGGGGTTTCCGTCCGATATCGTGGTTGCGCTGCGTGCGCACACGGGCATCCGCAAGCGCGAGGTCCGACTGCGTACCGGCGGGGGCGCCGTCATCGACTGCCTGCTGTCGGTGGAGCCGGTTCGCATCAACGAACAGACGCAGACCTTGTGCGTGGTACAGGACATCACCGAGCGCAAGCGCTCGGAGGCCGACCTGTACGAGGCCATAGAAGCCGTGATGAAAGACACGTCATGGTTCTCGCGGACCATGATAGAAAAACTGGCGCAGGTGCGGCGTGCAAGCGGCAGCAACACCGGCCTGGCCGAGCTGACGCCGCGCGAGCGCGAGGTCCTGGAGCTGATCTGCAAGGGCCAGACCGACGTGCAGATTGCCGCCACGCTGCAGCTGTCCCGCCACACGGTGCGCAATCACGTCGCGGCGCTGTACGGAAAGATAGGCGTCAACCGACGCAGCGCCGCGGTGATCTGGGGGCGCGAGCGCGGGTTGGCCGCGTATTGACGTTTTGTGCAGAGCCAGCGCGCGGCGCGGCTTCCCGCCGCCAAGTGTCACGCCGGCTTGCGGCGGCTTACACGTCGATTGCCGTGCTCGACCTGGCGCGCTGGCGCAGCTCGAATTTCTGTATCTTGCCGGTGCTGGTCTTGGGCAGCTCGCCAAAAACCACCGTCCGCGGCACCTTGAACCCGGGCAGCGCCTGGCGGCAGTGCGCAACGATGTCGGCTTCGCTGACGTCGGCACCCGCCTTGAGCTCGACAAACGCGCAGGGCGTCTCGCCCCACTTCTCGTCGGGCCGCGCCACCACGGCTGCCGCCAGAACCGCCGGATGCCGGTACAGCACGTCCTCGACCTCTATGGACGAGATGTTCTCGCCGCCGGAGATGATGACGTCCTTGCTGCGGTCCTTGATCTTGAGGTAGCCGTCGGCCTCCTGCACCGCCAGGTCGCCCGAATGGAACCAGCCGCCGGCCAGCGCCTCCTGCGTTGCCTGCGGGTTCTTGAGGTAGCCCTTCATGACAATGTTGCCCCGGAACATGATCTCGCCCATGGTCTGGCCGTCCAGCGGTGTCGGAATCATGGTTTCGGGGTCGTGCACGCGGGCATCGCGCTGCATGTGATAGCGCACGCCCTGGCGCGCATTCAGCGCCGCGCGTTCGCTGATGCTCTTGTCGGCCCAGTCTTCCTGCTTGGCGCACACGGTTGCCGGGCCGTAGGTTTCCGTCAGGCCATAGACGTGCGTCAGGTCAAAGCCCAGCGCTTCCATGCCTTCGATCATGGCCGCGGGCGGCGCCGCACCAGCGACCATGCACTTGATCCCCTGGGGCACGCCTGCCTTCATCGCGTCGGGCGCATTGACCAGCAGGCTGTGCACGACGGGCGCGCCGCAGTAGTGCGTGACGCCATGCGTGCGCATCGCGTCAAACATGGCCTGCACCTCGACCTTGCGCAGGCAGACATTGACGCCGGCACGCGCCGCGATGGTCCAGGGAAAGCACCAGCCGTTGCAATGGAACATGGGCAACGTCCACAGGTAGACCGGGTGCTTGGGAATGTCCCAGTCCAGCACGTTGGAGACGGCGTTGATGGCGGCGCCGCGGTGGTGGTAGACAACGCCCTTGGGGTTGCCCGTGGTGCCGGAGGTGTAGTTCAGGCTGATCGCGTCCCATTCGTCGGACGGCCAGACCCAGTCGAATTCGGGGTCGCCTTCGGCAACCAGTTCCTCGTAGGTCAGGCTGCCGATGCGCCGGCCGCTGCCGTAGACGGGGTCTTCGGCATCAACGACCAGGATGGGCTGCTCCCGCTGCCGCAGCGCCAGTGCCGCGGCAACGGTGTCTGCAAACTCCGGGTCGACAATGATGGCGCTGGCTTCGCCATGGTCGAGCATGAACGCCACCGTGGCGGCGTCCAGGCGGATGTTCAGCGTGTTGAGCACGGCTCCCGCCATGGGCACGCCAAAATGCACCTCGACCATCGCCGGCGTGTTGGGCAGCATCACGGCCACCGTATCGTTCTTGGCAATGCCCCGCCGCTGCAGCGCGCTGGCCAGGCAGCGACAGCGCCGTCCCGTCTCCTGCCAGGTTTGCCGCAGCTCCCCGTGGATGATCGCCGTCCGGTCGGGATATACGTCGGCAGCGCGCTCCAGGAACATGAGCGGCGTGAGCGGTGCAAAGTTCGCTTCGGTACGCGGCAGGTCTGCGTCAAAAATGCGGGTCATGGCGTGGCCTCCATTCAGATGCCCACATATTAGCCCACCGGACGCCACGCTTGCGCGACAATCACCGCGTGGCAATCCCCCAGCATTTCATAGAAGATCTCCTGGCACGCACGGACATCGTGGAGGTCATTGGCCAGTACGTGCCACTGAAGAAAAAAGGCGCCGATTTCTGGGGCCTGTGTCCGTTTCATTCGGAAAAGACCGCGTCTTTCTCGGTGAGCCCGAGCAAGCAGTTCTACCACTGCTTTGGCTGCGACAGCACAGGCAACGCCATCGGCTTTCTGATGGCCCACACTGGCGCTGATTTCCTCGAGGTTGTCCACGACCTGGCGCAAAGCCTGGGCGTGGCCGTGCCCGATGACGGCGGCAGCCGGGACCGCGAGGCCGCGCAGGCCGCGCGCACGAGGCGCAGCACGCTGGGCGAGGTGCTGACGCAGGCCGGCGCGGCCTACTACCGGCAGCTGAAGACGTCCGACCAGGCCATTGCCTACCTCAAGTCGCGCGGCATCACGGGGCAGACCGCGCGCCGGTTTGGCCTGGGCTGGGCCGCAGAAGGCTGGCACGGGCTGGCCAGCGTGTTTCCCGATTACCAGGATCCGCTGCTTGTAGAAGCCGGCCTGGTCATCGCCAGCGATGAAGACGGCAGCCGACGCTACGACCGCTTTCGCGGCCGGCTCATGTTCCCCATCCGCGATACGCGAGGCCGGGTCATCGGCTTTGGCGGCCGCGCCCTGGGTGACGGCCAGCCCAAATACCTGAATTCACCCGAGACGCCGCTGTTTCACAAGGGACGGGAGCTGTACGGCTTGTTCGAGGCGCGCAAGCCTGCGCACGACCAAGGCGAGATTCTGGTGGTCGAAGGCTACATGGACGTCATCATGCTGGCGCAGCACGGACTGCCCAACACGGTGGCGACGCTGGGAACAGCGTGCACGGCAGAACACCTGCAGAAACTGACGCGCGTGGCAGACACCCTTGTTTTCAGCTTTGACGGCGACAGCGCCGGCCGCCGGGCTGCGGCCAAGGCGCTGCAGGTCTCGCTTCCCTTTGCCGCCGACAAGCGCAGCTTCCGGTTCCTGTTCCTGCCCCCGGAGCATGATCCGGACAGCTTCGTTCGAACGCAGGGCGCGGCGGCGTTCACGGAACAGATCAAGGCGGCACAGCCGCTGTCGGCGTTCCTGCTTGAAATCGCTGCCGTCGATTGCGACATGCACACCGCAGAAGGTCGGGCACGCTTTGCCGCGCAGGCCGGTCCCCTGTGGCAGCAGCTGCCAGAGGGCGCGCTGGCACGCCAGCTGCTGGGCGAGATGGCGGTACGTGTGCAGATCAGCGCAGCGGAGCTGGAAGCGCTTTGGCGCGCGCAGGGCGTCCGGCCATCGACTGGCGCCAGCCCCCGCGGCCCGCAGCGCCAGCCATGGGGCCGCGGCGCCCGTGCCACGGCCGCCCGTGCAAGGCCGCGGCGCACACCGCCGGCGCGTGCGCGACGCGCGCTGCAAATCGTGCTGACCGCGCCGGATCTGTGGCTGGCGCTCGGCAGCAGCGACCAGCAGCTGCTCTGCGACCTGCCAGCACCCTGGGGGCCGCTCTTTGCCTGGCTTGACGGCCAGATGCACGAGCACGGCAGCCGTCCCTGGGCGGCGCTGCGCGAGGCCCTGCGCGGCCACGCGCACGAGGCGGCCGCAGTGGATGCAGTTGAAAAGCTGCATGCGGACATCACTTCCGATCCCACGGAGCTGCAAGCCATCTTGCGGCAAGAGCGGCCGCATCACCTCAAGCACCGGATGAACGAAGCACTGGCCGCCGGCAACCTCAGCCTCTACCGCTCCCTGCTGCAGGAATTCACCGCTACCGCCATGGCGCCACGTTGAACGGACGCCGGGCTGTCGTTAAAATGCCGCAGCGCACGCCTTGAAATTCCCTTGCCCTGCCTATAATTGGGAGTTGTGCCCGCAAGCGCGACAGCAGCACCTCCGGATCGACCAACATTTGCGCCATGCCACAAACGAGCGCAACCCTGCGGACCAGGGTGGTCCCACCGCCGCAAGGACTGCATTCCAAATGTTCGCCCTTTTTTCTTGCCGGCACGATGGCCTGCGCGCATGCAAGTCCGGACTGGCGCGCGGCCGTGAACTGTCCCCGTTTGCCAAACGCAGCGCGCATGTAGCAGTCACGCCGCAGGCGTCTGGCCTCCCAGCTTCACCCGAGATTTTTCATGGCAACCAGCAGCAAGTCGAAACAAAGCAAAACCGTCCAGGCCAAGGAGAAGGCCGTGGCAGCAGGTGTGGACACGATCTCCAGCAAGCCGGTCCAGGCCACTGCCAAAACGTCGGCACCCAAGAAGTCCGCCGTCAGGAAGACAGCGGCGAAAGCCCCTGCACCCAAGGCGGGTGGCGCAAAGGCAGCAGTGAAGAAGACCACGGCAGCCACCGGTTCCGCCAAAACAACGGCAAAGAAGTCAACGGCCAAGGCAGCAACCGCCAAGAAGGCAGTGAAGCAGCCGGCGGCAAAGAAGACTGCTGCTGCAAAGAAGGCCACGACCGCTAAGAAGGTCTCCACCGCCAAGAAGGTCACCACCGCGAAGAAGGTGAGCTCGGCAACGGCAACAAGCAGGACTGCCACCCGGAAGACGGCGGCCAAGAAAAAGACCGAACCCAAGGTCAAGCCGCTGCGCGTGAAGATCAGCAAGGCCAAGGAGCGCGCCCTGATGCGCGAGTTCGGCCTGGACAACACCGTGCTCTCCGAGGAGGAGATAGCCGAACGCCGCGTCAACATCAAGGAGCTGCTCAAGCTGGGTCGCACGCGCGGCTACCTCACGCACGGCGAAATCAACGACCACCTGCCCGACAAGCTGGCCGAGACGGAAGCGCTGGATGCGGTCATCACCCTGCTGACCGACATGGGCGTGTCGGTCTACGACCAGACGCCGGACGCCGAGACGCTGCTGCTGAGCAACGCCGAAGCCAACGTCGCCACCGAAGAAGAAGCCGAAGAAGAAGCCGAGGCCGCGCTGTCCAGCGTGGACTCCGAGTTTGGCCGCACCACGGACCCGGTGCGCATGTACATGCGCGAGATGGGCACGGTCGAGCTGCTGACGCGCGAGGGCGAGATCGAGATCGCCAAACGCATTGAAGGTGGCCTCATGGACATGATGCAGGCCATCAGCGAGAGCCCGACCACCATTGCCGAGATCCTCAAGATGGCCGAGTCCATCCGTGCCGGCGAGGTGATCATCAACAAGGTGGTCGACGGATTCACCGACGTGGAGCAGATCGACGACTACGTGGCCGAGGAGTTCGAGGACGAGTACGAAGACGACGACGATGGCACCAAGGCCATGACGCGCCTGATGGAAGCGCTGAAGAAGGAGTCGCTCGCCCGCTTTGACGACATGGCCCGGCTCTACGCCAGGCTGCGCAAGGCCTACGAGAAAGACGGCTGGGGATCACCGGCGTACAACAAGGCGCAGGCCGCGCTGACCGAGCGCGTCATGAGCTTTCGCTTCACGGCCAGGGTCATCGACCAGCTGGCGGACCTGCTGCGCGTGCAGATCGATGAGATCCGCAGCCATGAAAAGCAGCTGCGCCGCATCATCGTCGGTCGCTGCAAGTACCCGCGCAAGGACTTCATCGCGGCCTTTGGCGGACGCGACAAGCACGGCAAGCCCGTGCCCTCGCAGCTGCTCAACCTGGCCTGGTCCGAGGAACAGGCCGCGGCCGGCCAGCCCTGGAGCACGGTCATGGAGCGCAACATCCCGCCCATCCAGGACCTGCAGAAGAAGCTGGCTGCAATCCAGGACGAGGTCATGGTGCCGCTGTACGCCTTGAAGCGCGTGCACCGCAAGATGCTGCAGGGCGAGCAGTTCTCGCGCTACGCCAAGCAGGAAATGATCGAGGCCAACCTGCGCCTGGTCATCTCGATTGCCAAGAAGTACACCAACCGCGGGCTGCAGTTCCTGGACCTGATCCAGGAGGGCAACATCGGCCTCATGAAGGCGGTGGACAAGTTCGAATACCGCCGCGGTTACAAGTTCAGCACGTACGCCACCTGGTGGATACGGCAGGCGATCACGCGATCCATTGCGGACCAGGCGCGCACGATCCGCATTCCGGTGCACATGATCGAGACCATCAACAAGATGAACCGCTTCTCGCGCCAGCACCTGCAAAAGCACGGCGTGGAGCCGGATGCCGCGCTGCTGGCCGAGCAGATGGACACGACCGAGGACAAGATCCGCAAGATCATGAAGGTGGCCAAGGAGCCCATCTCCATGGAAACGCCCATCGGTGACGACGACGATTCGCATCTGGGCGATTTCATCGAGGACCAGGACACGACCACGCCGGGCGATGCGGCCATGCAGGGCGGCCTGCGCGACGTCGTCAAGGACATCCTGGACAGCCTCACCCCGCGCGAAGCCAAGGTGCTGCGCATGCGCTTTGGCATAGAGATGGACAACGACCACACGCTGGAAGAGGTGGGCCGCCAGTTTGACGTGACGCGCGAGCGCATCCGCCAGATCGAGGCCAAGGCACTGCGCAAGCTCAAGCACCCCTCGCGGGCCGAAAAGCTGCGCAGCTTCTCCGATCCGCGCTGACGCGGTGTGGCGTCCTGCCGCCGCGACCTGCGCCGGCAGGCGCGGCGGCTGACCGCATCGTTGGCTGCCATCTGCTGCAGACCGTTGCCGCTGGCGCGACCCGGATCTTTTTTTCCGGGTTGCGCTGCGGCAGGATATCCACCCCGTTGCGCGGGCCCGGCCGGCGGGGTCAGGCCACGACGCCTGCCGAACGCAACGCGGTGATCCGGCTCGCGTCATAGCCCAGCGCCGCCAGCACGGCATCGGTGTCCGCGCCCTTGCTGGGCGGACCCTGGCGCACACCAAGCCGGCGCTCGTCCAGGCTCAGCGGCAGCAAGGTGGTCTGCACGGTCTCGCCCGCGCGCTCGCCATCGGTGAGGACGATGTCGGCCAGGCCTCCGGTGGCGCGCAGGTGCGTGTCCTCATACAACTCCTCGGGCCGCCGTATGGGCGCAAAGGGCAGCCCGGCGCCCTCGAACAGCTCGGCCAGCCGCCGCGCCGGGACATCGGCCAGCCGGCGGCGCAACTCGGGCAGCAGCTGCGCCCGCGCGCGTACCCGTGCGTTGTTGCTCGCGTAGCGCGCATCCCGCTGCAGGTCGTCAAATCCCAGCAGCTCGCAAAACGTCTGCCACTGCGCGTCGCTGACCGCGGCCAGGAAGATCTGCTCGCCGCCCGCCACCGTGAACACGTCGTAGAGACCCCAGGGCGAAATGCGCTGCGGCATGGGGTCGGGCGCCGCGCCTGTGATCGCGTACTGGAGCATGTGCTGGCCGACCAGGAACACGTTGTTCTCGAACAGCGCGCTGCGCACCAGCTGGCCACGGCCGGTGACACCCCGCTGCACCAGCGCGCCCAGCGCGCCGATGGCGCCAAACATCCCGCCCATGATGTCGTTGACGCTGGACCCCGCGCGCAGCGGATCGCCCGGACGGCCGGTCATGTACGCCAGCCCGCCCATCATCTGCACCACTTCGTCCAGCGCGGTGCGGTGTTCATACGGCCCGGGCAGGAAGCCCTTGCAGCTGACGTAGATCAGCCGTGCATTGGCCGCGTGCAGCGACGTCCAGTCCAGCCCGTACTTGTCCATGGCGCCGGGCTTGAAATTCTCGGTCACCACGTCGGCGCTGGCCGCCAGCGCGCGCGCCACCGCAGCGCCATCCGGATGGCGCAGGTCGATCATGACGCTTTTCTTGTTGCGGTTGAACAGCGGAAAGAACCCCGCACCCACGCCAAGCAATTCGCGCGTGCGGTCGCCGCCGGGCGGTTCGACCTTGATCACTTCAGCGCCCAGGTCGGCCAGCACGAGGCCGCAGGTCGGTCCCATCACCATGTGCGTGAATTCAACGACCTTGAGCCCGGTCAGCGGCAGGGCGGGCGATGCCGCCTGTTCACTCATTGCCTCATCCCGGCTGTTCGTTGCGCCAGCATCGCTACGCAACCAGAAAACGGTACAGGTTGCGCAGCATCCCAGCCGTCGCACCCCAGATGAAGCGCTCGACCACCGGACCTCCGCCTGCGCGCTGGACATCGTCCGGGTACGGCATGGACAGCCATTCGCGGACATGGCCGTCCCATTGCAGGCGATGGTGCCGGTGATGCGCCGGGTTCATCAGGAACGACAGCGGCACCTCGAACACGTCGGCCACCTCGTCGGGATTGGGGTGCAGCGCCGACGTCCCGGACACCAGCGCGACCACCGGCGTGATCACGAACCGCGAACCGGTCACGTACAGCGGCAGCTTGCCCAGGACGTTGACACGCGCGGGCGCGAGGCCGATCTCCTCATGCGCCTCGCGCAGCGCGGTATCCTGCACGCCGCGGTCCGTGGCGTCGACCTTGCCGCCCGGGAAGGCCACCTGCCCGGAATGCGTGGGCAGGAAATCGGTACGCTGCGTCAGCAGCACCGACAGGCCGCCGGGCCGGTTGACCAGCGCGATCAAGACCGCCGCTCGGGTTGCGCCACGCCTGGAAAACGGCAACTCGATCCGCGTCTCCGGCAGCCAGATCGGCGGCGATGCAAAGCGGCGCCGCAACGCAGTGGGCTGCAGCTGCTGCAGCGGCACGGCTGGCAACTGGGTATCCACCGCGACCACCGGGACCTGTCGCGGGTCAAACCGGGGCAGCGGCGCAACGGGGGCAACGCGGGCATCCATATCTGTCCCTATTGTCTCTCACCCGCCCGGCGCCGGCTTGCCCTGCGGCCCCCCCGGGCATCCCGCTCCGACCTGGGCCTGCACAAAAGCCCGATAATGCTGCCCATGCCAAGCATAGAACTGGGACCCGCCGAGCGCAAGAAGCTGCGCGCCGACGCACACCACCTCAGCCCCGTGGTCACCATTGGTGCCAATGGGCTCTCGCCCGCGGTGGAAAAAGAAGTCGACGCGGCGCTTGCCGCGCACGGCCTGGTCAAGATACGGGTTCACGACGACGACAGGCAGGTGCGCCAGGAGATCCTCAACCGGCTGGCCGAGGCGCTGGGCGCGGCAGCGGTCCAGCACATAGGCAAGCTTCTGGTCCTGTGGCGGCCCAGGACCGAGCCGCAACCGGAAGAACCTGATCCGGAACGCCGCCCCGGCCCCAGGACCGTCAAGGTCGTCAAGTTCAGCAAGCGCGGCGGCCAGCGCCCGCAGGTGCGCCAGGTGCGCGTGCTCGGGAACGAGCGGCTGACCCCCGGCGGCAAGATAAAAAAAGCACGCCGCGCACAAAAATCGACCAAGAAGGGCCGCAGCAAATGACGCCTTCCACAGCCGGGGCGCGACACGTCCTGTGCATGAAATGGGGTGACAAGTACGGTCCCGAATACGTCAACCGGCTGTACGGCATGGCCCGCCGGCACCTGTCCGGGCCGTTTCACTTTGTCTGCCTGACCGACGACGCCGACGGCGTGGACGTCGGCGTGACCTGCCTGCCCATCCCGCCGCTCGATGTCCCGCTGCGGCCGGGGCAGCGCGACGGCGCCTGGAACAAGCTGACCGTCTTCGAAGCGGACCTGTACGGGCTGCGCGGGACCGCCCTCTTCCTGGACCTGGACGTGGTGATCGTCGGCAGCCTGGATGACTTCTTCGAGCAGGCCGGCGAGTTCTTCATCATTCGCGACTACCACCGCTTCTGGCGTTTTGGCGAGCGCATCATCGGCAATTCCTCGGTGTTCCGGTTTGAACTGGGCGCGCACGCCGACGTTTTGACACACTTTCGCGAGAACATGGCGCAGGTCCGCGCCGGCCACCGCAACGAGCAGCATTTTCTCTCGCACTTCCTGCACCGGCAGGGGAAGCTCGGCTACTGGCCCGCCGGCTGGTGCCCCAGCTTCAAGTACCAGTGCATTCCGCTGTGGCCAAGCAACTACTGGCGCGCGCCCTTCGTCCCTGCCGACGCGCGCATCGTCGTCTTCCATGGCGAAGTCAACCCGCACGACGCGCTGGCCGGCCGGCGCAACAAGCCGCTGGGCTACATCAAGCCCACGCCGTGGGTGGCGCAGGCCTGGCAATCGGGGTTGTCGAAAGCGGACGGATGGCCACCCCCCGCCGGATCCTGATGGCGCGTTGCAGGGCCGCCACACCGCCGGGCCCGGGTGCCGGCAAATCGCATGGGAAGCAGGCAATTGAGCCCAAGTCCAAGCGCCCTGCTTGTCACCACAAACCATTTCAGGTAATGTCGGGTTTGCTCAGGCCATGCCGCCCACCGGCAAAAGCAAGCGCGACGCTTGTGGCCCGTCGGATCCACCTCACCCGAGCAGAATCCACGCGCACGCGAAACGGTAATGTATCATTTCGCTACGTATCAGACACCCGCACCAGATACCCGCAGCAAAAACACCCGCAGCAGACGCTGGAGCTTCGTCGCTTCGCTTGACAGGTTGACCATGGACAAAAGAACTGCCCCCACCGCTTGCAAGAACCTCGCTGGATCAAGCCGGCGCGTGCTGGCTGCACTGCCGTCCGGCCCGCTGGTCGCGACGGCCGTGGCCGTCGCGTTGAGCTGGCCCAGCTCCGGCGCAAACGCGGCGGCCCTGGGCGCAGCCACGGTGCAATCGGCGCTGGGCGAACCGCTGCGGGCCGAGATCCAGATCCCGCAGCTGTCGTCGGAAGAAGCCTCCACGTTCAGCGCACGCGTGGCGTCACCCAGCGCGTTTGCGGGCGCGGGAATCAGCTACAACACCGACCTGTCCAACGCCCGGGTTTCGCTGGAGCGGCACGCCAACGGGCAAGCCTATCTCCGCATCACGACGGAGCGGCCGATCAGCGAGCCGGTCCTGGGCATCGTGATCGAGGCAGACTGGGCCAGCGGCCAGATCACGCGCGACTACACCGTGCTGCTGGACCCGCCCAAGCGCATGGACGCGGGCACGACCGTGCAGGAAACCGCCGCAGCGGCACCGACACCAGCACCGGCAGCGGCAACCGCGCCGCAACCACCGCGCGTTGGCCGGGCCGAACAGCTGCGGCCGGCAAAGACCGCGGCGACGGCACCAGAAAGAAGCACGCCGGCTGAAGCTGGGCGGGCGCCAGCCCAGCGCACGCGCAGCGGCGCCGTCACCATTCAGCGCGGCGACACGGCCTCCCAGATCGCCGTGGCGCATGGCTTGCAGGGCGTCTCACTGGACCAGATGCTGCTGGCCATGCTGCGGGCCAACCCCAATGCGTTCATCCGGGGCAACGTGAACCTGATTCGTGCGGGTGCGGTGCTTCAGATGCCCTCGGCCGAGGATGCGCGCACGGTGACCCGTGCCGACGCGCGGCGCATGGTCGTGGCCCAGACCGATGACTTCCGCGCGTACCGCAGTGGACTGGCGCGCAACGTGCAGGCGACGCAGGCCACGCCGGGCAGCCAGTCGGCGGAGGGGCCGGTGGAGCCGCAGGTTGCGGAGGCGCAAGAGGCGCCGCCGGAAGAAGACCGCCTGGAGATTTCCAAGGGCGGCACCGGCACCGAAGCCGCGGCCCAGGCAGCACAGTCACGCCAGATCAGCGACCAGGCCGAGCGCGTTGCCGAGCTGGACCGCAACATCAGCGAATTGTCCGAGCTGGAAAAACAGTTGGCCGGCGAAGCGAACCAAGCCGGTGGCGCAAGCAATGCGGACACCGGCACCGCCCCGGCCGCGGCAGACGCGCCGTCGGGCCCGGATGCCACGACCACAGGCGCCAACGCCGATGACGCGGCTTCGAGCGCGGAAGACAGCGGGAGCACCGAAGGCAAAGACGCTGAAGCGGCGGCAGCACAGGGGCCGGCCGAGCCGGCGCCCGCCACGGACGACGCCAATGCACAAACCGCCGCGGATGTGGCCGCAGACGCGACGGTGACAGCCGATGGCGCGGCCGAAGGCGACGCTGTGGCGCCGCAACCCGCGCCGCTGACCACGGCAGCCGCCGCGCCTGCGGACAGCCCCGACGCGGCAAGCCAGGGCAGCAACCTGGCGATTGCAGCGTCGTTGCCCGCCGAACAGCCGGCCAGCGTGCTCGATCAAGTTGCCGAATATCGCTGGCCCATCGTGGCCATCCTGGTTGCGCTGCTGGCCCTGTTTGGCATCGGCCGCTCGCGCCGTCGCAAGACCGAAGAACCACTGCTTGACGATGGCCCGGGCACGGGCGGCCCGTTTGTCAACGTCAACGCAGCCGTCCCGGCCGCGGACACGGCCGCTGCTGACCTGGACCACGAAGAGGAAACCCGGCTGCTCATGCCCGGGACGGCGGACGAAGAGGAGGAGGAAGACCCGGAAGTGCTGGCGCAGCGGCTGTCCGGCGCCTTTGCCGACACGGCGTTCCCGCTGACGACAACGGAAACCGAATCAGGCGCGGTCAGCGACCTAGTTGCCGAGGCCGACATCTACGTTGAATACGGGCACGACGAGAGGGCAGAAGAGCTGCTGGAACAGGCCCTGCAGGCTGAACCGGGGCGCGCCGAGATCTACCGCAAGCTCGCGGCAATCTACCTGCGCCGCAGCGACCGGGGCGCACTGGCGGCGCTGTCGGCGCGGGCCGCTGCTGCACCAGACCATGCCGAGGCGGCATGGCAGGCGGTCGCGGCCGTGGGACGCGAGCTGGAGCCCAACAATCCCCGCTACCAAGAAGCCGGCGCAACAGCTGCTGAAATCCCCGCAGAAGCGCTTGACGAGCTGCAGCCGACGCGCGCAGCGCTGGACCAGCCATTCAATCACCAGGTGTTCTGGGCCGAAACCGAGAAGGGAAGCGCCGAGTTGGCAAGCGACGAGACCGAAGGCGAAGACCACCGGTACAGCCCGACCACGCTGGACTTCGACGTGGACTTTGAGGAGACGGCCCCTCTCGCACGGAAGTCCACAGCGCCCACGGCGGCCCAGCTGACGGCCGACGACTTGCGCAAGGCTGGTGCCGACGGAACACCGCAGTCCGTGGAGCGACCACCCGGAACGCACGAAGAGTCCCTGGACCTGGACATTGATTTTTCCGCGTCCGGGCGAGACGGCGGCGAGGCCGATGACCTGAAGCCAGCCGCAGACGTGGCCAGCTTCGGGCCCGCGCCCGCGGCGGATTCCACGCTCATGGAATTCGACCTGGATACGCCCGCTACGCAGGACATGCAGCGCGCAGCGGATTCCACACTGATGGACTTTGACCCGGATACGCCTTTTACGCAGGGCATGCAGCGCGCGGCAGATTCAACACTGATGGACTTTGGCCTGGACGCCGACTCCACAAACGAGCCAGCGCCAGCTGCCGAATCGACATTCCTTGATTTCGACCTGGATGACCCCGGGGTGGGCACGGAAGAGTCGTCAACCGCGGCAGCCAATGGCAACGACGATCCGCTGGCGACCAAGCTGGCGCTGGCCGAGGAATTTGCAGCCATAGGCGACGGCGAGGGCGCTCGCAGCATGGCACGCGACGTGGCGCAATCGGCCACGGGCGCGCTGAAGGAAAGGGCAGACGCGTTCCTCAGGCAGCTGGGCGGGAAACCCTAGAATGAAGGGCAAGCGCAAGCGGCGTGCCGCCAGCGTGCCCAGCACGTTTTCCAGCGGCGCCCTGGCGCCAGGGGCCTTGTCTGGTCCCCCGGTCTGACCCAAACCACCGGCCACCTGGCAAGGCAACGGCAGGTCTTGCGCCACATCCATTTCAAGCTGGCGGCTGCCGCGGCACGGCGGTGGCGTTTCCCATTGCCCTGCGCCAGCCGTTGTACAAATCTCCGTGACACGCATCGCCCTGGGCCTCAGTTACGCCGGCACTGCCTACCATGGCTGGCAGAGCCAGCCCGACGGCCGGACGGTCCAGGACCGGCTTGAGGAGGCGCTGGCCCGCTTTGCCGGCGAGCCGCTGCCCACGCGCTGCGCAGGCCGTACCGACGCGGGCGTCCATGCGCTGTTGCAGGTGGTCCACTTTGACACCAGCGTGCAGCGCGAGCCGTTTTCCTGGGTCAGGGGAACAAACCACTTCCTGCCGCCGGACATCGCGGTGCAGTGGGCCCGTCCGGTTCCGGATACGTTTCACGCCCGCTCCAGTGCACTCAGCCGGCGCTATGCATACATCCTGCTGCAATCGGCCGTCCGCCCTAGCCTGGAGGCCGGTCGCGCCGGCTGGGTCTTTCGCGAGCTGGATGCCGATGCCATGCGCGAGGCAGCCAGCCACCTGGTGGGACGGCATGATTTCAGCTCGTTTCGAGCCAGCGGCTGCCAGGCGCGCAGCCCCGTCAAGACGCTTGCTTCGATCACGCTGCGCCGGGTCGGCGCGTATTGGCACTTTGGTTTTGAGGCTGACGGATTCCTCTATCACATGATCCGGAACATCATGGGCTGCCTGGTCTACGTGGGCCAGGGCGCGCGGCCGCCGGCGTGGATGCAGGAAGTCCTGCAGGCGCGAAGCCGGCGCGCCGCCGCCCCGACCTTTGCCCCCGATGGCCTGTACTTCCACGGGCCGGTGTATGCGGGGCACTGGAACCTGCCACAGCGGGTTCTGGCCTATGATTGGCTGCCGTGAACTCCCCTGAAACTGCCGCGGCCCGGTCCGGCAAGGCCGCAGGAGGCGGCGTCCCCGTCCGGATCAAGATCTGCGGCATCACGCGCGAGGCCGACCTGGACGCGGCCGTTGCGGCTGGCGCCGACGCCGTGGGCTTCGTGCTGTATGAGAAAAGCCCGCGCCACGTGACACCGCTGCAGGCCGCGGCACTGGCGCAGCGCCTGCCGCCGCTGGTGCGGCCGGTGCTTCTGTTCGTCAATGCAGCGGCGGGACAGGTCCGGGCCACTGCACAGCGCATCCCGGGCGCCACGCTGCAATTTCACGGCGATGAACCGGCGGCGACCTGCGCGCAGGTCGCCGCCGCCTGCGGCTGCCCGTACTGGCGCGTAGCGCGCATGCCGGTGGACGGCCGCATGGGCTTTGACTTGCTAGAATTCGTGGCACATCATCGTGACGCGCAGGGCATCTTGCTGGATGCGCATACGGAAGGCTACGGCGGCGGCGGCAAGCCGTTTGACTGGGCGATGCTGCCCCGGCACATACCGGCGCACCTCATCCTGTCCGGCGGGCTGAACGCGGACAACGTCGCTGGCGGCATTGCCGCGCTGCGTGGCCGCGGCAAGTCGCTGACCGTGGACGTCTCCAGCGGGGTGGAAGCGCGGGATGCTGCCGGCCAGCCCTTGCGCGGGACCAAGGATGCCGAAAAGATACGCCGTTTCGTCGCTGCCGTGCGCGCTGCCGACCCTGCCTGGACTTCTGCCTGACATGACCACCCCCTCCCTCCCCGACGCGCGGGGCCATTTTGGCCCCTATGGCGGCAGCTTTGTGAGCGAAACGCTGGTCCACGCCATTGACGAGCTCAAGGCCGCGTATGCCCTGCATGGCAACGCGGCCGACTTCCTGGCCGAATTCGCCAGCGAGCTCAAGCATTACGTGGGCCGCCCCTCGCCCATCTACCACGCCGCGCGCACCAGCCGCCAGCTGGGCGGGGCGCAAATCTTCCTCAAGCGCGAAGACCTGAACCACACGGGGGCGCACAAGATCAACAACGTCATTGGCCAGGCCATGCTCGCGCGGCGCATGGGCAAGACGCGAATCATTGCCGAGACCGGCGCCGGCCAGCACGGCGTGGCCACCGCGACCATCTGCGCCCGCTACGGCCTGGACTGCATCGTCTACATGGGCAGCGAGGACGTGAGGCGTCAGCGCCCCAACGTGTACCGCATGGAGCTGCTGGGCGCCACGGTGCGCGCAGTGGATTCAGGCAGCCGAACGCTCAAGGACGCGCTCAACGAGGCACTGCGCGACTGGGTCGCCAACGTGGACGACACGTTCTACATCATTGGCACCGTGGCCGGCCCGCACCCCTACCCCATGATGGTGCGCAACTTCCAGAGCGTGATCGGCCGCGAGTGCCTGGAGCAGATGCCGCCGCTGCTGGCCGAGCAGGAGTTGCACGGCAGCCAGCCCGATGCGGTGCTGGCCTGCGTGGGCGGCGGCAGCAACGCCATGGGCATCTTTTACCCCTACCTGGAGCACGCCGGCGTGCGGCTCATCGGCGTTGAAGCCGCTGGCCAAGGCCTGGACAGCGGCCGGCATTCGGCCAGCCTGGAGCGCGGCGCGCCGGGCGTGCTGCACGGCAACCGCACGTACATCCTGCAGGACGCGGACGGCCAGATCATGCCCACGCACAGCATCTCCGCGGGCCTGGACTACCCGGGCGTCGGCCCCGAGCACGCCTGGCTCAAGGACAGCGGCCGCGCCGAGTACGTCAGCGCCACCGACGCCGAAGCATTGGCCGCGTTTCACCACCTGTGCCGCATCGAAGGCATCATCCCCGCGCTGGAATCCAGCCACGCGTTTGCATATGCGCTCAAGCTGGCGCCCACGATGCGGCCGGACCAGTCCATCCTGGTCTGCCTGTCCGGCCGCGGCGACAAGGACGTGGACACCGTTGCCGAGTGGGACGGCAGGCGGAGCGCAGCAGCATGAGCCGCATAGCCCGCACGCTGCAGCAGCTGGCCGCCGCCGGCCGGCGCGCACTGATCCCGTACGTGACCGCCGGCTTCCCCCAGGCGGACGTGACGCCCGAGCTCATGCACGCCATGGTGGCCGCAGGCGCCGACATCATCGAGCTGGGCGTGCCCTTCTCGGACCCCAGTGCGGACGGCCCGACCATACAGCAGGCCGCCGAGCGCGCGCTGGCGCAAGGCGTGAACCTGCGCCAGGTGCTGCAGATGGTGGCTGCGTTTCGCAAACAGGACGAGCAGACGCCCGTGGTTCTCATGGGCTACGCCAACCCCATCGAGCACCACGACCTGCTGCGCGGCCGCGGTGCCTTCGTGCAGGACGCGGCAGCAGCGGGCGTCGACGGCGTGCTGGTGGTGGATTACCCGCCCGAGGAATGCGAGGAATTTGCCGCGGCGCTCAAGGCAGCCGGCCTGGACCTGATCTTCCTGCTCGCGCCCACGTCGACCGACGCGCGCATGGAGCAGATCGCAAGCCTGGCCAGCGGCTACGTGTACTATGTCTCGCTGCGCGGGGTCACCGGCTCGGGCGCGCTGGACACCTCCGAGGTAGAGGCCATGATGCCGCGCATCCGCAAGCACGTGCGCATCCCGGTGGGCGTGGGCTTCGGGATTCGCGACGCGGCAACGGCGCAGGCCGTGGGCCGGGTGGCCGACGCCATCATCACCGGCAGCCGGCTCATCGAGGAAATCAAGGATGAACCGCGTGAGCAGGTGGCGCCTGCTGCTGCCGCTTTCCTGCGCGAGATGCGCACCGCGCTGGACGCGCTGCCCGCCCCGGCGCAAGCTGAAGGACACGCAACATGAGCTGGCTTGAAAAGCTGCTGCCCCCCAAGATCCAGCAGTCGGGGTCTTCGACCCGCCGCGTCCCGGAGGGCCTGTGGATCAAGTGCGGCGGCTGCGACAAGACGCTGTACAACACCGACCTGGAAGAAAACCAGTACGTCTGCCCCGACTGCGGGCATCACCACCGCATGCGCGCCCGCACGCGGCTGAACGCCTTTCTTGACGCGGAAGGGCGCACCGAGATCGGGCAGGAGGTCGAGCCCGTCGATGCGCTCAAGTTCAGGGACAGCCGGCGTTACACGCGGCGCCTGAAAGAAGCGGCCGACGCCACCAGCGAGACCGAGGCCCTGATCGTGATGAGCGGCACCGTGCACTGGATCAGCCTGGTGGCGGCCGCGTTCGAGTTTGAATTCATGGGCGGCTCCATGGGCTCGGTGGTGGGCGAGCGCTTCGTCCGCGGCGTCGAGGCCGCCGTGGAGCAGAAGCTGCCGTTCATCTGCTTTTCGGCCAGCGGCGGCGCGCGCATGCAGGAAGGGCTGCTCAGCCTGATGCAGATGGCCAAGACCAACGCCGCGCTCACGCGCCTGGCGCAGGGCGGGCTGCCGTTCATCAGCGTGCTGACCGACCCGACCATGGGCGGCGTCTCGGCCAGCTTTGCCTTCATGGGCGACGTCGTCATCGCCGAACCCGGTGCGCTCATCGGCTTTGCCGGGCCGCGGGTCATCGAGGACACCGTGCGGGTCAAGCTGCCCGAGGGCTTCCAGCGCGCCGAATTCCTGCAGGACAAGGGCGCGCTGGACTTCATCTGCGACCGCCGCCAGCTGCGCGAGCAGATCGCGACCATCCTCACCATCCTGCAGCGCCAGCCTGCGGACGCCGTGCAATGACGCAGCCGGGCCCGACCGACACCGGGCATCCGTACGAGGACCTGATGCGCCAGGTCATGGCGCAAGGCGTCGTCAAGGCGGACCGCACCGGCACCGGGACGCGCAGCATCTTCGGACACCAGATGCGCTTTGACCTGCAGCGCGGCTTCCCGCTGGTCACGACCAAGAAGGTGCACGTCAAGAGCATCATCTACGAACTGCTCTGGTTCCTGCGCGGCGACGGCAACGCGCGCTGGCTGCAGCAGCACGGCGTCAGCATCTGGGACGAGTGGGCCGACCCGCAGACCGGCGACCTGGGCCCCATCTACGGCGTGCAGTGGCGCAGCTGGCCCACGCCGGACGGCGGCCACATCGACCAGATCGCGCAGGTGGTGGAAGCCCTCAAGACCAACCCGGACAGCCGCCGCATCATCGTCAGCGCCTGGAACGTGGCCGAGCTGTCCAGGATGGCGCTCATGCCCTGCCACGCGCTCTTCCAGTTCTATGTTGCCGACGGCCGGCTGAGCTGCCAGCTCTACCAGCGCAGCGCCGACATCTTCCTGGGCGTACCCTTCAATATCGCCAGCTACGCGCTGCTCACGCACATGCTGGCGCAGCAGTGCGACCTGCAGGTGGGGGATTTTGTCTGGACCGGGGGCGACTGCCACATCTACGGCAACCACGTGGAGCAGGTGCGCGAACAACTCGCGCGCACGCCCTACCCGCCGCCACAACTGAAGATCAAGCGCCGCCCGGCCAGCATCTTCGACTATGAATACGAGGATTTCGAGGTCGTCGGCTACCAGCACCACCCGGCGATCAAGGCACCGGTGGCGGTATGAGCGTGAGTGAGCCGCGCATAGGGCTCATCTGGGCACAGGCGGCGGGCGGCATCATCGGCAAGGACGGCGGCATGCCCTGGCACCTGCCGGAGGACCTGGCGCACTTCAAGCGCATCACCCACGGCCACCCGGTCATCATGGGCCGCAAGACTTGGGACTCGCTGCCACCGCGCTTCCGCCCCCTGCCCGGCCGACTCAACATCGTCCTCACCCGACAAGCCGACTGGCAGGCCGCTGGCGCCACGCGCGCAGCCACCCTGGACGAAGCACTGGCCGCCTGCAGCAACGCCACGCAAGTCTGGGTCATGGGCGGTGCACAGGTCTTCGAGCAGGCCATGCCGCGCGCCGACGTGCTGGTGGTCACGCGCGTGGACGCCCGCTACACCGGCGACACGCGGGCGCCCGCCGTGGGCGCGGACTGGCAACGCACGCAGAGCACGCCCTGCACCACCGCCAGCGGCGTGCCGCTGCATTTTGAGACCTGGCAGCGCAAAACGCAGTAAGCTTGACAGAAGACGTCAGCAGCGGAACGCGTGGGTCCGCGGCGTCAGATCACTGAACAACGCTGTTGCGCGCAGGCTTGGCGCGGCTCTTTGGTTTTTTGCCTCCCCTGTGCCCGCGCCGAGAAGCGCAGGGGCTGCGGGCAACAAGGCCAGCGGAGCATGGCCTTGCATCGTGAACTGACTCACTGCGGAACTCGCTGCGTTCGCCGTTGGCGAACGCAGCGAGTTCCGCAGTGGCCCGCAACGAAGTTGCGGGACGCGGGATTGGGGTCGCCTTCTTTTGCCTTCTTTGCTTGGCGAGACAAGAAAAGAAGGTGCGCCGTCGGGCGCATATCCCGGCCTGTGGCATATTGCAAAAGCGATCCACGCCATTCGCGAGAAGAGCCAGAGAAAACGCCATGAGTGACCAATTCAAAATCGGTGACCACGTCGGCTGGAACAGCGAGGCCGGCCAGGTCAGCGGCCACATCATCGCCGTGCACCACGAGGATTTCGACTGGAAGGGCTACCGGCACCGCGCCAGCGCCAAGGTGCCGCAGTACGAGATCAAGAGCGCCAAGACCAGCCACGTTGCCGTGCACAAGGGCACGGCACTGCACCTGATCGATGACTGATGTGGCAGAGCATTCCACTCCCGAGCGGTTGCCGCTCTACACCATAGGGCACGCGCGCCACCCGCTGGACGAATTCGTGCGCCTGCTGCAAGGCGCGGGCGTGACGCAGCTGGTGGACGTGCGCTCCTTCCCGCGCTCGCGCACCAACCCGCAGTTCAACATCGACACGCTGCCGGCGGCGCTACGGCCGCACGGCATCAGCTACCAGCACATGCGGGCGCTGGGTGGTCGGCGCAACCTGCAGAAGAATATCCCGCCACAGCGCAACGCGTTCTGGGACAACCGCAGCTTCCACAACTACGCGGACTACAGCCAGCAGCCGGAATTTGCCGAAGCGCTGCAACAACTGATCGACATGGGTCAGCGGCAGCGCACCGCATTCATGTGCTCGGAGACGGTATGGTGGCGCTGCCACCGCCGCATCATCACCGACTGGCTGCTGGCGTGTGGGGAGACGGTGTGGCACATCCTGCCGGATCGTATAGATCGGGCGACGATGACGCGGGGGGCGGTGGCTAAAGACGGCCAAGTGACTTATCCTGCTTTGCATGGCGAACTCTGGCCGGCTGATCCTGAAGACCAACACAATGAGCGAATAGCTCATGAAGATCGTAACCTGCCGAGTTGTCACGTTACGCACTCCACGACAATTTCTAGAAATCACACTTAGCGATAAAACAGAACCACTAGGCCCAATCCCTTGCCAATTATGGCTTAATCGCGAACAATGTGTCGTTAATCTAGACCTATCTGAAAGCGCCATACGCGATATGAGACGGCGGCTTCAATTCTTGTGAGCGTTCAGCGTATGGTCAGCATCGGTACATAGCTAAACAATGCCAGCACAAACAATGCGGCAAAGTAATACGGTATCAGTTCCCGCGATGCTCTGATGATGGAGACGCGAGCGATCGTGCTGGAAATGAACAGGGTCGTCCCCACCGGTGGCGTGAACAGCCCGACGCTGAGATTCAATACCATAATGATGCCAAGTTGCAAGGTATCCAGACCTATGGTTTGGGCCAGCGGCACGAAAATTGGTCCTAGGAGCAAGATTGCGGCGGGCAGGTCTATAAACATGCCGACGATCAGCATGATCGCATTCATCGCCAGGATGATGAGCCACGGTTCCTCCAGGGTGGTGACCGCCCAGCTGGCGAAGGTTTGTGGAATCTGCGTGAACGTTGCTAGCCAACCGACGATGGCCGAACCCATGATGACAAGCATGACCACGCCAGTGGCGACGCCGGCGCTGATGACCGCTTCCTTGAAACGTACAAGCGTCATGTCACGATAGACAAACGCGCCCATGGCCAACGCATACAAAGTGGCGATGATGGCGACTTCCGTCGGTGTGGCAATGCCAAAGCGCAGCAGGACCAAGATCATGATTGGCATTGCCAGCGCCGGTGCTGCCTGTACAACGAGTCGATTGAACTTTTGCCATTCAAATGGCTCCGGCCTGTGCGGGAAGTTGCGGATCCGTGCGGACAGGTTGCACACCATGACGAAGACGATGGTAATTGCCAATCCCGGGAGAACGCCAGCGATGAACAACGCCCCGATCGACTCGCCCGAAACCAGCGAGTACAAGATGAGCGGGATCGAAGGCGGAATGAGAACTGCAATCATGGCTGAGGCCGCGTTATTGGCAGCGGTGAATCCTGCCGGATAACCTTCCTTTTGCTGCCATGGAATGAGCATCGATCCGAGCGCGGTGGCGTCGGCCACTGCCGATCCGGAGACGCCACCGAACACCGTCGAGCCGACGACTGAAACTGAGCCCAACCCACCGCGATAACGAGCCACCAGCATGGTGGCGAAACTGATCAGATTGCGCCCAAGTTCGCCGCTCATCATCAGGCTACCAGCAAGAATGAAAAATGGCAGCGACAGCATGGGGAAGGATTGCGTCGGCGCGAACATCTGCTGCGCGACGACCGCCATCGGGGGGAAATCGGATATGCCGACGGCAACCCCCGACGCGATGACTAGAACATGCCCAACCGGCACGGCCAGAAAGAGCAGAATAAAAAAGACCAGCGTCAGGGCGAGCATCATATCGGGCTGTCCTCCGGGTTAGCCGCAGGCAACGCGCTGACACCGCGTACCATGACCTTGATCATGATCGTGAGGCTGCTCAGCGCTGTGCCCGCTGCCATAAACATGAGAGCGTAATAACCCCAACTGCCGGATATTCCCAGTAGCGGACTGCGCTGCGAAGATACGATGTCCGCAGTTTGCCAGGTGATGACGAACAACACAGCGTAGGCAACGATGATCAGCACAAGGATGGCCAGCACGAGAAATAGGGCGGCGCGCTTACTCAGCGCTTTGTAAATCAGGTCGACCGCAATATGATCGCCGCGTTGCACTGCCAGCACGATTCCCGCCGCAATCATCCATGGGAACAATTGCTCGGGCACCTCGCTGATCCATTCGATACCTCCCTGTGCAAACGCGTAGCGTGCCACCACGTTCGCACCCAGCACGGCAAGCAGGATGACTGTCGTGCCGATGACTAGAGCTTGGCACAGCCAGCCGAACACTGCATCGACGCCGGTGGCCGCGCGCATCAATAAGCTTTGCGAGGCTTCCGGCCCGAGTTTTCTGGCGCTAGTCGAGCGCCCTTCGAACAGACCCATCTCGTAGACAGCTGCGCTTACGCTACAGCAGCCTCGATAAGCATGGACACGAAGTCACCGAACGGCTTGGCTCTCCATTTGTCGAGCACTGGCTTCGTCGCTTCGCGGAATGCCGTCTTGTTCACCTGGTTGATGTTAAGGTCGCCGTTGGTTTCGAATTCGCCGAGATATTTTTCGTCGGCTTGAGCCATAAGTTCGCGCTGCAAGTTCCCTGCTTGCTTAGCGGCATCGATAATGACTTGCCACTGATCCTCGCTGACACGCTTGCGTACGCTGACCGATGCGATGAACGGTGTACTCTCCCACTTGTGACCCGAAAGGCTGATGTACGGGTTGACTTCGTAAAGCTTGGAGCTGGCGATGTTAGCAAGCGGATTTTCTTGACCATCGACCACACCCTGCTGCAGCGCAATATAAAGTTCACTGAACGCAATCTGTTCGGTGGCCGCACCCAACTCCTTGAAGATATCGATAGTCATCGCGTCGGCCGGCGTACGGATCTTCATTCCTGCCAAGTCGTGAGGCTCGGCGATCGGCTTCTTGCTGTTGGTGATTTGCCGAATGCCGTTGTCCCACCAGTCGAGCACCGTCAGATCTTGGGACCTAATGCGCTCCACCAAATTGCTACCAATCGGCCCGCTAAGCACCTTGTAGGCGTGAGCCGCGTCATTAAAAAGAAACGGCAGGCCGAGGGCATTGATCTCCGGCGCAATGCCGCCGACCGCCCCCTGGCTGTTGATGGTGAAGTCGAGCACCCCAGTGCGTACGCTCGTGAGCATGGCAACATCGTTGCCGAGCTGTTCCGAGCCGGCGACATTGATTTTGATTTCGCCGTTCGTTCCTGCGGCAACCAGTTCGGCGAATTTGTCAGCGCCCAGCGCGCGTGGATTGCCCGGGGCAGCGCCATGCCCCAGCGTAAGCGTGGTTGCTGCACGCGCTGTCTGCGTGAACAGGGGCAGCACAGCGGTGGCCATTGAACCGCCAACGGTCTGGGTGAATTTTCTACGTGTAAGGCTCATGTTGATCTCCTGATGTTGTTTGCAAAATGCGGTGGAAAGGAAAAATTTGCTCCTGATACTCCACTGGTAACCTCGACGAGAATGGTCTGACCGCCCCGCGAGGTCGGGTTCGAATTTGTTTTTTTAGGGGCAAGGAGGAGCATCGGCCCATGGTTTGAAAAGGTGGGCGGCGGCCAGCCGCCCCTGTCGCGATAACCGCAGGGCTGACAAGATCAGGCCTGTTCACAGCCACGATTTGATCGAACCCATCAATCGGCTGGTCGAAAGACCATAGTCGTCGTGCAGCGTCGGCAGCGCGCCAGCTTTCAGAAATGCATCCGGCAGCGCGACTTGGTGGAACTTCGGTGCAAGCCGATTGCGCAGCAAAAGTGATGCCACTGCTTCACCCAGGCCGCCAATGACCGAATGGTTTTCCGCGACGATGACGAGGCGATCCTGCCTGCGTACTTCGCGCAGGATGCTTTCATCGTCCAGGGGTTTGATGGTTGGCGAGTGCAGGACGGCTACATCGACGTTATCGCCCGCGAGCGCCTTGGCAGCCTCGAGCGCGCGCATGGTCATGAGGCCGCTGGAAATGATGAGCACGTCGCGGCCGTCGCGCAGCAGCTTGGCCTTGCCAAGCTCGAACGAGTAATCGTAGTCGTCGAGTACGACCGGGACCTTGCCGCGCAGCAGTCGCATGTAAACCGGGCCGTGGTGCGCAGCCATCGCTGGGACCGCCTGTTCGATGTCGAGCGCGTCGCACGGATCAACAATGGTCAAACCGGGAATGCCGCGCAGGATGGCAAGATCCTCGGTTGCTTGGTGGCTGGGGCCGTAGCCGGTGGTCAGCCCGGGCAAGGCACAGCATATTTTCACATTCAAGTCGTCCTCGGCGATGACCTGGTGGATGAAGTCGTAGGCGCGCCGCGTGGCGAAGACCGCGTACGATGTAACGAACGGCATGAAGCCTTCCTTAGCCATGCCGCCGGCTGCGGCCAGCAGGAGCTGCTCGGCCATGCCCATCTGGAAGTAGCGTTCGGGGAACGCCTGCGCGAATGGCAACAGGTCGGTGTACTTGGCCAGGTCGGCCGTCATGCCGACAACGTCGGGACGCTCCTGGGCCAGTTCCAGCAGCGCGTGGCCGAAGGGCGCCGGGCGTGTTGGCTGATCCGCATCGACGAACGACGCGATCATTGCTGATGTCCGCAGGCGCGGCCGCTTCAATACTTCTTGGTTCACCCTTGTTCTCCTTTCAAGTGATTGGCGTCGAGCACCGCGATGGCCTTTTGCCACTCGTCTTCCTCCACTCGCAGGAAATGGTTTTTCTCACGCGCTTCGAGGAAGTCGACGCCGTGACCCATGCAGGTGCGCAAAACGATGACCCTTGGTTGTGTCGCCTTGTGGTAGCGTGCGCGCTCAAAGGCGTCGTAGACAGCTTGCAAGTCGTTGCCGTCGACTTCTTGTGTGTACCAACCGAAGGCCTCCCAGCGTTTCGCAGCTGGTTCGCCGCTCAGGATTTGTGCCGGTGGGCCATCGGCCTGCTGGTTGTTCATGTCAATGAGGTTGATGAGGTTGGCCAGCCTGTGGTGCGTTGCCGACTGCGCTCCTTCCCATACCGAACCTTCATTGAGTTCGCCGTCAGACATCGATACGTAAACGAAGGCCGGGTTGGCTTTCTGGCGCAAGGCAAGTGCCATCCCCACCCCGATCGGCAACCCGTGGCCAAGTGAGCCGCCGGAAATTTCCATGCCTGGCGTGTAGCTGGCCATTCCGGACATTGGCAGGCGGCTGTCGTCGGCGCCGTAAGTCTCCAATTCCGATGCGGGCAAGATGCCAGAGTGGATCAGCGCCGCATAATGTGCGATGGCATAGTGCCCGTGCGACAGCAGGAACCGGTCCCGGCCTTCCCACGTCGGGTCGTCGGCGCGGTAGTTGAGTGCGTGACCATATGCGACGGCCAGAACGTCGGCATAGCCGAGCGCCTGAGCGATATAGCCCTGCCCTTGTACTTCGCCCATCTGCAGGGCGTAGCGACGAATTTTGTACGCGTCATCCCTGAGTTTTTCCAGCACGTCCGTGCGGCCGGCCGGCGTGGTGGTCGCTTCCTTGACTTCCATCTTTGCTTCCTTTTATGAATTTGCGCTACACATTTGTCGTTTTGAGTGATTCGATATCAACCGAAGTACGATCCGCCGTTGATATGCTGGGTCGTCCCCGTGATGTAGCCGGCGTTCTCGCTGCACAGCCAGACGAACAGCGCGGCGATTTCGGCTGCTGAGGCCTGCCGGCCCAGTGGCACGGCGCCTGAAAGCGAGTGCTCGATTTCATCCGTGGTGCCCATGCGGATATCGGTGTCAACCACTCCGGGTGCAACGGCGTTGGCGGTAATGGCATAGGGGGCCAGGTCGCGTGCCAGCCCGCGTGTAAAGCCAACGATGCCCGCCTTGGCTGCAGCGTATGCGGATTTCGAGAATATGCCGCCGCCGGTAAAGGCGGTGATCGACGACATGTTGACGATCCGGCCGTAGCGCTGGGCCATCATTTGCGGCACGAACGCCTTGCACATGAGGAAGGTGCCAGTCAGGTTCACGGCCAGCACCCGATTCCATTTTTCAAGACTCAGTTCGGAAAATGTGGCGGGCTCGGGGACGCCGGCGATATTTGCCAATGCTCCCACAGTCGGCAAGTCTGCCTCCTGCCGTACGCGTTGGGCAGCTTGCTGTACTGATGCCTCATTGGTGACGTCGCACGGCACCGCGAGTGCCTGGACGCCGGCGGTGCGGTTGATGTCGGCAGCTGCCGCGTTTGCTCCTTGCAGGTCGCGGTCGACAAGCACGACCGCCCAGCCGGCAGCGGCGAACTGCCTCGCTGCGGCAACCCCGATCCCGCGTGGCGACGCAGCCCCGGTCACGACGGCGGTGCGCTTGGCCATGTTTGTGTTTCCCATGTGTTCACTCCATCCTTGGTTTAGTAGAAGAAGTCAGCCGAACGCTTGTACCCCTGGTGCCCAGACCCTGGCCGATGCCTGCATGTGCGCGCGCACCGCTTCCTGCGCCTTGAGTGCGTCGCCTCGTTCAATGCAGCGCAGGATGGGTTCGTGGTGACACCGGCCCATGATCGCGATCGGTTGCGTTTCTCCCGAAGAGAAGAACACGATGCGGATTCGATCCTCCAAGCCGCACCATTGCTCGAGCAATACTGAGTTACCGGAAAACTCGCACAACCGGCGATGGAAATGCATGTCTTTGTTCATGTGTTCTCGAAAATTCAGTTCCATGAGGTCCGGCGGCAAATGTTTTTGAAGCTCTTTGACGATGGCTTGCCGCGACGGACTGCTCACGATGTTAGAAGCTGCCATGCCCTCCAACGCCGCGCGCACATTGAAAATTTCAGCGATCTCCCGTGGACTTGCTCGATGCACATGCGCACTTTTGCGCGCATCGCCAGCGACGAGACGCAATTGCTCCAGCGCTCGCATCGCTTCACGAACGGTGCCACGACTCACACCGTACTCTGAAGCAAGTCTTTCTTCGGACAACTCGTCTCCTGGCAGACGTACGCCGGAGACGATCTCATGCCTCAAACGATCGAACACTTGTTCGCGAAGCGTACGTCGATAAACTCGCCGCCCACCTACAAGCACGTTGTCGCCACCCCGTGTGGATCTCGCTAAAAGTGACACATCTTCGAACATTGAAATAGTGCTATTTGTTTCAGGTTGTCGTTCCGATTTGCGTGAACTGCTTATACTGTTAACTCCTGAATCCGTGATCTCATTGTTGTATTTAGGCGAAATCGCTTTCAATATCAACGACTTGCCTGTAGAATGGCTCTCACCTTGTGGGTGAGGACTTTCATGAGCGATTTTGTCATCAAGCAGCTGCCCTACGATCTGAGCTCGCACGCCGGCTTGGCCCTGATCGGCAAGCATCTGGCGCGCATCAACGTCAACGCCCTGGTCGATCCGGCCTTCCCGATGCGATCGGGGGTGAGCAACAGCGCCATCATCAAGAGCTATCTGGCGCTGCTGTGCCAGGGCAAGAGCGACTTTGACGCCATTGAAGCATTTCGCGGCGATGCCTTCTTTGCCCGCGCGATGCGCCTGGCTGCCGTGCCCTCCAGCCCCACGCTGCGCCAGCGCATGAATGCGCACGCTGCTTCCTGGTTCGATCTGGCCAGCTCCATCAACGAGGCCTTGCTGGGCAGCCGCTTTGCCGGCCAGCCGGTGGACTTTGGCCGCTTGCCCTCGGGCCACACGCCGCTGGATATCGACACCTTTGCCATGAACAACAGCGGCACCAAGAAAGAATTGGTCGGGCGCACCTATGCGGGCGTGGATGGCTACTGCCCGATCGCCTCGTACCTGGGCACCGCAGGCTACTGCCTGGAGCTGGCGCTGCGCCCGGGCGTGCAGCACTCGGCGCGAGAGACCGAATACGACCTGCAGCGCGTGCTGCCCATGGCTGCGCGCCTGGTGCCCACACCGATCCTGGTGCGCGCCGATTCGGGCTTTTGCTCCAAGGCGCTGATGCAGGAGATTGCAGAGCAAGGCCGGGCCCTGGGCCGGCGGCTGGATTTTCTCATCAAGTGGAACCGACGCAGCGCGCCAGTGGAGAGCA
>JALOAS010000098.1 GCA_023228705.1 Ottowia sp. | reverse complement strand
ACGCTCAACGCTCAACGCTCAACGCTCAACGCTCAACGCTCAACGCTCAACGCTCAACGCTCAACGCTCAACGCTCAACGCTCAACGCTCAACCTCCCCCAAGAGCCATTAAAAAAGCGCCCTGCAGGGCGCCTTGCAGGCAGCGCGTTGGCGCTTCAATCCGGGACTTGCTGGAGCATTTCCAGCCCGATCTCGCCGGCGGCGATCTCGCGCAGTGCCGTCACGCAGGAACGGTTCTCGCTTTCGATGCGCGGCGCGTGGCCCTGCCGGAGCATGCGCGCCCGGTACGTGGCCGCCAGCGTCAGCTGGAAGCGGTTGGGGATTTTTTCGAGGCTGTCTTCAACGGTGATTCGGGCCATGGAATTCCTGGGGCAGTTCAAGAGCAAGAGGCGGCCGGCTGCAACCGGTCAGTCGATTCCCAGCCCGCCAAACATGTCGGCGTACCGCCTTTTTTGCTGGTCGTAGCGCAGGCGCTGGGCATGCACGATGGCCTTGAGGTCAAATAGCGCGCGCTCGAACGAGTTGTTGATTATAACGTAGTCAAAGTGCCGGACCTGCTTGAATTCGGTACAGGCGTTCTCCAGCCGCAGCGCGATGGTGTCCGCCGTGTCTTCGCCGCGCCGTGTCAGCCGCGCGCGCAGCTCGTCCCAGCTGGGCGGCAGCACGAAGATCAGCACCGCGCCGTCAAACAGCCGCCGGATCTGCATCGCGCCCTGCCAGTCAATCTCCAGAACCACGTCGCCGCCGCTGGCGATGCGTGCCTCTATGGCCTGCCTGGACGTGCCGTAGCGGTGGCCGTGCACTTCGGCCCATTCCAGGAAGTCACCGGCTTCTATCATGGCGTCAAATGCCGGGCGCTCGACAAAGAAGTATTCGCGGCCGTCCTTGTCCTGGCCGCGCGGCGGCCGCGTCGTGTGCGAGACCGACGGTGCAACCTGGTGGTCCACTTCCATCAGTGCGTTGACGAGGCTGGACTTGCCCGAGCCACTGGGAGCCGAGACGACAAACAGGTTTCCGGGGTAATCCATGCGGGCAGTCGAGGAAGTGATGTTTTTCTTGAATGGGTGCGCCATCCCGGCGCGCGGCACGCCGTGCGCGGGTGGCGCGGCGCCCGGGTCGGCTGCGCTGCATTTTATCGGCTGCATTCCGCGCCGGGCATCAGGACGAGCGCGCAGCCGCCATCGTGAGGTCCAGCGAGCGCAGCCGCAGCGCGGGGTCGTAGACGTCGCTGACCAGGATCATTTCGTCGCAGCCGGTCTGCTCGGCAAGCCGCGCCAGGCCCGCACGGACTGTGTCCGGGCCGCCGATCACCGCGCACGACAGGAAGCGCGATACGCCGGCGCGCTCGGCTTCGGCCAGGCGGTCAAAAAAGCCCTCGCGCGGCGGCTTGAGCAGGCCGCGCGTGCCGTGCAGGATGTCCAGCACGCGCTGGAACGAGCTGCTGGCCAGGAACTGCGCCTCTTCATCGCCAGGCGCGGCGATCACCGGCACGCCGATCATGACGTGGGGCTTGTCAAGCTGTGCCGACGGCCTGAACGTCTGGCGGTAGATGCTGATCGCGTCCATGAGCATGGCCGGGGCGAAATGCGAGGCAAACGCGTACGGCAGTCCCCGGGCGGCCGCGAGCTGCGCCGAAAACAGGCTGGAGCCCAGGAGCCAGATCGGCACCCCGGTGCCGGCGCCGGGTGTGGCAACCAGCCGCTGGCCCGGTTGCGCGGGAGCAAGCAGGGCCTGCAGCTGCGCAACGTCGTGCGGGAAGTCCTCCACGGACTCGGTGCGATCGCGCCGCAGCGCGCGCATCGTCATGGGATCGGTTCCCGGCGCCCGGCCCAGTCCCAGGTCGATGCGTCCGGGGTAGAGCTCGGCCAGCGTGCCAAAGCTCTCGGCCACCACCAGCGGGGCGTGGTTGGGCAGCATGACGCCGCCCGAGCCCACGCGGATTCGCGTGGTGCCGCCGGCGATGTAGCCCACGAGCACCGCGGTGGCCGACGACGCGATGCCGCGCATGTTGTGGTGTTCGGCCAGCCAGTAGCGCGCAAAGCCGAGTTGCTCGGCATGCCTTGCGGTTTGCAGCGCCACCGCCAGCGCATCGGCCACCGTGTGGCCCTCGCGCACGGGCACCAGATCAAGCAGGGAGAGGGCAACGTTTTTCATCTTCATCCGCCCATTGTCGCCGCGTCGCGCTGGCGGCATGCGCTGCGCGCTGCGGGAATGACATGGATAATGCGATGAAGAAGACGGGGCAGCGGCCTGCCGCCTGCCCCTTGGCTTGATGGAAGGAGGAATCGATGTTCAAGGCCCTGCTGCTGACCAAGGAAGACAAGGAGGCGCCGCTGGGTTGCGCGTTGACCGAGCTGGACGAATCGCGGCTGCCGGAGGGCGAGGTGCTTGTCGAGGTGGCGTATTCCACGCTCAACTACAAGGATTCGCTGGCCATCACCGGCAAGTCGCCGGTGGTGCGCAGCTACCCCATGGTGCCGGGCATCGACTTTGCCGGAACCGTGCTTGAAAGCAGCGATGCACGCTACCAGGCCGGTGATGCCGTCGTCCTCAACGGCTGGGGCGTGGGTGAGCGCCACTGGGGCGGTTTTGCGCAGAAGGCACGCGTCAAGGCAGACTGGCTGATCCGGCTGCCCGAAGGCATGCAGGCCGAGCAGGCCATGGCCATAGGGACGGCCGGGTACACCGCCATGCTGGCGGTCATGCGGCTGCAGGAATACGGCGTCAAGCCCGACGACGGCCCGGTGCTCGTGACCGGCGCCAACGGCGGCGTCGGAACCATTGCCATCGCGGTGCTGTCGCGGCTGGGCTACGCGGTCCATGCGTCCACTGGCCGTCTCAACGAAGCCGATCACCTCAAGGCGCTGGGCGCCAGCGAACTGCTGGACCGCAGCGAGCTGAATGCGCCGGGCCGGCCGCTGCAAAAGGAGCGCTGGGTCGCTGCAGTGGACAGCGTGGGCAGCCATACGCTGGCCAACGTCTGCGCCAGCACCCACTATGGCGGCATCGTTGCCTCCTGCGGGCTGGCGCAAGGCATGGACTTTCCGGCCACCGTGGCGCCGTTCATCCTGCGCGGCGTCACCCTGGCGGGCATAGACAGCGTCATGGCGCCGCATGCACGCCGCGTCGATGCCTGGAAGCGCCTGGCGGCCGAACTGCCGGCCGACCTGTTGCGCAGCAACACGGAAACCATAGGCTTGAGCGACGCGCAGGACGCGGCCACGCGCCAGCTGGCCGGGCAGGTCCGCGGCCGGGTCGTGATTGACGTGAATCGCTGAGCGTTGCAGGGCACGCTGCGCGGGAGCGCGGCAGCCGATGCCGGCAGCACGGAAAGGAGAACCTGGTTGGCACGCACCGCCAGCTCACCGGATGACAGATGATCTCGCTGGCGCATCGATGACCGCGCCGCTGCGCGGCGGCAATGGCTGCGGCTGCGCCGCCATGATGGGGAGGTTGAGCGTTTGAAGAGGTTGAGCGTTGAGCGTGGTGGGCACACGCTGGACGCTGAACGCTTGACGCCAAACCTTCATCAGCCGCGGGCGGCTTTCAGCCAAGGCCCGCAAGGGCCGAGATCATCGGTCATGCACTTGGGTGTTGCCGGGCATCAGGAAGGAGAATGAACCGGGGACCATGGCTCCCCGGAGACGAGCGACAGATGAAGGCGATGTGGCGATCGCGACGTGGTTGGAGACACGCCAGCTGACCGGCTGCACGCCCGAGCGCCAGGCGTTGGCCCGGCGTTTGCCAGCTCGGTCAGCAGCAGGCGCAAGACCCGTTCCCGGGATGCCTGTCTTTTGAACCTAGATTCAGCAGTCGAACGCTGCTCTGTGTGCATATCTTGTTGTGATCAAAGGAAAAGCCAAGTTTGCGCGAGCACACCATTTTGGTGAGCGCGCTATGCGCCCGATCGCACAGCGCTGGACGCGCCATGCTGCGTTGCTCCGCCTTGCAGACAGTAGTCTGCGGCGTTGTCGCGTCTTGCCTGGCACGCCCATCGCAGCACGCTCGAACGCATCCAACTACTGAATCTAGTTGAACGGTCTTGCGCTGCGCAAAGTGTTTTGTTATCCACAGGGAGTTGACATGAAACCAGCCTTCAATCGTCGCAATTTTCTCAAGAGCAGCAGCGCTGCCGTTGCCGCCGCCAGTGGTGCGGGCCTGGCCGTGGGTCTGGCCGCGCCGGCGGCTGCGCAAGCTGCTCGGCAGGCGCCCTTTGCCTCGGCGGGCCGCGCCGCCGACCTGCCCAAGGCCAAGGGGCCGCGCCTGGTCGTCGTGGGCGGCGGTACCTCTGGCCTCACGGTGGCCAAGTACGCCAAGAAGGAGTACCCGGCCTTCGACGTCGTGCTGGTCGAGCGGCGCGACATGTATTCCTCCTGCTTCACCAGCAACCTGTGGTATGCGGACATCATCAACCTGGCGTACCTTGCCGACCACAGCTTCCTGGACGCGGCGGTCAACAACGACTACGTCTATTTCCAGGCCACGGCGCTGGGCCTGGACCGGGACAGCCAGACGCTGGTCACCGACCAGGGCGACATCCGGTACGACTTTCTCGTGGTCGCGCCAGGCATTGCCTACGACTGGAGCAAGATAGGCGTGGACGACGTGGCCACGCAAACGGCGTTGCGCCAGGCGTACCCGGGCGGTTTCCTCTCGCCCACCGAGCACGTCACCATCCGCCGCAAGATACGCGAGTTCGAGGGCGGCGTCTTCGTGCAGACCGTCCCCAGTGGCAACTACCGCTGCCTGCCGGCGCCGTATGAGCGCGCGTGCATGATCGCATCGGTGATCAAGAAGAACAAGCTCAAGGGCAAGGTGGTGGTGCTGGACGCCAACCCCGAGATCACGATCAAGGCCGAGGGCTTCCATGCCGCATTTGACGAGCTGTACAAGGACATCATCGACTGGCGTCCCGATTCGGCCGTGACCGGCGTTGACGTGCAAGGCAAGGTCATCCACACCGCATTCGACGACATCGCGTTTGACGATGCCATCATCTACCCGAACGTGCGCGCATCCACGCTGATCGAGCAGTTTGGCCTGGTCGCGCCGCCAACCCGGTCCAACCAGCACGAAGCCGACATCGACATCCGCTTCTACAACTATGCGGACGACATGCGTGTCTACGTCACCGGAGACGCGCGGCGCCACCCGTATTCCAAGAGTGCCAACACGTCCAACACCGAAGCGCATTACGTGGCCAGGGTGCTGGCGGCGCGCGCGCAGGACAAGGAGGTCGCATGGACGTCGCCGCAGACGCTGTGCTACTCCATGGTTTCCGCCGACCCGCAGGAAGCCATCTACGTGGACACCTACTACGGCTACGACACGGAGCAGGACGCCATCACGGGGTTTGCCGATACCCAGCTGTTCCAGGATCGCAACGAGGACAACGCAGCCGCCTACCTGGAGTGGGGGCGCGGCCTGTATCGAGACATGTTCAAGGCTTGAGATCCGGGAGCGGCGCAGCGGCGCAGCCTGTGCTGCACGCCGCTCGCGCCGGGACGACGCGCATGGACCGAAGAGAGTTTGCCCGATGCTGCGCGGGATGCGCGCTGTTTTCCAGTCTGGGTGCCCGGGCCGCAGACGTGGTGGATTACCCGCGCACACGCCTCGTGGTCGCGCCCGGTGCGGCGCTCAAGGCGGCCGATGTGCCGGCGGATCAGGCGCTGGTTTTTGCGTACCCGTACGCGGGCGTGCCCTGTTACCTCATCCGGCTGGCGGATCGCGCCGCCAAGCCGCGACCGCTGCGCTCGCCGGACGAAGGTGATTACACGACGCCAGCGGGCGTGGGGCCGGGCGGAGCGCTGGTGGCTTTCATTGCGATTTGCACGCATCAGCTGAGCTATCCCACGCCCCGGGTCAGCCACCTGCGTTATGCGCCCGAAGGCAGCGAGCTGGCCGGCGATGCCGCGCGCATCGTCTGCTGCACGCACGGCAGCGTGTTTGACCCGGCTGCCGGTGGCGAACGCGTATCGGGGCCGGCGCCGGCGCCGCTGCTGCCCGTTCGCCTGCAGTACGACGCCGAAGCCGACACGCTGACGGCAACAGGCACGGTGGCAGACAAGTTCCTGGCCCGCTTCTTTGCAGCGTACAAGGGCGACCTCATCGAACGCTACGGCGCGGGCGCGTACCGGCGGCCCGTGGGGGACGAGACGGCGGTACAGCCGCTCACCGCGTATTCGCGCCGGGTCACCACCTGCTGAGCGCGTTCTGCCCGCGCGCGCGGCTTCTCACGGCAAGGGCGCGGGGCGCCGGCTGCGCGCGGGCGCTCAGAATTCCAGGTCGACTTCGACCGCGTCGATGCCGGCCTGCGCGCAGGCACGATCGGCGTCGCCGCCAGGCGCGCCGGAGACGCCGATGCCGCCGATCAGTGATCCCGCAGCCGCGACGGGCAGTCCCCCGCCCAGCGCCAGGATGCCGGGGACCATGCGGATGCCCGAGGCTTCCTCGCCAGCCTGCGTGACCCGTGCCAGTTCCAGCGTGTCCATGTTGAAGCTGGCCGCGGTGTAGGCCTTGCGCATGGCCGTCTCCACGGTGTGCGCGCCGGCGTAGCGGTCGCGCAGCAGCGCAATGGTGACGCCGGAGCGGTCGGTGACGGCAACCGCCACCTGGTAGCCGCTGTCGCGGCACGATTGCAGCGCGGCCTGCGTGGCGGCCAGCGCCACCTCGGGGGTCATGTTGGTGCTGCCGTACGTGCCTTGCTGCGCCTGCAGGCCGGTGGCTGCGGTGGCAAGCGCAAGTGCCAGGATGGATGGGGCCAGTTTCATGTCGTCCTCTCTTGTGTTGAATCGGGCGGCAACTGATCGCTTCCGATCTCGTCGACCGCGGAGCGAAAATCCGCCAGGTCCTGGAAGCTGCGGTAGACGCTGGCAAAGCGCACGTAGGCCACCTTGTCCAGCGCCTTGAGCTCGTGCATCACCCATTCGCCCAGCTGGGCCGATGGCACTTCGCGCAGCGCGCTGCCCAGCATCTGCTCCTCGACGCTGGAGACGGCCGAGTCAACCTGCTCGGTACTGACCGGGCGCTTGCGCAGTGCAAGATCCAGCGAGGCGCGCAGCTTGCCACGCTGATACGGCGTGCGCCGCCCGTCTGTCTTGACGATGCTCGGAAAGCTGATGTCGGGCCGCTCGTACGTGGTGAAGCGCCGCTCGCAGCGGGCGCAGCGCCGCCGCCGGCGGATGAAGTCCCCCTGGTCGGAAATCCGGCTGTCAACAACCGACGTATCGGGGTGATTGCAAAACGGGCAACGCACGGGGATGGGCGGTTCTGGCAGCCTGCGCGGGTCAGCTGTAGACCGGGAAGCGCCGCGTGAGCTCGGCCACCTTGCCCCGCACCCCGGCCAGCGCCGCCTCGTCGTCCGGATGCTCGAGCACGTCGGCCACCAGGTGCGCGGTGGTTCGGGTTTCTGCTTCCTTGAACCCGCGGGTGGTCAGCGCCGGTGTGCCGACCCGGATGCCGCTGGCAACCATGGGTTTTTCCGGATCGTTTGGAATGGCGTTCTTGTTGATGGTGATGTGCGCCCGGCCCAGCGCTGCTTCCGCGTCGCGGCCGGTGATTCCCTTGGCGCGCAGATCAACCAGCATCATGTGGCTTTGCGTGCCGCCGGAGACGATGCGCAGGCCCCGCTCGGTGAGCGTCTCGGCCATGACCTCGGCATTTTTCCGGGTCTGCATCGCGTACTGCTTGAACTCCGGCTGCAGCGCTTCCCGGAAGCCGGCGGCCTTGGCCGCGATCACGTGCATCAGCGGGCCGCCCTGAACGCCGGGGAAGACAGCCGAATTGATGGCCCTGGCATGCGCCTGCTTCATCAGGATGAAGCCGCCGCGCGTGCCGCGCAGGCTCTTGTGCGTGGTCGACGTCACCACGTCGGCATGCGGTACCGGGTTGGGGTAGACGCCACCGGCTATGAGTCCGGCGTAGTGCGCCATGTCGACCATGAAGATCGCGCCTACTTCTTTGGCCACCGCGGCAAAGCGCGCCCAGTCTATCTCCAGGCTGTACGCGCTGGCGCCGGCAATGATGAGCTTGGGCCGGCTCTCGCGCGCCTTGCGCTCCATGGCGTCGTAGTCCATGACTTCGTTCTTGTCCAGGCCGTAGCTGACCACGTTGAACCACTTGCCCGACATGTTCAGCGGCATGCCGTGCGTGAGGTGGCCGCCCTCGGCCAGGCTCATGCCCATGATGGTCTCGCCCGGCTTGACGAAAGCCATGAGCACCGCCGCGTTGGCGTTGGCGCCGCAGTGCGGCTGCACGTTGGCCGCCTCGGCGCCAAACAGCTGCTTGACGCGGTCTATGGCCAGCTGCTCGACCACGTCCACGTGTTCGCAGCCGCCGTAGTAGCGCCGCCCGGGGTAGCCTTCGGCGTACTTGTTGGTCAGCTGTGTGCCGGCGGCCTCCAGCGCTGCGGGGGACGCGTAGTTCTCGCTGGCGATCAGCTCGATGTGGTCTTCCTGGCGCTGGTGTTCTCCCTGGATGGCTTGCCACAGGTCCGGGTCGGTTTTTGCAATGGTGTCGGCTCGTGAGTACATGTGTGCTTGGTTGCTGCGCTTGAAAAATACGGATGATGCGGCCGTGGTTGGGGGGATTTCGCCCCGCGTGTCCATGCTGCGAGTTTAGCCGAGCACCGCGGGCACGTGCTGCGCCCGGTTGCCGCGATCATGCGCCGGCTGGGCCGAACGGCGACGGGCGGGCGCAACCGCCGCGGCCGCGACGGGAACGTCTGTCCCGGTCCGTGGGCCACGCTGCGCCGGAGGCGCCGGTTCAGGGGATCTGCGCCACCCGGGTCGGATCCTCGGCGCCGGACGGCGGGTTGTACCTTGCGCGCAGCAGCGCGTCCGCGGGCAGGGGTTGGCCGTAGGCGGCTTCGTACATGCGCCGGTATTCCGCAATGACCCGGGCGGCGTAGCCGCCGTCGCTGCCCAGGTTGGCTGCACCCACGTACCATTTCAGGCCGGTTTGCAGGGACCCGGTCCTGTCCATGTACTCACGCAGGATGCGTACGCCGACGCGCAGGTTGGACCTGGGGTCGAAAGCGGCGTAATCGCCGCCAAAGTATGCGTACTTGTCCGAATGCACGCGCGTCATGACCTGCATCAGGCCCTGCGCCCCGGCATGGCTCTGGGCAAAGGGGTTGAAGCTGGATTCAATCGCAGCCACGGCCAGGATGAGCGTCGGCTCCAGGTTGTTGCGCTGGCCGGTACGGAATGCTTCGTGGACCAGCGCGGCCATGGGCTCGGGCGCGACGCGGTATTTCTTGCTGATCCAGTGGGCGATGTTGGCCTGCGCCGGCGCCAGGCCGTGCGGGTTGATTGCTGTCGTGCGGGCAATGGCGGCAAAGTCGGGCTTGATCCCGGTTGCCGCCGTTTCCCGTACCGTCAGCCAGTGGCTCAGGCGCTGTTCGCCGCTGCTGAGCAGGTCCGGGTTGCCCAGCAGCACCAGCGCTGCGGTCATGACCGCGGCGCCCACGAGGAGCAGGCCGTTGTGCAGGATGGCGAACGCGCCGTCGGCCACATCGCCGGCAAAGGTTGCAAGCGCGCGCAGCGGCGCGATGAGATGAGGGATGCGTGCCATGGTGTTTGCGTGTTGTTGTCGCGCCAAGCCCCGCCCGCGGGGCGACGGGCTGGCCGCAGCTGCGGTCAGCGCCACGAGACCGCTGCCTGATATGGATATTAAAGGGAAAGTCCCGCCTGGCGAGCAGGTGCTTACGCCTGGTTGCGGGTTTTACGTGCCGGATGCGATGGACGGCATGGGGTGCAGCGGCAGGACGGCGGGCGCATGCAAGGCGCCGCGCCGATCCATGCCCGGGGACGCGGCCGAAACCCGTGGTCGGCCCGGACGCTGTCGGCGCGTCGCCCACGCCTAGGAGTCTGTCGGGCTTTGGCGATCGTAGCGTTCTCGAAGAGCGGCGAAGCCAACCGAGTGGAAAAGCGAGGACAGTTTTGTTTGATTTTGAGGCGCATAGCCCAGCTATGCAACGAAAAAGCGGGCAAAAATGGACCGATTCTCCCACCGGCGCAGTAGATTGGACCAAAGTCCGACAGGCTCCTGATGAATGTTCCACTTTAAAAGATGCCCGTGCCGGCGTCAACGTATACTGTGGCGTTCTGGCAACAGTCCCGCGCATCGGTGCTCAGAGCTTGAGAATGAATTGATCGCGCCCGAGAGGATCGCCCAAACCCGTCCAATCAAGACTGAGTGCCGCGGCTCCAGCAGTGCCTGCGCACTGC
>JALOAS010000097.1 GCA_023228705.1 Ottowia sp. | reverse complement strand
TGCTTGATGACAAAATCGCTCATGAAAGTCCTCACCCACAAGGTGAGAGCCATTTTACAGGCAAGTCGTTGATATTGAAAGCGATTTCACCTAAATACAACAATGAGATCACGGATTCAGGTAAGAGAAAGTCAAGGGTCACCCATTGCTGCTTGAAGAACCTCGCCACACTGCCTTGACGGCCCCCGGAACCCGCTTTGGCTGTTTTCACTTTTGGATGCTTTATGCTGCCCCCTGTTCCTGCCTAAAAGAAAAAGAAAGACAAGAGAAGACAAGAGAAGACAAAAAGAAGACAAAGGACACCCACATGTTGACGGCGCTCACATCTTGACGGCGTGCCGTTGAAAAAGAAAATGGCCGCATGGTGCGCACGAAGGAAACGAAGGCTCCCATGAAAGAGGTGGGCCAGGCTGCCGTGTTTGCCAAGCGGGTCGAACTCGTGGCGCAAAGGCTGGAAGTGGATCCGGAATGCGGACTGGATGGCAACGAGGTGGTCGAGCGCCGAAACCGCCATGGCCCCAACCAGTTGCGTGCCCACGCCAGGCCAAGTGCCCTTGTCATTCTGGCGCATCAGTTCACGGGCGTGATCGTCTGGCTCCTGGCGTTTGCCGCGGGGCTGTCCTTTTACTTTCATGACGTGCCCGAAGGCATTGCGATTGTCGTCGTCCTGGCGATCAACGCCGTGATCGGCTTTGTCACCGAACTGCGCGCCGCGCGCGCCATGGAGGCGCTGCTGAACATCGCCACCGTCACGACGCGTGTCCGGCGCGGCGGGAAGGAGATGCGTATCGACGCGCATGACCTGGTGCCGGGCGACATCGTCCTGCTGGAGGCAGGGACCATGGTGACCGCCGATTTGCGGCTGGTCCAGGCGTCGAACCTGCAATGTGACGAATCCGTGCTGACCGGCGAATCCGTGCCCGTGGCCAAGCAGACCGATGCGGTCGCGGCCGATGCGGCGATCGGAGACCGAACCTGCATGGCCTTCAAGGGTACCGCCATCACCCAGGGGTCCGGTGAAGGCATGGTGACCGCCACCGGAATGGAAACCGAACTGGGCCACATCAGCCATTTGGTCCAGACCGCCGAATCCTCGGCCTCGCCGCTGGAAGAGCGTCTTGACCGGCTGGGGCACCGGCTGGTCTGGCTGACGCTGGCGATAGCCGCAATGGTGATCGGCGCAGGCCTTGTGCGGGGCCACGAGATGGTCACGATGATTCAGACCGGCGTGGCGCTGGCCGTTGCGGCAGTGCCGGAAGGACTGCCGGTGGTGGCCACGCTGAGCCTGGCGCGCGGCATGTGGCGCATGGCCGCGCGCAACGCCATCATCTCAAGGCTGTCGTCGGTGGAAACCCTGGGTGCGACCACGGTCATCCTCACCGACAAGACCGGCACGCTGACCGAAAACCGCATGGCGGTTGTGCGCCTGCTTGGCGCCGGCACAACGGTGAACCTGACGCAACGCGACGACGCCGTGCGGTTCGAAAGCGGCGGGCGCATGGTCGACCCCGGACAGGACGCACGCCTGGCCGCATTGCTGCGCATCGGGGCGCTTTGCAACGGTGCGTCGCTGGCTCGGGGGGACGAGGCCTCGTCAGGCGATCCGATGGAGCTGGCGCTGCTGCGCATTGCCAAGCAGGCCGGACAGGGGCGAGATGCACTGCTGTCCAGGTACGAAAAAGTCAGTGAGCACGCCTTTGACCAGGACACCAAGATGATGGCAAGCGTGCATCGTGACGGCGACGGGTTCTTGTACGCGGTCAAGGGCGCCCCCGAGGCGGTGATCGATGCATGCACCGGTGTTCTTGGCCCCGACGGCAACGTTCAGGACCTGGACGCTGCCGCACGCGCCGACTGGCTGGAGCGCAGCGGGGCTGCAGCCAGCGACGGGCTGCGCCTGCTGGCCATGGCGATGAAGCAGGCAGATCACGACGATGCAGCGCCCTATGAGAAGCTGACGCTGGTCGGGATGGTCTGCCTGCGCGATCCCCTGCGCAGCGATGTCGCCAGCGCCATCGCCGCCGCCCGCGCCGCAGGCGTGCGCGTGGTGATGATGACGGGCGATCATGCCGACACCGCCACCGCCATCGCAAGCCAGGCCGGGCTGGGTGCGCGGGGCGGCGAGCTGACAGTGATCGCGGGCGACGAGCTGACCGGTCTCGATCCTGAAACGACCGACGGGCCCCTGCGGAACCGCATCCTTGCCGCTGACGTCTTTGCCCGCGTCGCGCCCGAGACCAAGCTGAACCTTGCGACGCTTTATCAGAACAGCGGCCACGTCGTGGCGATGACCGGTGACGGCGTGAACGATGCGCCCGCGCTGAAAAAGGCCGACATCGGCATCGCGATGGGGCTGCGCGGCACCGAGGTCGCGCGCGAAGCGGCAGACATGGTGCTGATGGACGATTCCTTTGGCACGATCATCGCCGCCATGCGCCAGGGCCGCGTGATCTTCGACAACATTCGCAAATTCGTCATCTACCTGATGTCGTGCAATGTCAGCGAAGTCCTGATCGTCGGCCTGGCCGTCGGCGTGGGCCTGCCAATGCCCTTGCTGCCGCTGCAAATCCTGTTCCTGAACCTTGTGACGGACGTATTCCCCGCCTTTGCCCTGGGGTTTGGCGCGGGCGATGATGCCGTCATGCGCCAACCCCCGCGCGACCCGGCCGAGCCGATCATCGACCGCAGCCGCTGGGTGACCATCGGCGTTCTGGGCGGCGCGATCACCGTGGCAACGCTCGTTGCCTTCTGGCTGGCGCTTCATGCGTTGATGCTGGACGTCGCGCCCGCTGTCACGGTGGCCTTCCTGACGCTGGCGCTGGCGCAGTTGTGGAACGTATTCAACATGCGGGCCCCGGACGGGCGGGTTTTCGTGAACGAGGTGACACGCAATCCCTGGGTCTGGGGGGCCATCGCACTGTGTCTTGGCCTGATCGCGGCGGCGCTTTGGCTGCCGGGCCTGTCGGATATCCTGAAACTGCCCGATCCCGGCAGAACCGGATTGTTGCTGGCTGCGGGTGCAAGCTTTGGCCCGCTGATGATCGGACAGGTCTTTCTCTTTTTTCTGAGGCCGACCCGTCAGAAGACATTGCTGGCTACAGCCACGATCAGGCCGTAAACCAAAAAAGACCAGCACGGACAGTGTCAATGCCTTGAAGCTGCCGCAGGCAGCAGTCAACTGCGTCCATTGCACATCGAATGCTACGCCGACTGTCGAACTTCAGTTTAGTCCCGCAAGATAAAATCCCCGGACACCGCAACACTTGACGACAAAGACGCCGATCTGGCTCACTCGCAGTCCGAGCACTGCGGTATGGCAGCGATGATCTCAAGTCGAGGTTTTGGAAATGACGTGCCCGGACTGATCATCATCACCTTCTTTTGCCTCGTTGCGGCTGCGCTTTCATTCAGCTCGGTTTCAGCGTACGGCCTTGACAATGCGTTCGGCGTCGCCGCTGGATCGGTGGCCGTCATCGCCATGAGCCAATGCCTGATCTTGGCCGCCCGGCCGCGACTTCTAGAGCCGCTTTTCGGCGGGCTCGACCACATGTATCGCGCGCACAAGTGGCTGGGGATCACGGCCCTCGGCCTGATGTTGGCGCATGACCAGTTTGAGCCCGATTTCGAGCACTGGGTGCGGGAAACCGGAATCGGTGACTTTTCCAAAGACCTCGGGGAGGTTGTGCTCTACGGCCTGATCACACTGATTCTGTTAAGTTGGATCAAGCGCATACCCGTGATCGGCTGGGAGGTCCCCTACCAGCTCTGGTGGTTTACCCACCGCCTCACGGGATCTTTCTTTGCGCTCGTTGTCATACACCAGATGCTGGTCGATACGCCGTATGCCTGGAACGACCCGCTGGCCGTCTATCTGAACGTGTTCTGCGCCTTGGGGTTGGGCAGCTATCTGTTCATTCAACTGCTGGCCCGGCGGTTTCGGCGGCGCGCCTACCGGGTCGAGTCAATGGAGCGGCAGGCAGGGGTGACAGATCTCACGCTGACGCCCCTGGGGCGGCCCATGCGTTGGCGACCAGGTCAGTTCGCCTTTCTGAACGTGCCGGGATTCGGTCTGGGTGAAGCACACCCCTTCAGCATCACCGAGCCGCCGCATCCGACCGACCGCGTTCGCTTTGCCATCAAGCCGCTGGGCGACTGGACACGGCGTCTCCCCAAAAGACTCTCGCCAGGTGCCACCGTCGAGGTGGAGGGTCCATACGGTCATTTTAATTTCCGCAAGGGCGGGCCCAAGCAAATCTGGATCGCTGGCGGCGTCGGCATCACTCCCTTTCTCGCCTGGGCTCAAAGTCTTGCCGCAGAAGAGCAGCGCTCAATTTACCTGATCTATAGCGTTCGCCGCGAGCAAGACGCTATCGGCCTTGATGTCCTGAATGAGGTAGCAAAGACAGTACCAGCGTTCTCTTTCGACCTCGTCGTCAGCAGCCAAGAAGGCCGGCTGACGGCGGACGGCCTCGTCGGCCGGGCACCGTTCAGCCCGAAAGACGCCGACTTGTTTTTCTGCGGACCGTCAAATCTGCGTCGGGCTATCTTGCGTGGACTCAAAGCCCGCGGACTGGCGCCGAAGCGCGTGCGCTTCGAATACTTCGAGTTCCGATAAGGATCTATCCGTAAATAACATTAATCTCCAGGGGCACCTTGCGAAAGGCGATGATGGCTGCCGCCAGATGATTGAGGGCCATGAAGCTGCGCTCAAGCTTCTCGTCGCGCACCAGCAGCTTGCAAAAGCGGTTGAACCAGCCGTGCGATGCTTCACTGGTTTGCTTGTTGGGGTACATGTACCACTGCCACATGCTGGAGCACGAAGACAACGGCATGATGGGACAATTCACCGTCACTTGTGTCGGGAGGGTACAAGAAGGCATGATCCCCTTTTGAAAGGGCCTGCTGCCCTGCCCCGGACGTTCCGGTCGCCTGCTCCCGCCTTTTTGGACGCGCCACCATGATCCTTCCCTGCTCGGCCCCGGTCCGGCTGGCTGCCATCTCATGGTGCCACTGCGTCTCTCGCTGCCGCCGCCGCGCCCATCGCCCGGCAACAGCTGTCCAGACAACTGGGTCCACTCCTGCGTTCATCCGGTGGCGCCCAACAGAAAACAAAATTTGAATTTAATTGTGCTGAAAGCAAATACCCATGGAAAATACAATACTGGTCCCTGTTGATGGCTCCGATTGCGCAAGAAGAGCTCTAAGTTTTGCTGTTCATATCGCAAAAGCACTTCAAGCACAAATCATAGTCTTGAATATCCAGCCGAGTTTAAACACACGCAATGTCAAAAGATTCATAAGCCAAGAAGAATTGCGCGAATATCAAGAACAAGAAGCGCAAGAAGCAATTGACAAAATGCTGGACATTGTTCAGGATCAAGGCTTGAAATTCGTGACCAAATTCAGGACCGGACTGCCTGGCGTAGAAATTTGCAAGGAAGCTGAAGAAGAGCAGGTAACGATGATCGTCATGGGCACAAGAGGCCTGGGTGCGTTCAAGAGAAATATACTGGGCAGCGTCAGCTACAGTGTGCTGCATCAATCGGCGGTTCCAGTGACCGTGGTACCGTAATGAAAAAGCATTTTGGAAATCTGCCTGCGTGCACAGCCTCACGCCGAAATCAGATAACAGCAGCCGCCAATAGAGCTGATAGAGGACACCCACTTTTTGGCGGCCCTTGCCAAACTGCCCTGAACGCTCTGCCATCGCTTGTGCAGGAAACACGTGTCAAGCCACAAACATTTCAGACGCTTGCAGCTCACCGGAGATCACAATGCGTATGGGCCTGATCGCCATAGGCGTCATCCTGCTCGTGGGCGGCATCTGGATCGTGCTCGGCAACGCCAGCTACGAGAGCTCCGATGCCGTGCTCGAGATCGGCTCGGCCACCTTGAAGGCGAAGTCTGAAAAGATGATCCCGCAATGGATTGGCATCGCCAGCATAGTGGTTGGCACGCTGCTCGCGGTTGCCGGGCTCTTCAGCGGCGACAGGCGCAGATAAGAGAAGCGTGCGGCACCCGCCGGTGCCGTGACTGTTGCGACCTGTTCAAGGAACCCCGGGCAAGGGCCAGGGTCGCTCTGGCTCGGACCGCATCCGTCAGGCTGGTGCTGCGGGTCCGCGCCACGCTGGCGGCCGATCCCATTTGCTCGTGCAGCTCTTTCGCCTCAGGGGCGCAGCAGTTCAGCTCAGATGCGCGTTGATCATCCAGGGCGCGCAGCAGGTCACGGAAAATCGAGCCGACCGGCGGCCCGCATGAATTTTTGCTGAAAGCCCTGCTTGTCGACTGCGTCTGCTAATCTATCACGTAGATGGTGCTGGACGCTGACGCCGGATTCCTCCCGCCTTCGTCAGCATCCATCGTCTGAGCATTCCAAAGGAGCGTGCCATGTCCAAGAACAGTTTTGAAACCCGCGACCAGCTCGTTGTCGATGACACCACTTACACGATTTATCGCCTTGATGGCGTTGAAGGAAGCGCGCATCTGCCGTTCAGCCTGAAAGTTCTGCTTGAAAACCTGCTGCGCAACGAAGACGGGGAACGGGTCACCGCAGAGCAGATCAACGCGCTGGCCCAATGGCAGCCCAAGGTTGAATCAGACCAGGAAATCCAGTTCACGCCGGCGCGCGTGCTGATGCAGGACTTCACCGGCGTGCCGTCCGTGGTTGACCTGGTCGCCATGCGCAACGCCATGGCCGACCTGGGCGGAGACCCCCGGCGCATCAACCCGCAGATTCCGTCTGACCTGGTCATCGACCACTCGGTCATTGTCGATGCCTTTGGCCGACCCGATGCTTTTTTCATCAATGCCAAGTTCGAATTCGAGCGCAATGCCGAGCGCTATCAGCTGCTGCGCTGGGCCGGCCAGGCGTTCAATGATTTCAAGGTGGTGCCGCCCGATACCGGCATCTGCCACCAGGTCAACCTGGAGTATCTGGCGCGCACCGTATTCACGCGTGAAACAGACGACGGCCTGCTGGCCTATCCGGACACCCTGGTGGGAACGGATTCGCACACACCCATGGTCAACGGCCTGGGCGTGCTCGGCTGGGGCGTGGGCGGCATCGAGGCCGAAGCGGCCATTCTGGGCCAGCCCATCAGCATGCTGATGCCGCAGGTGGTGGGCTTCAAGCTCAGCGGTGAACTGCCCGCCGGGACTACGGCCACGGACCTGGTGCTGACCGTTGCCGAGCTGCTCAGGCGCACCGGCGTGGTTGGCAAATTCGTCGAGTTCTTCGGCCCGGGCGTGGCCAACGTGCCGCTGGCCAACCGTGCCACCCTGGGCAACATGAGCCCGGAGTATGGATCAACCTGCGCCATTTTCCCGATCGACGACGAGACCCTGTCGTACCTGCGCCTGACCGGGCGCGAGGAGCACCAGATCAAGCTGGTCGAGACCTATGCCAAAGCGCAGGGCATGTGGCACGACCCCGACCACGAGTCCGAGTATTCGCAGGTGGTCGAGCTGGACCTGGGCACGGTCGAGCCATCGCTGGCCGGGCCCAAGCGCCCGCAGGACCGGGTGCCCCTGCACATTGCGCCCAACGCGGTCTCTGCCCTGCTTTCCGGCGAAACGCAGACCAAGGCGGTCCGCGGAAGTCTTGATGCGGCTTCTGCCGCATCGTTTCCGGCCAGCGATCCGTTCACGGCCCGCCATGACCTTCCCAGCGATCAGCCGCGCACGCTGTCTGGTGACAAGGTCCCCTGGCACTCGACGCCAGTGGCGGTCACGCTCGGTGATGGCCGCAGCTTCGAGCTCGACAACGGCTCGGTCGTCATCGCCGCCATCACCTCATGCACCAACACGTCGAATCCGGCGGTCATGTTTGGCGCCGCGCTGCTGGCCAAGAAGGCGGTCGAGAAGGGATTGGCCAGCAAGCCCTGGGTCAAGACGTCGCTGGCGCCAGGGTCCCGAGTGGTTTCCGACTACATCGAGCGTGCCGGCCTCACGCCGTATCTGGAAAAGCTCGGCTTTCACCTGGTCGGCTACGGCTGCACCACCTGCATCGGCAATTCCGGGCCGCTGGCGCCAGAAATCAGCCAGGCCATCCAGGACAAGGATCTGACCGTCTGTTCGGTGCTGTCGGGCAACCGAAATTTTGAAGGCCGCATTCACGCCGAGACGAAGATGAACTTCCTGGCCTCGCCGCCGCTGGTCGTGGCTTATGCGCTGGCCGGGAGCCTGCATGTCAACCTGACGCGCGACCCGCTGGGCACCGGCAGCGACGGCAACCCGGTCTATCTGAAGGACATCTGGCCCTCGTCGAAGGAGATCGAGACTGCCATCAGGGAAAACCTCAAGGCCGACATGTTCACCGACGGCTACTCCGACCTGTATGCCGGCGACGAGCGCTGGCAGGGCATGGATATTTCCAAGGGCGACACCTTTGAATGGCAGCCCGGTTCGACTTACGTGCGCAAGCCGCCATTCTTTGACGGCATGACGCGCGAGCCCGAGCCGCTGACCGACATCAAGGGCGCGCGCGTGCTCGCCAAGCTGGGTGATTCGGTCACCACCGACCACATCAGCCCGGCCGGCGCGATCGCGCCCGATTCACCGGCCGGTCAATATCTGATCGACCACGGCATTGAGCGCAAGAATTTCAACTCCTACGGCGCGCGCCGCGGCAACCACGAAGTGATGATTCGCGGCACCTTTGCCAACGTTCGCCTGCGCAACCAGCTGGCACCGGGCACCGAAGGCGGCTTGACCCGCGACTTCACCCAAAACGACGCACCGGTCACGACCATGTACGACGCTTCGGTCAACTACATTGCCAACAACATCCCGCTGGTGCTTCTGGTCGGCAAGGAATACGGCTCGGGTTCGTCGCGCGACTGGGCCGCCAAGGGCACCCTGCTGCTGGGCGTACGCGCGGTCATTGCCGAATCCTACGAGCGCATCCACCGCTCCAACCTGATCGGCATGGGCGTGCTGCCGCTGCAGTATATGGCCGGCGAGAACGCCGAGTCGCTTGGCCTCAGCGGTGAAGAAACCTTCAGCATCACCGGCCTGGACGGTCAGAAGAATCCGCCCACGACGGTGACCGTTGAAGCGCGCGATGGCGATGGAAAGGTTCGCAGCTTCAAGGCGGCCGTGCGCATCGACACGCCGGCCGAAGCCGACTATTACCGCCACGGTGGAATCTTGAAGTACATGGTGCGCGAGCTCTTGTAAGCGCCGCGAACGCAACAGGCCGGGCCTGATCCCGGCAGGAGAAAGCATCATGAGCCACACCGTCGAGATACTCATGACCGAGTTCGTCACCCACGACGTCAAGCGCTTTATTCTGACCCGGCCCGACGGGCTCGACTACCAGCCCGGCCAGGGCGTGGAGCTGGCGGTTGACGAGCCCGACTGGCGCGACAAGGGCCGCCCGTTCACGCCCACCAGCCTCAAGGGCGACGGCGTGCTCGAGTTCACCATCAAGGGCTACCCCGACCACCGGGGCGTAACGCAGAAGCTGCACTCGCTTGCTGCTGGCGCAAAGCTCTTGATGTCGGACTCCTTTGGCGTGCTGACCTACCAGGGCCCGGGCTGGTTCATTGCCGGCGGCGCCGGCATCACCCCGATGATGGCCATGCTCAGGCACCTGGCCGCCGAGAACAAACTCGACGGCCACGGCCTGATCTTTGCCAACCGCACGCCCGATGACATCATCGGCGAAAAGGAGTTTCGCCACTACCTGGGCGACAGGTGCACCTTTCTGTGCGATGACGTCAAAGGCATGCCGTATCCGGAAGGCCGGATCGATTGCGATTTTCTCAGCGAACATATCGACGACTTCGATCAGCACTTCTATACCTGCGGCCCGCCGAAATTCGACCAGGCCGTGTAGGGCGCGCTCAGGGAGCTTGGTGCCGAGCCCGATCGGCTGGTGTTCGAAAAATAAGCGCAGCCGGCAAAAACGGCGCCGCAGCTCAGAGCCAACCCCTCGCCTCGTCTTCCCGGCCGAGCAGCCGGGAACCTGCCTGTTATCAGCCCTTGACCAGGCCGCCGTCGACGATCAGGTTCTGGCCGGTGACGGCGCGCGCCCACGGCGAGGCAAAGAACAGCACGGCGTCGGCAAATTCGGCCGGCGTGGTCACGCGCCTCAGCGGCGTGTTTTCGGCAATCATGTCGAACACCGCCTCGGGCGTGGCGGCGCTGGCGTCGGTGGTGCGTAGCAGGCCGCCGGAAACCATGTTGACCGTGATGCCCTCAGGCCCCAGGTCGGCTGAAAGGGTTCTGGTCAGCGACAGCAGCGCGGCCTTGGCCGCGGTGTAGTCGTGGTAGGGCACGACCGGAAAC
>JALOAS010000010.1 GCA_023228705.1 Ottowia sp. | reverse complement strand
GACGAGGGCGTGCCGCGCACGACAGCCCGGGGTGTCAGGGACACCCTGCAGGCGCTGGTCGACGCGGGCATGGGCGACGCGTTCCTGTCGACCACGCCGGCTCGTCTGGCCAAGCTCTGACGCAACTGCACGCCGCGGACAGGTGCCGGTCTGCCGCAGCGCGCCTTGCACGATATGGATACGAATCAAGGAATTAGAAACGCCATGCCTGACATGCACTACTGGAGCATCGCCGAACTAGCCAGCAAGCTCAGGGACGGCGTGGTCTCGCCGGTGACGGTGACGCGCGCCATGCTCGATCGCATCGCGGCGCTTGACGGCAGCTACCATGCGTACATCCACGTCATGCGCGAGCAGGCGCTGGCGCGGGCAGAGCAGGCCGAGCAGGAACTGGCCAGCGGGTTCTGGCGCGGACCCCTGCACGGCGTGCCGCTGGCGGTCAAGGACCTGCTGTACACCAGCGATGCGCCCACGTCGGCGGGCATGAGCATCCACAAGGACTTCGTCCCAGAATACGACGCCACCGCCGTTGCGCGTCTCTATGGCGCCGGCGCCATCCTGCTGGGCAAGCTGTCGCTGACCGAGGCGGCATACACCAACAACCACCCGGTCTTTCCCACGCCCGTGAACCCCTGGCATGCCGACTACTGGGCCGGCACTTCTTCCCATGGTTCGGGCGTGGCCACCGCCACCGGCATGACCTTTGGCGCGCTGTCCACCGATACCGGTGGCTCCATCCGGTTCCCGGCCGCCTGCAACAACCTGACGGCGATCAAGCCGACCTGGGGCCGGGTCAGCCGGCACGGCTGCTTCACGCTGTCGCATTCGCTGGACCACATCGGGCCGTTTGCACGCGACGCGGTCGATGCCGCCATCATCCTGCGCGCCATTGCCGGCGCCGATGACCAGGATCCGGTGGCGTTGCGGGCGCCGGTGCCCGACTATGTTGCGGCAACCGGGCGCGGCATCGGCGGCCTGCGCATAGGCTGGGACGAGGAGTTCGTCAGCACGGGCACCGACCCGCAGGTGGTCGCGGCGCTGGAGGCGGCCCGCGACGTGCTGGCTTCCTGCGGCGCGCGGATCCGGCCCATCCGGTTTCCGTCACCCTATGACGCGCTGCGCGGCTGGTTTGACATTTGCGGCGCCGAAACCGCGGGCGTGCACGCGGCCACCTATCCATCGCGCGCGGACGAGTACGATGCCGGCATGGTCGGGCTGCTGCGCCACGGCCACACGGTCAGCGGACAGGCCGTGGCCGCAGCCTGGGTCAATCGCCTCCGTTTCTCCGGGCAGCTGGCCGCGGCGTTTGAAGACGTTGACCTGATGCTGATCCCGACCATGACCACGCCCCCGCCCACGCTCAAGGAACTGGAGGCGTTTGGCGCCGACGACGACGTGCTGCTGCAGATGATCCGCTACACTGCGCCGTTTGACCTGTCGGGGAACCCGACCATCGTGCTGCCAGCCGGGTTCTCCGACGCCGGGCTGCCGATGTCATTGCAGCTGGTTGGCAAGCACCTGTCTGAAGACACGCTGTGCACCGCCGGCGGCGCGTTCCAGCAGGCCACGGACTGGCACGTGCGCCGGCCTCTGGACTGAACGACGCCGCGTACAACAAGCCAGCCAGCCTGCACGCGGGCGCCAAGCGGCGCGCATGCACCGCAATGGCAGGGCTGTGTCATGATGTCGCCAGATTGCCACGGAAGCACCGTGGCGCATCTTGTGGCCCGGGAACGGGGACTGCTGTGCGGAAGCGGCAAGAAGCCAAGCCGTGCAGCCAGCGCCCCTGGTGATTTTCAAGAGGAGCAAGACCGATGTTCGGTTCAAGTCTGAAGTTGCGGATGATGATGATGATGGTAAGCACGATGGCGTGCCTGGGATCCGCCGTGGCCAAGGACACATTGACGCTGGGGCTGCCGGTTGAGCCCACCGGGCTGGACCCGACCATTTCGGCACCGGTGGCGATCCGCGAGGTCACGTGGGGCAATGTCTTCGAGGGCCTGGTCACGCTGGACGAAGAGGGCGAGGTGCAGCCGCTGCTGGCCACCGCGTGGGATGTCTCGGAAGACGGACTGACGTACACCTTCAGGCTGCGCGACGGCGTGAGGTTTCACAACGGCACGCCGTTTGATTCGTCCATCGTCAAGTTCTCGCTGGACCGGGCGCGCGCCGAGGATTCGACCAACGCGCAAAAGCAGTTTTTCGAGCCCATCGCGTCCATAGACACGCCGGATCCGCTGACTGCCGTCGTGCACCTGAAGCAGCCCACGGGGCTGTTTGTCTACCACCTGGCCTGGGGCGACGCCGTCATGGTCGACCCGGCAACGGTGGATGCCAACCGCACCGAGCCGGTGGGCACCGGGCCGTTCAAGTTCAAGTCCTGGCAGCGCGGAATCCGGGTGGAACTGGTGCGCAACGACGACTACTGGGACGCCGGCGTGCCCAGGCTGGCGGCGGTGACGTTTCGCTTCATAGACGACGCGCAGGCGCAGGCGTCCGCGCTGCGCGCCGGCGATGTCGATGGCGTTTACCGGTTCACCGCGCCGGAGCTCTTTGACGCGTTTCAAAAGGACGACCGGTTCAATGCGGTGGCCGGCTTGTCGCCAGCCAAGATCGTTGCGGGCATGAACAATGCGCGCGCGCCGTTTGACCAGCCCAAGGTGCGCCAGGCAATGATGAGTGCCATAGACCGCCAGGCGGTGATCGACGCCGCGTACTCCGGGCACGGCGTGCCCATAGGCAGCCACTATGCGCCCACGGATCCGGGTTATGTCGACCTGACCGACGTCTGGCCCTACGACCCGGACAAGGCCCGTGCGCTGTTGCAGGAAGCCGGCCACGCCGACGGCTTCAAGGCCAGCATGAAATGCCCGCAGATGAGCTACGTGATGCGCACCTGCGAGATGGTCCAGGCGTTCCTGGCCGAGGTCGGCATCCAGCTGAAAATAGAAACCAGCGAATTTCCGGCCAAGTGGATAGAAGACGTCTTCATTGGCCACAACTTCGAGGTGACGGCGGTCAATCACGCCGAACCCATGGACATCGACATCTATTCGCGTCCCAACTATTATTTCCAGTACAAGAATCCGCAGTTCAACGCGCTGATAGCGCAGGCCGGCGCCACCGTCGACGAAGACGAGCGCAACGCCCTGTACGCGAAGGCGCAGGAAATCCTGGCCGAGCAGGTGCCGGCGCTCTACATCTTTGGCATGCCGCAACTGAGCATCCTGGATGCCCGGCTCAAGGGCATGTGGGAGAACGCCCCGATTTCGGAAGCCTACGTGCGCGACGCGTACTGGGAGGATTGACCGCGCCGCGTCGCCCCACTGACCCGCGCCGGGCGTCCGGGTCCGGCACCTGCCCGTAAAAACAAGGCGATTCGCAGCAGAACCGCCTGACCCATGCCTGCCATCCTCCTGCGTCGCCTGGCCTACTTCGTTGCCACGCTGCTGGTCGCCTCGCTGGTGATCTTTGTCGTGCTCGACCTGCTGCCGGGAAATGCCGCCGCCATCCTGCTGGGCACGTCCGCGCGGCCGGACACCATCGCCGCCTTGCAGCAGCAGCTCGGCCTGGACCAGCCGGCGTGGTGGCGTTACCTGTCCTGGATACGCGGCCTCTTTACCGGCGACCTGGGCCGCTCGCTGACCTACGGCGTTCCGGTGTCCGGGCTCATGGCCGAGCGGCTGGTCGTCACCATCCCGCTGGCGCTGCTGGCGCTGCTGGTGGCGGTGGGCGCCGGCGTGCCCATGGGCGTGTGGGCCGCTGCGCGCTGGCGCAAACTGCCCGACCACGCGGCATCGGTGGTGGCGCAGATGGGCATTGCCATCCCGGATTTCTGGCTCGGCATATTGCTCATCCTGTTCTTCTCGACCGGGCTGAACTGGTTTTCTGCCGGCGGCTTCCCGGGCTGGGGGCAGCCGCTGGCCGCGCTCAAGGCGCTGGTGCTGCCGGCGCTGGCGCTGGGCCTGCCGCAGGCGGCCATCCTGGTGCGCGTCACGCGCGCATCGGTGCTGGACGTCGCCAGCCAGGACTTCGTGCGCACGGCCGAGGCCAAGGGATTGCCCGCGCGCCAGGTGCTGTGGCGCCACACGGTGCGCAACGCACTGCTGCCCGTGGTCACCATCGTCGGGCTGCAGTTTTCGTTCCTGATCGCCGGCGCCGTGCTCGTCGAAAACGTGTTTGACCTGCCCGGCATCGGCCTGCTGGCGTACCAGGCGCTGTCGCAGCGCGACCTGGTCACCATCCGCAGCGTCACGCTGTTTTTTGCCGGGCTGGTCATCATCGTCAATTTCCTGGTCGATCTGTCGTACCTGTGGCTGGACCCGCGGCTGAGGGCGCGCGGATGACGACGCAGCCACGGCGACGCCGCTTCTTCGGCCCGTTCCCGCGCCTGTACCTGGGCGCAGCGATCACGCTGGCGGTGGTCGCGCTCGCCATTGTGTCGCGGTTCTGGACGCCGCATTCGCCCACCCGGCTGCGCGTGCCGCTGCGGCTGAAGCCACCGCTGGAAGCCGGGCTGGCCGGCACCGACGCGTTTGGCCGCGACATCTTCTCGCAGCTCATGATGGGCGCATGGAACTCGCTGTCCATCGCCGTGCTCGCCGTCGTGCTGGGCGTGGTGGTGGGCGTGGCACTGGGCACGCTGGCCGCGGCATGGCGGGGCCGCTGGGTGGAGGAGGTCGTCATGCGCTTTTGCGACGTGGTGTTCTCGTTCCCGGCGCTGATCTCGGCCATCATGATTGCGGCGCTGGTGGGTTCCGGCGCGGCCACGGCCATCGTTGCCATTGGCCTGTTCAACGTGCCGGTCTTTGCCCGCGTGGCCAACGGCATGGCGCAGCCGGTGTGGGAGCAGGCGTACTGCCTGGCCGCGCGCGCTGCGGGCAAGGGCAGGCTGCGCATCACGCTGGACCACGTCCTGCCCAATATCGCAGGCGGCATCACCGTTCAGGCAACCATACAGACCGGGCTGGCGATCCTGGTCGAGGCGGGCCTGAGCTTCCTGGGACTGAGCCTGGCGCCGCCGGCGCCGTCCTGGGGCCGCATGCTCAGCGACGCGCAAACATATCTGGGCCAGGCACCGTGGATGGCGATCGCGCCCGGACTGGCGGTGGCCATCGCCGTGCTGGGATTCAACCTGCTGGGCGACGGCTTGCGCGACAAGCTCGACCCCGGCTCGGAGGCGCGCGCATGAGCCTGGCGGTGCAACTGGATGCGATCACCCTGCGGCAGTGGACGGGGCGGTCCCAAACGCTGGTGCGCGACGTGGTGCTTGACATCCCTGACGGCACCACGCTGGGCATCGTCGGTGAATCGGGATCGGGCAAGTCGCTGACCGCGCTGGCACTCATGGGGCTGCTGCCGGCAGGCATGCGGGCCAGCGGCCGCATCCTGCTGGACGGCACCGATCTGCTGCAGCTGCCGGCCACGGCCATGCGCCGCGTGCGCGGCGCGCGCATGGGCATGATCTTCCAGGAGCCCATGACGGCGCTCAACCCGTCCATGCGCATAGGTGCCCAGATTGCCGAGGGGCTGCTTGCGCACAGGCACATCAGCCGCAGCGAGGCGCAGCGCGAGGCGCTGCGCCTGCTCGAGCGGGTGCAATTGCCCAGGGCCAGGGCGCGCATCAACGATTACCCGCACCAGCTCTCCGGCGGCCAGCGCCAGCGCGTGGGCATTGCCATTGCGCTGGCGCCCGGCCCCAAGCTGCTGATTGCCGACGAGCCCACCACGGCGCTGGACGTGCTGGTGCAGGCCGAGGTGCTGCAACTGCTGGGCGGGCTGATCCGCGACCTGCACATGTCGTTGCTGCTCATCAGTCACGACCTGGGCGTGATTGCCAGCATTTGCGAGCAGACGCTGGTCATGCGGGACGGCGCGCCGGTGGAAAGTGGCCCGACCGGGCAGGTGCTGCGCAAACCCCGCGCGCCCTACACGCGCGAGCTCATTGCCGCCGTGCCGCGCCGCGATGAGAGCCGCGTTGCGCCCGGACAAGACGGCAGTGAAGCACCGGTGCTGGCGGTACGCAACCTGGTGCGCGAATACCGGACCGGCACCGGTCGGCTGCTGGCGCGCGCGGTGGACGATGTCAGCTTTGACGTGGGCCGCGGCGAAATCTTTGGCATTGTTGGCGAGAGCGGCTGCGGCAAGTCCACGCTCTCGCGTGTCATCATGGCGCTGGACAAGCCCACCAGCGGCCAGGTCCTGTTTGAAGGCACCGACCTTTTTGCCGTGCCGCCGCGCGCGCTGCAGCGCCTGCGCACGGGGTTCCAGATGATCTTCCAGGACCCGCGCGGTTCGCTCAACCCGCGGCACCGCGTGGCGCGCATCATCACCGAGCCGCTCCACCTGGACCGAAACGCGCCCCGGGGCAGTGCGCTCGACGACATGGTGGTGCAGGCGTTGACCGACGTCGGCCTCAGCCCGGACGACGCACGCAAGCTGCCGCACCAGTTCTCCGGCGGCCAGCGCCAGCGCATCGCGATCGCACGCGCGCTCATCTGCCGGCCCCGGCTGGTCATTGCCGACGAGCCGACGTCGGCGCTGGACCTGCCGGTGCAGGGGCAGATCCTGGACCTGCTGCGCAGCCTGCGCGACCGATACGGCGTTGCCTTTCTCTTCATCAGCCACAGCCTGGCGGTGGTCGAGGCCATTGCCGACCGGGTCAGCGTCATGTACCGCGGCCGCTTCGTGGAAACGGGCGCGCCCGCGCAGGTGCTGCGCGCGCCCGAGCATGCGTATTCCAAGCAACTGATAGGCGCCGAGTTGCGCGCCGACCAGCCGCGCCGCTACGGCGTGGCACAGGCCTTACCATCGCACTCATGAACCCTGCAACCACCGTCACGGGCGAACCCGTGGACCAGTTCATGCGCCGCCACCTGGCTGGCGATTTCCTGCTCTGGTCGCCCAACATCCAGGCCGACGCCTTTCTCAACTGGGACCGCATCTGGGCCACGCGCAGGATTGCCGCCGGCGCGCCCCGGCCGCTGCCCGTGGCTGCGCGGCCGCTGGACATCACGTTCGACAGCGGCGGCCGGACGTACACGCTGGAGGAACTCATGCGCTGGGAGTTCATCAGCGGCCTGCTGCTCGTCAAGGACGGGCAGGTCCGGCTCGAGCGCTACGCCATGGATTTGACCCCGGAGCGTTGCTGGCAGGCCTCGTCCATGACCAAGTCGCTCGCGTCCATGCTCGTGGGTGCGGCGCTGCACGACGGCGCCATCAGGAGCACGGAGCAGGAAATCACCGACTGGCTGCCCGAGTTCAAGGGCACGGCGTACGCGCCGGTCAAGCTTGTCGATCTGCTGCGCATGGCCTCGGGCGTGCGCTGGACCGAAAACACCGACGACCTGCGCTGCGACGTGGCCGACTACATCCGCGCCATCGCCGCGCGCAAGCCCGGCCATATCCTGGACCACCTGAAAAAACTGCCGCGCGCCAACCCGGTCGGCACGCAGTTCTACTACAACACCGGCGACACCTTCCTGCTCGGCCACATCCTCAAGCGCGCCACCGGCATGACGGTGGCCGACTACTGCGCGCGGAAAATATGGCAACCCATGGGCTGCGAGCACGACGGCTATTTCCTGCTCGACGCCGACGACGGCATGGAAGTCATGGGCAGCTGCAACGGCGCCACGCTGCGCGACTACGCGCGCTGGGGCCTGCTCATGCTGGCCGACGGCGTGGCAGCCAACGGCGAGCGCATCCTGCCCGAGGGCTGGGTGGCCGAGTCCACCCATGCCAGCGCGCCCAATTTTGCGTACGACTTCTACGGCGCGCGCGGCGTGCCGGGCAAGGCGGGCGAAATCTTTTCCGGCTACGGCTACCTCTGGTGGACTTATGCGGGCGGCGACTACCAGGCGCGCGGCAGCTACGGCCAGTGGGTCTACGTCAGTCCGGCGCACAACGCCGTCGCGGTCCTGCTGGGTGCCGTGCCGCGGCATGTGTACATGACGCCCGAAGAACGCGCCATCCACCAGGATTCATCGCACAGCGGCTCGCGCCTGCGGCTGGATTTCATCCGCGCGGCCATGCGGGCCATGGCACGGTGACCTGGAACAACAGATCGCAAACACGCGGGAGAAAGCAAAGATGGGTTATCAACCTTTTGACCTCACTGGCCGGGCCGTCCTCGTCACCGGCGGCAACGGCGGCATAGGCTACGGCATGGCCGAGGCGCTGCTGCAGGCCGGTGCCAGCGTTGCCATCTGGGGCACGCGGCCTGAAAAGACCGAGCGTGCCCGGCTGGCGCTGGTGCAAGCGTGCGGCGACGCCGCGCGCGTACACGCCTTCGGCTGCGACGTTGGCGATGAGGATGCGCTGGAAGACACCTTTGAGCGCACGCTGCAGGCTCTAGGCGGGCGGCTCGATGCCTGCTTTGCCAACGCCGGCGTCTCCGGCTTCAACACCCCGCTGCTGGATGCGTCACTGGAAGAATGGCGCCGCATCCAGCGCGTCAACGTCGAGGGCGTGTTCCTGACCTTCCGCGCTGCAGCACGCCACATGAAGGCCGGCGGCCATGGCGGCTCGCTGGTCGCCACGGCATCGACGGCGGCGCTGGAAGGCGCTGCGCGCAACAGCGCCTATGGCGCGTCCAAGGGCGCGGTCACCTCGTTTGTGCGCGCGCTGGCGGTCGAGCTGGCACGCTACAAGATACGTGTCAATGCCATCCTGCCCGGCTGGATCGTCTCGGAAATGACGCAGCGCTCCATCTTTGAAAACCGGAAATTTGCCGATGCGGTCCTGCCGCGCATTCCGGCACGGCGCTGGGGCGAGAAGGAAGACTTTGGCGGCATCGCGGTCTACCTGGCCAGTTCGGCATCCAGCTACACCACGGGCGAGCAGTTCGTCATCGACGGCGGCTACACCAAGTTTTGATTTTCAACGACGGTTGCTGCCCCCGTTCCTGCAGTGAGCGTCCGATGGCGGTCGTGCATGGCAGGCGCCCGGCACCAGGCGCACAACGTTTCGCTGGAAGCGGGGGCCTTCGTGACGGTGCGCCTGACGAGCCATCCTGTCCCGTTCATGCGGTGGCCCGCTGCCGGAAGCCGGAAAGCGGCTGGCATGCCACCGGCGTGGCGTCAACGCCGGACACGCTTGCGCGCGGCGGTCCCTGGTGCGCCCATGCGATGATGTGCTTCACGTCTGCTGGCTTGCCTTGCACCAGGGCCTCGACGCTGCCGTCCTCGCGGTTGCGGACCCAGCCCGCAACGCCGAGCGACCGGGCCTGCGCCACCATGCTGGCGCGAAAGGCCACGCCTTGCACGCGCCCCCGGATGTGCAGATGATGGGCAACGACGTCGTGTGTCACGATGACTCATGATAGGGGAATTCCCGGTTTGCGGGATACTGCGGAAATTGAAGTTCCACTCTTGTAGGAGACCGCCATGTCTTGGCTTGTACTGGGCCTGATTGTTTTCCTGGGCATGCATTCCGTGCGCATCGTGGCCGAGCCCTGGCGCCTGGGCGCCATTGATCGCTTCGGCCTCAATGGCTGGAAGGCGGTGTATTCCCTGGTTTCCCTGGTTGGGCTTGTGCTCATCATCTGGGGCTTTGCACAGGCGCGCCAGCAGCCGGTGGTGGTCTGGCAGCCGGCCGTTGCGTTCAAGCATCTCAACTCGCTGTTCACGCTGGCAGCCTTCATCCTGGTGGTGGCCGCCTACGTGCCGCGCAATCACTTCAAGGCCTGGCTGCATCACCCCATGATCATTGGCGTGGCGCTGTGGGCGCTGGGCCACCTGCTTGCCACGGCCATGCTGGCCGACGTGGTGCTGTTTGGCGCGTTCCTGGCCTGGGCGATCCTGGACTGGCTGGCCGCGGTTCGGCGTGACCGCGCGGCGCGCGTGGCGTACGGCAAGGGGAGCATGGCAGGCACGGGGGCCACGCTGCTGGTCGGTATCGGTGCCTGGGCCGGATTTGCATTCTGGGCGCATCGCGCCTGGATAGGCGTGGCGCCGTTTTGACCGGGCGGCTTGTTTGCTGGCGCGTTGCGTGGCGCAGTCGCCAGCCGGTGCGCGCTCAGGCCCCGGCAGTCCCTTACTGACAAAGCAGACATGCCCAAAGCCGAATCCATGGCAGCGACGGGCCGGAGCGCCAGGCCGGGCCGGCTGATGTCACGTTTTGCACGTCCTTGTGCCGCGCTCCGTCCCGTGCCTGCGGGCGCGACAACATGATGGACAGGCGTGAGTTCCTGGCTGCTGCGGCCGCCGCGGCGCTTGCCTCGGGCGTGCCGGCGCGCGTGTGGGGCGGCGTACAACTGGGCGCCAGCCAGCGGTTTTCATTTGATCGCCTGGTCGAGGAGGCGCGCGCGCTGGCCGGCCGCGAGTACGAGCCGCCGCCGGCCGTGGCGCCTGCAGAGATCCTGGACGCCGTGGATTACGATGCCTGGGGCGCGGTCCGCTTTGACACCGACAAGGCGCTGTTTGCAAACGGTCCGGGGCGCTATCCGGTCACGTTCTTTCCGCTCGGACGCTATTTCCGCACGCCGGTCCGCGTGTTTGTGGTCATGCGCGCCGACGACGGTGCCCGCGCCAGGCCCGTACGCTATGACGCCGCCGACTTTGACATCCCGCCCGGCAATCCGCTGCGCCAGTTGCCGCCAGACGCAGGCTTTGCCGGTTTCCGCCTGCAGGAAAGCCGGCTGGGTGACCAGGGCAAGCTGCCGTGGCGCAGCAACGACTGGGCCGCGTTCCTGGGCGCGTCGTACTTTCGCGCCATCGGCGCCCTGTACCAGTACGGCGTGTCAGCGCGCGGGATCGCGATCGACACGGCGGTTGCCGGTGTCACCGAGGAATTCCCGCGCTTTTCCCGTTTTTATCTGCAAACCCCGCAGGACGACGGGCCGACCGTGACGGCCTGGGCGATGCTGGAAGGACCCAGCGTCACCGGCGCGTACCGCTTTGTCATGACCCGGGACCGGGCCGTGCTGATGGACGTCAGCGCACGGCTGTTCCTGCGCCGGGACGTGCAGCGCCTCGGGCTGGCCCCGCTCACGTCCATGTACTGGTTCTCCGAAACGCGCAAGCCGGAGGCGGTCGACTGGCGGCCGGAGGTGCATGACTCCGATGGCCTGGCCATGTGGACCGGCGCCGGCGAGTACATCTGGCGTCCGCTGGCCAATCCGCCCGAAACCCGGGTGGTGGCATTTGCCGACCGCGCGCCGCGCGGTTTCGGCCTGTGCCAGCGGGACCGGACGTTTGATCACTACCTGGACGGCGTCTACTACGACCGGCGCCCGACGCTGTGGGTGCAGCCGCGCGGTGACTGGGGGCCGGGGGCGGTGCAACTGCTCGAGCTGCCGACGGGCAGCGAGTTCGACGACAACATCGCCGCGATGTGGGTGCCGGCTGCTGCGGCGCGGTCCGGCAATGAATACCGGCTCGATTACCGCCTGCACTGGGTCGACCGCGAGCCGTTTGCGCCGTCGCTGGCGCGCTGCCGGGCGACGCGGCTGGGCCTGGCGTTCCCGGGCGATCCCGGTCGCCGCCACGTGCGCCGCTTTGCCGTTGCGTTTGAAGGCGGGCCGCTGGTGGACCTGGCCGCGGGCGTGCAACCGGAGGCAGTGCTGTCCGCGTCGCGTGGCCGCGTTCAGCGCACGCAGGTGCACCCCGTCCCGGACGACGTTGCCGGACACTGGCGCGTGCTCTTTGACTGGACGGTGGCCGATCCGGGCCCCGTTGACCTGCGCCTTTACCTGCGGCTGGCCGGGCAGCCGCTGACCGAGACCTGGCTGTACACGCATGCTGCGACGGCCTGAACACTGTGGCAAGATGCAAGGCACGTATCTACCAGTTGGGCTGCTGGAACCCGCCCGGCTTTTGCGCGACAAGATGGGTGTGTACCTGAGAACAGCACCCGCGCATGGCCCCATGCGCGCAGGGTGGGTAGCAGCCGCCATCGTGGTGGCAGCCTGCACCTGCGCGCCCGCCTGGGCCACGTTTGGCTTTGCCGAGGTGCAGGCCGCAGCGCGCGAGCTGGCGAGCAAGCCGTATCAAGCGCCGGCCGATGAGCTGGCGCCGGCGCTGGCGTCGCTGACGCACGCGCAATATCGGTCCATTTCATACAACCCGGACGCGCGCCTGTGGGCCGGCGAGAAGACGCCGTTCAGCGTGGGCTTTCTCGTGCGCGGCAACAACTACCACGACCGGGTCAGGATCAACGAGATCGACGCCACCGGTGCGCACGAAATCACCTTTGACCGCAACGATTTTGACTTTGGCGACCTGGACCTGAGCGCAGGCACCCGGGCCGATGCCGGCTTCTCCGGTTTCACGCTGCACCTGCGCGCGCCGCGGAAAATCTGGACGCTGTCACCGGCCACGCCGGCGCTGGCGCTGGACGCCGCAACGGATGTTCGCATCATGACGTTCCAGGGTGCTAGCTTCATTCATGGGCCCGGCCGCGGCCAGTCCGGAGCCGGCGCCACCGCGCGTGGCCTGGCGGTGGACACGGGCCTCATGTCGGGCGAGGAGTTTCCGCGCTTTGTCGAGTTCTGGATCCGGCATCCCGGCGCGGACGCCGCCGCCGTGGTCATCCTGGCGCTGCTCGACTCCCGGCGCGTCACGGGCGCGTACCGTTTTGCCGTCCACCCGGGGGCAACGCTGCGCGTGGACGTGCAGGCCCGCCTCTACCTGCGCGAGCCCGTGACCGTGCTGGGGCTGGCGCCGCTGGACAGCATGTATTTTTATGGCGAAAACGACCACAGGCACGATCCGGGGGACTACCGTCCGGAAGTGCACGGCTCCGACGGACTGCAGATCCACGCCGGTAACGGCGAGTGGATCTGGCGTCCGCTGCTCAACCCCAGGCGCCTGCTCGTGACCTCGTTTGCCATGGACGATCCGCAGGGATTCGGGCTCATGCAGCGCGACCTGGACTTTGCCAGCTACCAGGACCTGGACAGGCGTTATGACCAGAGCTCCAGCGTCTGGGTCACGCCGGCGGGCCCCTGGGGCGCGGGGCGCGTCGAGCTGGTGATGCTGCCGACACCGGATGCCACCAACAACAACATCGTTGCGTTCTGGGCGCCAGAGAAGGTGCCGGAGCCGCAACAGCCGTTTGACCTTGCGTATCGCCTCGAGTGGCAGCGCGGTGGCGAGCAGACGCGGCCGCCCGGGTCCTGGGTCACGCAGACGCGGGCTTATCCGATTGCGGTCAAGGACAAGCCCGCCGACCTGGGGCTGGTGATCGACTTCGAGGGTCCCGCGCTGGAGGCGCTGGCGCCGGCCGATGCGGTCACGGCGCTGGTGGCAAGCGACCAGGACAGCGAGGTGGTGGCGCAGCGCGTGGTCTACAACGGCGCAACCGGCGGCCGGCGGCTGACCCTGCAGGCCAGGCGTGCGGACGCCAAGAAACCCATGGAGCTGCGCGCGTCGCTGCGCACGGAAGGTGGTACGGTCTCCGAGACTTGGAGCTATATCGTGCCGGGGGAAGAATGACAGCGGCCGCCAACCTCGGCCGCGGCGGCCCGCCTGCCGCGGCATGACCATGGACGCGGACACGGCCAGCGCGGCGCACGCCGCCTGCAAGCGCTACGCCGCCCGGCTGCCGCTGGCGCCGGACGCCCGGCAGCGCCTGGTTGCCGCCGCTGCCGGCGCAGCCAGTGTGCAGGCCGCGCTGGCCGGCATGCACGAGGCGCTGGCAGAAGAAGCAGCAGCGGCGCATCCGGCCTACGCGTCGGTGGGCCGTCGATTGCAGATGGCCTGGAGTGAAGCGCCGGCTGCCGATCCGCCGTTTGTCGTGCGGGACGCCAACGGCCGCCCGCGGCTGGCCACCGCGCCGGCGCTGCAGCGCACGTCCATGGTGCCCGATGCCTGGCTGGGCCGGCCCGCCGGACGGCTGGCGCGCTGGACGCGCCGGGCCAAGGAGCGCCTGTTCGGGCGCCGTGGCCGCCTGGCCAGCAGCAAGGCGCTGGAGCCGCAGGCACCGCCCGCGCAGCCGCGGCCCTGGAAAGGGGCGGGGCGCTGGCGCCGCAGCCTGCTCACGCTGCTGGTTGCCGCGCAGACGGTGGTTGCGTCCTACTACATGTCGGTGGTCCTGCCCTACCACGGCACGCGGCCGCTGGAGCTGGCCGCGCTCATCGTGTACGCGCTGTTGTTTGCCTGGATTTCCTTTGGCTTCTGGACCGCCATGATGGGCTTTGTCTCGCTGCTCGCGGGCCGCGGCCGCTACGACCTGGAGCGCGAGACGCCGTCCGACCAGCCGCTGGCTCCGGAGGCGCGCACCGCGGTGGTGATGGCCATTTGCAACGAAGACGTCCGCCGCGTTTACGCCGGGCTGCGCGCGACCTGGGAATCGCTGGCCGCAACCGACGTGGCCGCGCATTTCGACCTGTTCATCCTCAGCGACACCAGCGACCCGGATACGCGTGTCGCCGAACTCGTGGCCTGGCGCCAGCTCTGTGCGCAGGTGGCCGGCTTTGGCCGCATCTTCTACCGTCACCGCACCGTGCGCATCAAGCGCAAGAGCGGCAACATCAGCGATTTTTGCCGCCGCTGGGGCAGCCGCTACCGCTACATGGTCGTTCTGGACGCCGATTCGGTCATGAGCGGCCATTGCCTCAAGCGCCTGGCGCAGATCATGGAGGCGCATCCGGGCGCCGGCATCGTGCAGACGGCGCCGCGCGCTGCCGGCCGCGATACGCTGTACGCGCGGTTCCAGCAGTTTGCAACCCGCGTCTACGGCCCGGTGTTCACCGCCGGCCTGCACTTCTGGCAGCTCGGAGAGAGCCACTACTGGGGACACAACGCCATCATCCGCGTGGCGCCGTTCATCCGCCACTGCGCACTGGGGCGGCTGCCCGGGCGCGGCCCGCTGGCCGGCGAGATCCTGTCGCATGACTTCGTCGAGGCCGCGCTGATGCGGCGCGCCGGCTGGGGCGTCTGGATCGCGTACGGGCTGACGGGCTCGTACGAGGACATGCCGCCCAACCTGCTGGACGAGCTCAAGCGCGACCGCCGCTGGTGCCAGGGCAACCTGATGAACTTCCGGCTGTTTTTCAGCAAGGGCCTGCAGCCGGCGCACCGCGCCATTTTCATGATCGGTGTCATGGCGTACCTGTCCGCGCCGATCTGGTTTGCCTTTTTGCTGCTGTCCACCGCGCTGCTGGTGCTGACCACGCTCAGGCCGCCGCAGTACTTCGTGCAGCCGTACCAGCTCTTTCCCATCTGGCCGCAATGGCACCCGGGCTGGGCCGTGGGCCTTTTCACCGCCACCGTGCTGCTGCTTTTTTTGCCCAAGATCCTGGCCATGCTGCTGCACATGGTCAAGGATGCGCGCGGCTTTGGCGGCCCGCTGCGGCTGCTTGCCAGCACGCTGCTGGAGTTCCTGTTCTCTGCGGTGCTGGCGCCCATCCGCATGCTGTTTCACACCAGCTTCGTCATCCTGCCGTTCCTGGGCATCAGCCTGCAGTGGAAGTCGCCGCAGCGCGGTGACGCGCAGACGTCGTGGCGCATGGCGCTGCGCCACCACGCGCTGGGTACGCTGCTGGGGACCGCATGGGCCGCCGGCGTGTACTGGGTCAACCCCGGCTACCTGTGGTGGCTGGCGCCCATCGTCGGCAGCCTGATCGTCTCGATCCCCATTTCCGTTTATTCCAGCCGCACCACGCTCGGACGCGCCGCGCGCCGCAAGGAGCTGCTTCTCATCCCCGAAGAAACCAACCCGCCGCCCGAACTGCGGGCCACCGCGCGCTACAACGCGGAGGCCGATCCGCTGCCCGGATTTGCCAGCGCCGTGCTGGACCCGGCGATCAACGCGCTGGTCTGCGCCGCCGGCAGGCCGCGGCCGTTCCATCCCATGAGCGCACGCCAGAAGCGCCGGCTGCCGGCGCTGGCGCTGCAGGGGCTGGACGCGCTGGACGACGCGGACCGCAACCTGCTGCTGAACGACCCACTGCTGCTGTCGTGGCTGCACCAGTACGCCTGGGCCGTGCCGGAGGCAGCGATGGGTTGCATTCGCGGTGATTGCGGGCGTTGAAACCCGCGCTCACAGCAGGACGCGGCGGCTCGGCACAGCGTGGCCGCAGGTCAGGTCAGGTATCTTCCCGCGGTGCCGTGTGCTCGCGCAGCCAGGCGGCAAAGCCCGGCTCGTCCATTTCGCCGGCCGCCAGCGCGAGCATGGTCAGCGTCGTGTCTGCCTGCGATGCCGTGAGCCTGTGGCCGTTCAGGTGCAGCAGCAGGCCGGTGGCAAGCAGGGCCGCACGCTTGTTGCCATCGACAAAGGGGTGGTTCCTCGCGATCCCGATCGCCTGGCTGGCCGCCAGCGCTGCCAAGTCGGGCGTGCCGTAGCTCGCGAGGTTCTCCGGGCGCGCCAGCGCTGAGTCAAGAAGGCCCTCGTCCCGGATGCCGCTGCTGCCGCCGTGCTCCGCCAGGCTTTCGGCATGAAGGAGCAGCAGTGCCTGCTTGCTGATCCAGCGCCAGCTCACTTGGCCAGTTGGTGGAAGGTGTCGCGATAGGCGCGCATGAACGAACGCCCGGCCTGGATTTGTTCCTCCAGCGCGGGATCGTACGGCGTCAGGATGAAGCCCTCGCTGGTTTCGGTCAGGAAGACGGAGTCCCCCTTTTTCAGCTTCAGCTGCGCCAATGCTTCCCTGGGCAGGATGACACCCACGGAATTGCCGATCTGGGTCAGTTTGAGTGTGTGCATGGCTGGCTCCCGTTGTTATTACAAGTGTAATACAAAACCGGTGTGACCGCTTGACAACTCTCTGGCACCGGGCGGGGTCCATGGCGCGCCAGGCGCCACCCGACCGGCCGCAGGCCGCGCCGGTCAGCGCACGCGGCGCCAGAACGTGGCTTGCGACAGCGTGTGCTGGTGCTTGCGCCGCGTCTCGCGGATGACAAACGGCACCTCGTGCACCGCGCCCACGCGCTCGAAGTGCGGCGCCAGCGCCTGCGTCAGCCCGTCCAGCGTGCGCACGGGCCGACCGTCTTTCTTGAAGCCACCCACCCAGCGCTCGCGCGGCGTGTGCTCGACAAGCCAGGTGCAGGGGGTTGCGACCAGCATCAGCCCGCCCACCTTCAGCCGCTCGTGTATGGACTTCAGGAACTTGGCCGGCTCGTACAGGCGGTCGACCAGGTTGGCCGCAAGAATGAAATCGTAGCCCGTGAATTGCGGCTTGAGGTTGCAGGCGTCGCCCTGGAAGAAGGCCACCTTGCCGGCCGTGTCCGCAAGTCCCAGGTCGGCCAGGCCGACTTCGCGTGGCTCGGTCAGCTCGCCCTCGTCGGTGACGACGTAGCGCAGTTTTTCGCCGCTGGCCAGGACCACGCCCTGGCGGATGAAGCGCGCCGAAAAGTCCATGCCCACCACCTCGTCAAAGTGGCGCGCCAGCTCAAAGGTGGCGCGGCCGGAGGCGCAGCCCAGGTCCATGGCGCGATGGCGCGGCGTATCGCCCAGCTCGGCCAGCGCCAGCTCGACCAGCGCGCGCGGGAAGTTGGGCACGCCAAAATAGGTGGCGCCGTAATGGAACTCGGCGTATTCCGAGAGTAGCTTGTCGGTCTCGTACTGCGACGGCGGCACCGGCTTGGCGGAAGCGACCACGTAGCGGAATCCGGCGTGCTGGAAGAAGTGGCGCCGGAACGCGTAGCGGGAGTCCGGCTCGGCCTCGTTGCCGGTGGAGATCCACGATCCGCCCTTGATGATCGCGTGGCGGCCGTCGAAGGTGGGCGTCGTGAAGTCGTCGTAGTACGGGTGCACGTCAAAGCCGTCGAAGGGGTAGGTGGGCGTTTCGGTCCACTGCCAGACGTTGCCGACGATGTCGCAGAACGGCTCGTGTTCAAATTTGTCCACCGGCGTGGACGAGGCCCCGTGCGCCAGGTAGAGGTTGGCCGCGTCGCCGTAGCGGTAGCCGCTGACGGCCAGCATGCGCTGCCACTCGTCTTCCGTGGGCAGGCGCACGGGCTGGCCGGTCTGCGCGGCCTTCCAGCGGCAGAACGCGCGCGCCTCGTGCGCGTTGACCTCCACCGGCCAGTTCCAGCGCATGGGTACCAGCTCGGTCATCAGGCGCAGTTGCCACTGGTTGCTCTGGCGCACCCAAAATTCCGGTTGCGTGACCTGGCTGTACTTCAGCCACTGCAGCCCTTCCTCTTCCCAGTACGCGTGTTCGGTGTAGCCGCCGGCCTCGACAAACGCCAGGTATTCGCCGTTGCTGACCAGCAGGCGGCTGGCCTGGAACGCGGCCACGTCCGCCTCATGGTGGCCGAATTCGTTGTCCCAGCCGTACAGCGGCTCGTCCTTGCTGCGGCCCAGCGTGACGCTGCCGGCCGGTACGTCGACCAGCGAATTGGCCGGCGCCTCGCCCGTGTCCCGGCTTGACTTCCACGGCGGCGTCGCCTTCACGTAGTCGAGCCGGTGCTGGCGGATCAGCACCGAGGAGGTCTCCAGGTGGATGCGCTCGTGCTCCACGCCCATGACGATGGCCCACCAGGGGTGGTCCCAGCGCACCGGCAGCGTCAGCGGCGCGTGGTCGATGATGTCGGTGACGATGCGGCGCACCTGGTCGCGGTACGCCTGCACCTGGCCGATGCCGGGCCAGTCATAGTGCTTGTCGTCCAGGTCGTCCCAGCTCATCTCGTCGACGCCGACGGCCAGGATGGATTCCAGGTGCGGGTCCACGCGCTCGTGCACCAGCCGCGCCAGCAGCAGCTTGTTGATGAAGAAGGTGGCCGTGTGGCCGTAGTAGAAGATGAGCGGGTGCCGCAGCGGAATCGGCGGCTCGTACCAGGCGTCGTCGCAGGCCAGCGTCTTGAACAGCGATTCGTAGTGGTCGAACGTGCTGAGAAAGTAATGGTGCAGGGCGGCACGGAAGGCGTCGGCGTCTTCGGCATCCAGCGGCAGCCGGCGTGGCAGCAGGTCGGGGACCGCGTGCAGGTGGTGCGGGGTGCGGGCGGGTTGGTTCATGGACTGGTCCCTGTTGGACTGCAATGCACGCGCAGCAGCTCGCCTGTGCTGCGCGCCCTCTGTCAGGATTGGATGATCCGGCTGCCGCAGATGTTACAGCGCGCCCGAGCCGGACCCTGCAGCGTGGTTTTTGGCCGGGCTGGCGCCGGCGGCTGCGCTGGCCGGGATGGACTGTCATAGACTCCCGGCATGACAAGGCAGGTGCAGGAGATTGACATGGATGATTCGTCAGGTCGCGTGGCCATCGTCACGGGCGCTGGTTCGGGCATAGGCCGCGCGGCGGCGCTGGCGTTGCTGGGTGCTGGTTACCGGGTGGTGCTGGCCGGGCGCCGGCGCGAGCCGCTGGAGCAGGTGGCGGAGCAGGCGCAGGGCAGCGCGCTGGTGGTTCCGACCGACGTGACCCGCGAAGCGGACGTGCAGCGCCTTTTTGCCGACAGCGCCGGGCACTTCGGCCGCGTGGACGTGCTGTTCAACAACGCGGGCGCGTTTGGCGCCACCGGCCTGCTGGAAGACATTGCGCTGGACGAATGGCAGGCCATGGTCGACGTCAACCTCACCGGCATGTTCCTGTGCCTGCGCGAGGCGTTCCGCACCATGAAGGCGCAGGATCCGCAGGGCGGGCGCATCATCAACAACGGCTCGATCTCGGCCACCACGCCCAGGCCCAACTCCATCGCGTACACGGCGACCAAGCACGCGGTGACCGGCCTGACCAAGTCGGCGGCGCTGGACGGGCGCAAGTACCACATTGCGGTGGGCCAGATCGACGTCGGCAACGCGGCCACCGAAATGACCGGCCGCATGAGCGCCGGCATCGAGCAGGCCAGTGGCCAGCGCATGGTCGAGCCGACCATGGACGTGAACATCGTCGGCGAGTCGGTGCGCTACATGGCCAGCCTGCCGCTGCAGGCCAACGTGCTGTTCCACACCGTCATGGCGACCACCATGCCGTTTGTGGGCCGCGGCTGAGTGCCGGGCTGCGGCTTCATGACAGCCCGGTGACTGGCAGTGCAGCGCCGTGCACGGCGCGCGCGGCATCGGAGGCCAGAAAGGCAATGACGTCGGCCAGTGCTTCAGGCGCCACCCAGCGCGCCGGGTCGGCGTCGGGCATGGCGGCACGGTTGGCTGGCGTATCGATGATGGTGGGCAGCACGCAGTTGACGTTGATGCCCTGCGCGCGCAGCTCCAGCGCCATGGACTCGGTGAGGCGGATGACGGCGCTCTTGCTGGCGATGTAGGCTCCCTTGCCGGCTTCGCCGTGGCGCGCCGCAAACGCGCCGATGTTGACGATCTTGCCGCTGCCCGCCTCCAGCATGTGCGGCACCACGGCACTGGCCATGTTGGTCAGCGTGCGCACGTTGATGTTGAACATGAAATCCCAGGCTTCGTCGCTGGTCTCATGCACCTTGTCGCCCATGTGAAAACCGCCGGCGATGTTGCACAGGATGTCGATGCGGCCAAGGCGTTGCAGCGTTTGGGCCACCGCATACTCGACTTGCGCGGTGTCGAGCAGGTCGGCGGCGAGGCACAGGCGCTGGCCTGCTTCCTTGGCAGTTGCAAAACCGTGCAGGTCGTCCTCGCGGCGGGCGAGCAGCGCCAGGCGCAAGCCCTGCCGGCCCAGCGTCGTGGCCACCGCCCGGCCCAGCGTGCCGGCAGCGCCGGTGATGAGGGCAACCCGCCCGCTGCTTGTGTTCATGCCCGCTCCCTGCGCCTGGCCGCATGGTAGCGGCCGCTGCCGCGCGTGATGACGGCGTCGCCTGCCAGCACGTCGCCGGGCTCGAATTCGGGCCGGCCCTCCAGCCGCTTGTAGATGGGCTCGAAGTCGATTTGCGCCAGCTTGAGCAGCTCGTCCAGGCTGTCGATGACGAAGTAGGTTTCCTGGAAGTCGTCGATGCGGTAGTGGGTCTGCAGCACGCGCTCGAGCTCGAACGCAATGCGGTTGGGCGAGTCGTCTTCCAGCGCAAAAACGCTTTCGGTGGCCGAGGAGGCAATGCCGGCACCGTAGATGCGCGGCGCGCCATCCTGCATCAGCAGGCCGAACTCCACCGTGTACCAGTACACCCGCGCCAGCTTCTTGAGCTGGCCGAGCTGCTGCGCGCGCAGGCCGCCCTTGCCATAGGCCTGGATGAAGTCGGCGATCACCGGGTTCAGCAGCATGGGCACGTGGCCGAACACGTCGTGGAAGACGTCGGGCTCTTCCAGGTAGTCGAGCTGGTCCGGCTTGCGGATGAAGTTGCCCGCCGGAAAGCGCCGATGCGCCAGGTGCTCGAAGAACACGTCGTCGGGAACCAGCCCCGGCACCGCCACCACCTGCCAGCCGGTGTGTCGGCGCAGGACGTCCGAGAGCCGCCGGAAGTCCGGGATTTGCTCGGCGCTGATCGCCAGTTTCTGCATGCCGGCAACAAACTCGTCGCAGGCGCGGCCAGGCAGCAGTTTGCTCTGCCGCTCGAACAGCGTCTTCCAGGTGGCGTGCTCGGCGGCGCTGTAGTGGTCCCAGCCCTGGTCTATGGTCCAGTCGGCGCGCCTGGGCGCTGCGGCTTCACCGGCGGCCAGGCCGTGCTTGGTGGGTGGTGTCTCCCGTGCTTGCATGTCGGTCTCCTGCTTGCAAGTCAGTGGCTCCTTGAAAATACCGCGTCGGCGTGCCGCGCCCAGGCCAGGTCGCGTTCGGTCAGGCCGCCCGCATCGTGCGTCGTCAGCGTGACCTTGACCTTGTTGTACACATTGAACCACTCGGGGTGGTGGTCGTGTTTTTCAGACCAGATCGCCATCTCGCTCATGAAGGCAAAGGCCTGCATGAAGTCGTCAAAGCGGTACTCGCGCGCAATGGACTGGCCCGCGTTGTCAAGGCGCCACTGCGCCAGCGCAGCCAGCTTGTCCTGCAGTTGGTCGGGATGGATTTTGCTTGCTTCAGGCATGGTCTTTCTCCTGGCCCAGCACGCCGCGGCGCACCTGGTCGCGCTCCATGGATTCAAACAGCGCCTTGAAGTTGCCCTCGCCAAAGCCTTCGTCGCCCTGGCGCTGGATGAACTCGAAAAACACCGGCCCCAGCAGCGGCTCGGAAAAAATCTGCAGCAGGAGGCGCGGCGTGCCGCCCTCGGTGCTGCCATCGAGCAGGATGCCGCGCGCCTGCAGCTCGGGCACCGGCTGGCCGTGGCCGGGCAGGCGCTTTTCCAGGCCCTCGTAGTAGATGTCGTTGGGCGCGGTCAGCAGCGGGATGCCGGCCATCTGCAGCTTGTCGACGGCATCGATCAGGTCGTCGCAGATCAGCGCCACGTGCTGGATGCCCTCGCCGTTGAACTGCATCAGGAATTCCTCGATCTGGCCGCCGCCCTGTCTGGCCTCTTCATTGAGCGGAATGCGGATGAGGCCGTCCGGTGCCGTCATGGCCTTGCTGGTCAGGCCCGTGTACTCGCCGGCAATGTCAAAGTAGCGGATCTCGCGGAAGTTGAAGAGCCGCTCGTAAAAGCCGGCCCAGTACGCCATGCGCCCGCGGTAGACGTTGTGCGTGAGGTGGTCTATGAGCTTGAAGCCATGTCCGGGCGGCCGGCGCTCGACGCCTGGCAGGAAGACAAAATCGATGTCGTAGATCGATTCGCCATCCTTGAAGCGGTCTATGAGGTAGAGTGGCGCGCCGCCTATGCCCTTGATCGCCGGCAACTTCAGCTCCATGGGGCCGGTGGGAATCTCTATGGGTTGCGCGCCCAGCTCCAGTGCGCGCCTGTACGCGGCCTGCGAGTCCCTGACCCGAAACGCCAGCCCGCAGGCGCTGGGCCCGTGCTCGGCGGCAAAGTACGCGGCCAGGCTCCTGGGCTCGCGGTTGACGATGAAGTTGATTCCGCCCTGGCGGTACAGCAGCACGTCCTTGGAACGGTGCCGGGCCACCAGCTGGAAGCCCATTTTTTCAAACAGCGGCTCCAGCACGCTCGGCTGCGGTGAGGCAAATTCGACAAACTCAAAGCCGCACAGCCCCATGGGGTTGGGGTAGGCGTCGGTTGCTTGCGTGTTGGCCATGTGCAATTCTCCCGTTGACTTGTCTGGTTTTTTCAGATGGCGCGCGCCGGCAGCACGGTGCTGTGGCACTCGCCCAGGCCAATGCGCGCGGCGCCGTCCTTCTGGCACCAGCCGCGCAGGATGACCGTATCGCCATCGTGCAGGAAGGTGCGCTGCTCGCCGCTGGGCAGCGTGATGGGGTTCTTGCCGCCCGCAGTCAGCTCGATCAGCGCGCCCGCCTGCTCCAGCGTGGGCCCCGACAGCGTGCCGGTGCCAAAGAGGTCGCCGGGCTGCAGGTTGCAGCCGCCCACCGTGTGGTGCGCCACCAGCTGCGCAAAGGTCCAGTACGCGTGCTTGTAGTTGGACTGGCTGATGCGCGCCGGCGCTTCGCCACTTTGCTTCATTTGCGGCGTTTGCAGCAGGACTTGCAGATGCACGTCCATGGCGCCGCGCTCGCGGTTGGCCTTTGAGTCCAGGTAGGGCAGCGGCGCCGGGTCGCCTTCGGGGCGCGCCGGCGGCGCCACGCGGTACGGCGCCAGCGCCTCGGTGGTGACGATCCACGGCGACACCGTGGTGGCAAAGTTCTTGGCCAGGAACGGGCCCAGCGGCTGGTACTCCCAGGGCTGGATGTCGCGCGCCGACCAGTCGTTGAGCAGGCCAAAGCCAAACACATGTTGCTCGGCATCGGCCATGGCAATGGGCTCGCCCAGCGCGTTGCCGCGGCCCAGCCACACGCCCAGCTCCAGCTCGATGTCCACGCGCTCGCTGGCGCGCACCGTGGGGGTATCTGCATCCCCGGGCTTGACCTGCCCCACCGGGCGCCTGAAGTCATGGCCGGAGACGATGATGCTCGAGCTGCGCCCGTGGTAGCCAATGGGGATCCACTTGTAGTTGGGCATGAGCGGGTTGTCGGGGCGGAACAGGCGGCCGATGTTGGTCGCGTGGTGGATGGACGTGTAGAAGTCGGTGTAGTCGCCCACGCGCGCCGGCACCCGGTACTCGGCGTCCTGCTGCGGCACGAGGCAGCGCTGTAGGTCGGCTTGCGCAGCAGCGCCCTCGCGCAGCGCGCGCGCCAGCGCCAGGCGCAGCGCAGACCAGGCCGGCTGGCCCAGGCCCATGAAGTCGTTCAGGGTCTCGCGTGCCGCCGCCTGCAGCGGCTCGGCCGCGTCGCCAAAGTGGTCCGAGCCCTTGCCGGCGAGCACCGCGGCCAGGTCCAGGATCTGGTTGCCCACGGCCACGCCGCCGCGCCAGGCCTCGCTGCTGGCCTTGCGCCGGAACACGGCAAAGGGCAGGTTCTGGACGGGGAAGTCGGTGCGGCCGTCGTTGGCCGATTGCACCCAGCTCCTGAGACTGGCGTCGTGCGTCTCGTTGGTCGTTATCGTCATGGCCACAGGTTAACGCCGATCGGGGTTGAAGTGTTTTTTCAGGCCGCCCCAGACGGCGGCGTAGTCCTGCTGGCGCTGCGGCGATTGCAGCGCCTGCTGCGTCGCGTGGATGATGACCGGCGTCTCGAACATGATCGCCATGGTGTCTTGCAGGTAGTCCGGCTTGCTGGTGTCCGCGGCGCTGGCCTTCTCGAAGGTCTCCGCATCCGGCCCATGCGCGGTCATGGTGTTGTGCAGCGACATGCTGCCCGGGGCAAAGCCGCCGGCCTTGGCGTCGTACTGGCCGTGGATGTTGGCCATGAACTCGGCCGCCATGTTGCGGTGGAACCAGGGCGGGCGGAAGGTATCGCGCATGGCCAGCACGCGCGGGGCAAAGACGACGAAGTCCAGCGTGTCGACGCCGGGCGTGGCGCTGGGTGCGTGCAGCACCAGGTTGATGCACGGGTCCGGGTGGTCCCAGCTGATGAAGCCGGTGACGTTGAACTTGCGCAGGTCGTACTTGTAGGGGGCGTGCGTGCCGTGCCAGGCCACCACGTCCAGCGGCGAGTGATCCGAGCGCGCGCTCCAGAAGCGGCCGTCGAACTTGGTGATGATCTGAAAGTCACCCTCCACGTCTTCATACGCGGCCACGGGCGTGAGGAAATCTCGCGGATGCGCCAGCCCGTTGGAGCCGATGACGCCCAGCGTGGGCAGCTGCAGCGGCGCGCCCAGGTTCTCGCAGACAAAGCCGCGCGCCGCGCCATCGGGCAGCCGCACCTGGAAGCGGATGCCGCGCGGAACGACGGCGATCTCCTGCGGCTCCAGCTCCAGCGTGCCCAGCTCGGTCGCCAGCGTCAGGCGCCCATGCTGCGGCACGATGAGCAGCTCGCCGTCGGAATCGTAGAAGTAGCGCGTGTCCATGGACGCATTGGCGGCGTAGACGTGGATGCCGCAGCCGGCGTTGCCGCCGATGGTCGTCATGCCATCGAGGAAGTCCACCGACTCATCGGCAGCCGGCATGGCCCAGGGGTCCCAGCGCAGGCGGCTGGGCGGCGTGGGCACTTCGTTGAAGCTGGAGAGCCAGCGCGCACCGACCTGGCTGGGCGCAAAGGCGCCGTGCGTGGCTGCCGGGCGGATGCGGTACAGCCAGCTGCGCCGGTTCGCCGCGCGCGCAATGGTAAAGGGCGTGCCGCTGACCTGCTCGGCGTACAGGCCGTAGGGCGCGCGTTGCGGCGAGTTGCCTCGGTCCGGCAGCGCGCCGGGCAGCGCCTCGGTGGAAAACTCGTTGCCAAAGCCGGCCATGTACGCGGGGGAAGCGGAAGAAACGGGCATGGGGATGTCTCCTTGTGGGCGTGAACCGGGGCCCTCATTCGGCCTGCGGCATCGCGCAGGCGTCAAGTCAATAGTCGACCATTGTTACTCTTACGATAACACTGTTATTATAAATACGACAGATGGCGATTTGCAGCGGCTCTTTTCATGACCCGGGTCGGCCATGGGCAAACGCCGTTTCCCGATTTTTTTCTGGAGAAGTGCATGGCGGTCGCCGTTGACAAGCGAAAGGAGACGCCGGGCGTGCAGTCGCTGGAGACAGGCTTGCACCTGTTCCGGGAATTCATGCAGGGCGAGCATCCTTGTGGCCTGTCGGAGCTGGCGCGGCGCGTCGGCATGCACCGGGCCAAGGCGTATCGTTACCTGGTCAGCCTGCAGCGTGCCGGCTGGGTGACGCAGGACGCGGTCGGCAAGGGGTACATGCCCGGCCCGGCAGCACGTGAGCTCGCGCTGGGCTGGCTGCAGCGCCAGGACCGGCTGAGCCCAGCCAGCGACGCGGCGCGCAGCCTGTGCCTGGCGCATGGCCTGACCAGCTTCGTTGCGCTGTGGGGGCCGGCGGGCGCGACGGTGGTCCGGGTCTTCCAGCCGCCGCGCACCGTGGCCATCTCGGTGGCCGAAGGCGCGGCGCTTCCAAGCGATACGTCGGCCACCGGCCGGCTGTTTGCGGTCTGGCGGGGCGAATGGCGAGGCGTCTTGTCGCCTGCTGAAGAGGTCCGGATACGGCAGCGCGGCTTTTCGGTGGTCCGGGGCAAGCACGTGGCCGGCGTCGATGCCGTTGCGGCGCCGGTGCTCGACCAGCAGCGGCAGATCATGCTGGTGCTGACGCTGGTCGGCCCCGCCACCACCGTGGACGTCAAGTCCGACGGCCCGCACGTGCGGGCGCTGCAAGCCGCCTGCGCCGCGCTGTCGCTGGCACCGGCCGCGCACTGAGGGCTTCTGCACCACGCCCTTCCGCACAACGGCCGCATGGTGGGCATGGGCTACAGTGGTTGACTTCACAGCAGAAGTTTTTGTGGCATTTTGGGCCTCGCACGGCAGCAGGGCCCTGGCCGAGCCCTATGAGTATTGACAAAAACGACGCCGCAGTGCCTTCAATGGCGCTGGGCACGGCCACGCGGGTCTTTTTCGGGCACCAGTCCGGCAAGTACCCCGATGGCAACCAGGTGATCGTCCAGGGAGCGGACGTACGCGTGGCGCTGGACACGCCGCTGGTGTCGCGGCACCTGACCGGCGCGCTGGCAAGCGCCGACCTGATCGTCCTCAGCCATGTGCATGAAGATCACACGGTCTCGCTCGGCCGCCTCCAGGATGTTCCGGTGCAGGTACACGAGGCCGATTGCGCCGCAGCACGATCCTGGCCGGAGCTGAGCCGGCGCTACGGGTATACGGACGCCACGCTGGCCGAGCTGCACGCGCTCATCGTGCGTGAATTCGACTACGCGCCGCGGCCCGACGCCACGGCGTACGCCGATGGCGCATGCTGGGACCTGGGCGGTGGCGTGCGCATCCGGGCGCACCACCTGCCCGGCCACACTGCGGGGCATTGCGCGCTCGTGATCGAGCCCGACGGCATCGCCTTCATCGGCGACATAGACCTCAGCGGCTTTGGCCCCTACTATGGCGATGCGACGTCCGACCTGCAGCAGTTTCGCCGCAGCCTGCAGCGTGTGCGCGAGCTGGACGCCGGCACCTGGATCACGTCGCACCACAAGGGCGTGATCACCGACCGGGCGCTCTTCCTGCAGCTGCTCGAGCGATTTGCCAGCAGATGCGACCAGCGCAACGACCGGCTCCTGGGCTACCTGCGCGAGCGCCCGCACAGCCTGGACGAGCTGGTTGCGCGGCGCATCCTGTACCCGCCCACGTACCGCGGCATGCCCTTTGTCGACGACGCCGAGCGCCGCACCATCGCCCTGCACCTGGCCGAGCTGCAGGCGGCAAGCCGCGTGGCGCAATCGGCCGATGGCGTCTGGCACCCGGCCTGAACCCGACCACGCGCCGCGCGCGCATCCCCTAAACTGCGCGCATGCAGACGTATATGGTGGGCGGCGCCGTGCGCGACCAGTTGCTGGGGCGGCCGGTGCAGGACCGCGACTGGGTGGTTGTCGGCGCCACGCCGGCGCAGATGGAAGCGGCGGGGTTCAGGCCGGTGGGCCGGGACTTCCCGGTCTTCCTGCATCCGCACACGCACGAAGAATACGCGCTGGCGCGCACCGAGCGCAAGAGCGGCCATGGCTACCAGGGGTTCACCGTCTTTGCCAGCCCCGACGTCACGCTGGAAGAAGACCTGGCGCGGCGCGACCTGACCATCAACGCCATCGCGGCGCCGGCGGACTGGGACGGGCGCGATTTGGGGCCGCTCATCGATCCGTTTGGCGGGCGTGCAGACGTGCAGGCCCGGGTCTTGCGCCACGTCACGGACGCCTTTGCCGAAGACCCGCTGCGCATCTTGCGCGTCGCGCGCTTTGCCGCGCGCTTCCCTGACTTTTCGGTTGCGCCGCAAACGCTGCGCCTCATGCAGGACATCGTCGCTGCCGGCGAGGCGCGCCACCTGGTTGCCGAGCGCGTCTGGCAGGAGCTCGCGCGCGGCCTCATGGAAGCGCATCCGGCGCGCATGTTCGACGTGCTGCGCGCGTGTGGCGCGCTGGCGGTCGTGCTGCCCGAGCTGGACCGGCTCTGGGGCGTGCCGCAACGGCCCGAATACCATCCGGAGGTCGATACCGGCGTGCACGTCATGCTGGTCCTGCAAATGGCAGCGCGCCTGCAGGCGCCGCTGCCGGTGCGCTGGGCCTGCCTCACGCACGACCTGGGCAAGGGCACGACGCCAGCCGAGCTGCTGCCGCGCCATCACGGGCATGAAGAGCGCAGCGCCGAGCTGGTCATTGCACTCGGGCAGCGCCTGCGCGTTCCCAACGCGTGCACGGCGCTGGCTCAGGTCGTTGCGCGCGAGCATGGCAACATCCACCGCAGCGGCGAGCTGAACGCAACCGCCGTCGTCCGCCTGCTCGAGCGCTGCGACGCGTTTCGAAAGCCCAGGCGCTTTGCCGACGTCCTGCTGGCTTGCGAATGCGATGCGCGGGGCCGCGGCGGCTTTTCCGAGTCCGCTTATCCGCCGCGGCCGCGGCTGCAGGCCGCGCTTGCCGCGGCGCTTGGCGTCGACACCGCGGCCGTTGCCACGCAGGCACAGGCGCGCGGCGCAACGGGTGAGGGCATAGGCGCCGCGATCCGGCAGGCGCGCATCCGGGCGGTGGCGCGCCTGCTGACTTCATAATCGGGGCGGAACGCAAGGACAGGAAACGCATGCAACGCACAGACATCGTCATCATGGCTGCCGGCCAGGGCACGCGCATGAAGAGCCGCAAGCCCAAGGTGCTGCAGGAGCTGGCCGGCCGACCGTTGCTGGGCCACGTGCTGGCCGCGGCGGCCAGGCTGCAGCCGCGCTCCATCGTCGTGGTCTGTGGACACGGGGCCGCGCAGGTCGAGGCGGCGAGCCGCCGCATGCTGGCGGAAAGCGCGGGCATCGCCCTGCGGTTTGTCCTGCAGCAGCCGCAAAGGGGAACCGGCCACGCGGTGCAGCAGGCCGCGCCGGCGCTGCCCGACGACGGGCTGGCGCTGGTGCTCAATGGCGACGTGCCGCTGGTGCGCGCCCAGACCCTGCAGCGCCTGCTGGACACGGGCGCGCAAGGCGTGGTTGCACTGCTCACCGTCGATACTGGCGGGGGGGCCGGTGCCTACGGGCGGGTGCTGCGTTCGGCGCCGGCGGCAGCGGTGCACGCCATCGTCGAGGCCCGCGATGCGACGCCAGAGCAGCTTGCCCTCACCGAGTGGTACAGCGGCGTCATGGCTGCGCCCACGCGCCTGCTCAAGAAGTACCTGGCGCAACTGACCGACGACAACGCGCAACGCGAGTTCTACCTGACCGATGTCGTGCGCCATGCGGTGGCAGACGGCACCACGGTGGCAGCGGTCACGCTGGGGGCCGCAACCGAAGTGGCCGGCGTCAACAGCCCGGAGCAGCTTGCGGCGCTCGAGCGCCAGCTGCAGCGCATGCATGCCGGACAGCTGATGGCCGCCGGCGTGCGCCTGGCCGACCCGGCGCGCCTGGACCTGCGCGACGACGCGCGCAGCGGGGTGCAGGGCGAGCTGGTTTGCGGCAGCGACGTCGAGATCGACGTCGGCTGCATCTTCACCGGCCGCGTGGAAATCGGCGCGGGCGCGCGCATAGGCGCCTACTGCTGCATTGCCAACGCCCGCATCGCTGCTGGCGCTGAAATCCGTCCATACACGCACATCGACGGCGAGCAGGAGGGCGTGCACGTGGGCGAGGGCGCGCGCGTCGGGCCCTTTGCCAGGCTGCGTGCCGGCGCCAGGCTGGCGGCCGAGGTGCACGTCGGCAATTTTGTCGAGGTCAAGAACAGCACGCTGGCGCGCGGCGCCAAGGCCAACCACCTCGCCTATGTCGGTGACGCCGCGCTGGGCGAGCGCGTCAACTATGGCGCCGGCTGCATCACGGCCAACTACGACGGCGTCAACAAGCACCACACCGCCATAGGGGCCGACGTGCGCGTTGGCAGCAACTGCGTGCTCGTGGCACCCGTCGTCATCGGTGCAGGCGGCACGGTGGGTGCCGGGTCGATCATTACGCAGGATACGGAACCGGGAGCGCTGACCGTGGCCCGCGCGCGCCAGGTCAGCAAGCCCGGCTGGCAGCGGCCTCGCAAGCAGGCCAAGCCCTGACGGCGGCGCCGGCAAACGTGGCCGACGCGAGCGTGGCGATCTTGCCTTTCTGCAACGCGAAAAGTCGAACGCCCTGCACGCCGTTGCACAAGCCCGGCGTCCGGCGAACAGGCCGTCCAGCGAGCAAGCCGTCCAGCGAGCAAGCCGTCCAGCGTCCAGCGTGTAAGCTGTCCAGCGTATACCGCACCACGCTCAACGCTCAACGCTCAACGCTCAACGCTCAACGCTCAACGCTCAACGCTCAACGCTCAACGCTCAACGCTCAACGCTCAACGCTCAACGCTTGGTCTTGAGTAAGTGCGCAGGCAGGTGCGCCTGCGCACGGCAACGCCCGGCTGCAGCACCGGGCTCAGCGGTCGGGCACGTGCACGTGCCCCAACACCAGCTTCCAGGCCAGGCCCATCAGGATGACCGCCCCTGCCGCCAGCAAGAGCTTGCCCACGACTTGCTGCTCGCCGAGCAGGTAATTGGCGCACAGTGCCGTCTCCGCGGCCAGATAGAGCCAGCCGATGCGAAACGCCATGGCGATGGTTTCGGCCAGCACCAGGCCGCGCACCACGAAGCCGGCGCGGGGCCAGCTCAGCGCCAGCGCGGCGCCGACCAGCAGTGGCACGGAGAGGAACTTGGCCAGCTCGAACCACGGGCTTGCTATGGCGGCATCCAGCGCCAGCGGCAACATCCAGAACAGGCCGGTGATCGAGGCCAGCAGCAGCCCCGTGATGCCGCTCAGATTCCACGGCGCCAGGACGCGTGACACGCGCTGCGGGACCGCTTGCGCCAGCCACCATCCACACACGGCGAGCAGCGGCAGTTGCACCAGCATGTGGGCCGCCATGTCCGCCTCCAGTGCACGCCGCATCGGCGGCAGGGCGAGCAGCACAAGGCCAAGGCCGCCCGACCAGGGTTTCCAGGCTGCGCGAAGGGTCACGAATGGACCCGATCGCGGACATAACGCTCAGCCTCGGCCGCTGCATCCCAGCCGAAGATCCGCACCAGGCGGCCGTCCGCATCGACCACCGCAATGGCGGCGTTGTGCACGTAACCGCCGATGCCATCGGGAATGGCGGTCACGCCGAAGACGCGCAGCAACGCCTGCAGGCTCTGGGGGTCGGCCGGACGCGCCGCGATCCAGCCGGTTCCGCGATCGCCGGAGCGCCGCTGATAGGCCGCCAGCTCCTCGGGGGTATCGCGCTCGGGGTCGAAACTGATGCTGAGCAAGCGCACCGTGCCGGCCTCGATCAGCGGCGCCATGCGATCCTGCAGTTGCGCGTACTGGCTGCCCTGCACGCTGCAATACGTCATGCAGCGGGTGTAGATGAAGTCCACCAGCAGCCACTGCCCACGCAAGGCCTTGATGTTGATGCGCTTGCCGCGAGCGGTTTCCATCTGCGCAGCTGGCACCGCACGGGGATGCTCGCGCACGTCGATGCGACGCGCAGTTTCCGAGGTGTAGGCACGAAAGCCGTGTGTGGTGGCCGCGAGCGTGGCAACGCCCACGGCCAAGACCATCAAGCTAGCCAGCAGGGTCCGCAAGATTGGGCACACGCGACGACTCCGGCGGTGATCCGCCGAACATGCCGGCCAGGATGCGCAGGGCGAAGTAAGTCATGGCCAGGACCACCAGCACCGCACCGACCGACGCGATCTGGTCGGTCACGACCCATTCCGGCCAATGCTCGGCCATGCGCCGGGCGACGCCGCGACGACCGCCATCGAGGAATCCGTACACGAAGATCAAGCCACCGATCAGGTACACGAAAAAGCCGATGCGATCCAGCAGCGAGTTGGCCGGCGGGGCGTTGCGACGCGCACCGATCCAATGGTACATCAGCGCCAGCACCATGGCCAGTACGCCCAGCAGCAGGTAGGTGTGGAAATGGCCGGGCACCCATTGGGTGTTGTGCATCACCAGGTTGACGCGGATGGTGCTGTCCAGCACCGCGGCAAAGCCGCCGGTGATCCAGCCGAACAGCGCCAGCAGCATCCAGCGCGGCGGCATCGACCAACGCATGTTGGAGCGGTAGACGTTGGTCAGGGCGCCCCAGGCGGTAACCAGCAGCACCGGGAAACCCGAACTCCACGATGCGACCTGTCCCACCACCAGGATCCAGTGCGGCATGGCGAAATCCATCAGCAAGTGATGCGGAAACACGATGAGAACCAGGATCGTGGTCGCGGCCCAGCCCCACAGGAACACGCGTGAAAGGGGGTAGGGCTTGCCGGAGTAACGCGACAACAACTCGTAGATCACGATCACGCCCATGTAGATCGAGGCGTTGATGTACATGTGGCCGAACCAGTAGATCAGCGACTTGGTGAACAGCGGATCGATCTTGATGTCGGGATAGAGCAGATTGACCAGGCTCATCACCAGCGACACCGCGCCGGCCAGGATACCGAGCGAGTTGGCGATGATCATGGAGGTGCCGGCAACCACGGTCTTGGGGTGCTCCGGGTCCACGGTGCCGCCGAACAGCCACGGCCAGCCCATGGCGCGGCCCAGGTTGCCGTGCTTTGCGATAACGCCGGCGGCGGCATCGAAGTAGAAGATCAACTGGCCGACGCCGATCAGCAGGTAGCCGATCATGAACCAGGCGGCGCTGGCTGGGCTCCAGATGCCCATGCCGCTCACTGGCAGCGGGTAGAGGTACGTCCACAGCGCGGCGTAGCCTTGGTAGATGCCCACCAGAATGCACACCACGCCCAGCATGAAGAGCACGTAGTTGGTGACAAACGCCCAGGTATGCAGGCGCACGTACTTGCGCAGGAAGAACCACATTCCGGCGGTGGTCACCATGACGGCGGTACCGACCATGCCCGCCCCGTGCAGCGACAGGAATTGGAAGAAGGTGTTCTTCGGCAACGCGACCCAGGTGGCCTGGCTCAGGCGCATGGTCAGGCCGACCAGCATCAGGACCACGACCAGCACCAGCGCGGTGACCAGGTAGAGGTTGAAGACCGTGCGCTCCCGCCCGGCGAGGCGCTCGTCCTGCGGATACAGCGTCAGTGAAGCCATGTCATCCTCCTGCCGCCGCCACCACCTCGAAGGTGGTCTTCATTGGCTCATGCCCTATGCCGCAATACTCCAGGCACTGGATGGTGTAAGTGCCCGGCTCGCTGAAGGTGTGAACGACCCTGTTGGTGTACTCCGGCATGGCCTGGGCCTGGGTCTGGATGTGGCCATCGGGGGAATAGATTGCAAAGCCGTGGTTGACGTCTGCGCTGGTGACGCGAAACTCCACCTCGCTACCGGCCTCAAGGGTGCTGGTGGACAGCTCCCAGGACCACATGCGCCCGACCACGTCGACGGTCTGGGCGGACTCGCTGGCGGTGCCTTGAGGCGGAATCGGGAAGTGGCGCAGTGTTGCCCAGCTACCGACCACAAAGGCCGCCAGCAGCAGGCCAAAGAACCACTTTTGCAGTGCGTGACCCCTGCGTACGGTGCGGTCGCGAGTGCCATCGTCGGCCGGTTTCCCTGCCTGGACCACGATCCAGACAAAGGCCAGGGCTATGAGCGCCATCCCGGTCAACCAGATCACCCACACAATGCCTTGTACTGCCATGGGTCAGGCCTCCTGCAAACCTGGGCATTTGTAACGCCGCCGCAGCCGGGCAGATCGAAATGATGATTTGCCCGGCTGCGGCAATGAGTTTTGATTGTAAGGAGGCATAAATGCCATGGTCAAGCCTTTTCCTGATGAGCAAGCATCGTCGGCTCAACGGATGACAGACGACCTCGGCCCTTGCGGGTCTTTGATGAAAGCCGCCTGCGGCGGCTCATGATGGTTTGGCGTCCAGCGGACAGGCCGTCCAGCGAGTAAGCCGTCCAGCGTCCAGCGAATGGGCCGTCCTGTCCGGATGATCGATGACTTCGGCCCTGACGGGCCTTTGATGAAAGCTGCCTGCGGCGGCTCATGATGAATCATGGCGGCGCAGCCGCAGTCATTGCAGCCGAACAGCGGCGAGGTCATCCGTCATGTGTGGCACCGTGCCGGCCTTCAGCCGCCCAGTTCTTCCCAGCGCTCGAGCGCGCGCATCAGCTTGTCTTCGATTTCCGTGTCCCGCGCCTGCAGTGCAAGCGCCTGCTCCAGGTCGCTCTTGTACAGGCTGCCGTCAGACAGCGCCGTGCGGATCTGGTTCTGCTCGGTCTCCAGCGCATGGATGCGCTCGGGCAGGCCCTCCAGTTCACGCTGCTCCCGATAGCTCAGCTTCTTTTTCTTGCCGGGCGCAGGCGCGGACGGCGTCGCAGCGGGAGCCGCTGCTGCCTTTTTCTTCTCCGGGCCGGCTTGTGCTTCCTGCAGCGCCTGCCAGCGCGCGCCTTGGGCCTGCCAGTCGGCAATCCCGCCTTCGTATTCACGCCATTGCCCCGGCCCGTCCCAGGCCAGCATGCTCGTGACCACGTTGTCCAGGAAGCGCCGGTCGTGGCTGACCACGAAAACCGTGCCCGCGTAGTCCTGCAGCAGTTCCTCAAGCAGGTCCAGCGTGTCTATGTCCAGGTCGTTGGTGGGCTCGTCCAGAACCAGCACGTTGGCCGGTCGGGCAAACAGCCGGGCCAGCAGCAGCCGCGCCCGTTCGCCACCGGACAGGCTCGATACCGGCGACGCAGCGCGCGCCCGGCTGAAAAGAAAGTCGCCCAGGTAGCTCTTGACGTGTTGCCGCCGCCCGCCTATCTCTATCCACTGGCTTCCCGGATTGACGAACTCTTCCAGCGTGGCCTGCGGCTCCAGCGCGCTGCGCATCTGGTCGTAGTACGCCACCTGCAGGTTCCTGCTGCGCCAGACGCGCCCGGCGGTGGGCTCCAGCTCGCCCAAAATGAGCTTGAGCAGCGTGGTCTTGCCCGCGCCGTTGGGGCCGATGATTCCCACCTTGTCGCCGCGCAGGATCACGGTATCCAGCGCTTTGACAATGGGCTTGTCGCCGTAAGAAAAGCTCGCCTCTTGCAGCTGCGCCAGCCATTTTCCCTGGTATCCGGCCACGTTGGCGTCCACCTCCAGCCGGACCTGGCCCACCGACCCGCGCCTTGCGGCCCGGTCGGCGCGCAGCTGCTGCAGCCGCAGGATGCGGTCCCGCGAGCGTGTGCGCCGCGCCTGCACGCCCTGGCGCATCCATGCCTCCTCCTGCGCCAGCAGGCGGTCGGCCTTCTGGGCGATCGTGGCTTCCTGCGCCAGCTGCTCGGCTTTCAGCGCCTCGTATTGCGTGAAGTTGCCTGGATACGAGCGCAGCACGCCCCGGTCCAGCTCGACGATGCGCGTGCTCACCGCGTCCAGGAAAGCCCGGTCGTGCGTCACGATGACCGCGGCGCCAGCATGGCGGACGAGCAGCGATTCCAGCCAGGTAATCGCCTCCAGGTCCAGATGGTTGGTTGGCTCGTCCAGCAGCAGGATCTCCGGCTGCTGCGCCAACGCGCGCGCCAGCGCCACCCGCTTGCGCTGCCCGCCCGAGAGCTGCGCCACCGATGCCTCGGGCGAAAGCTGCAAGTGTTGCAGCGCCTCGTCCACCCGCCGTTGCCAGTTCCACCCATCCCGCGCTTCTATCTGCGTTTGCAGCTGGTCCAGATCCCCCGCGCCGCTTGCGTGCGCATCAATCATCGCGCGCACATCGACCAGCGCTTCGGCCACCGCGTCAAATACCGTCGCCTGGCCGGAAATTGCCGGCTCCTGCGGCACGTAGGCAACCACCACGTCCTGCTGCCGGTTCAGCGCGCCATCATCCAGCGTCGCGATTCCGGCCAGCACGCGAAGCAGGCTCGACTTGCCGCTGCCGTTGCGCCCGACCAGGCCCACGCGCTCGTTCTCCGCCAGCGAAAACTCCGCGTGATCCAGCAGCGGCTGCTCGCCGTAAGCCAGCTGCGCTTCCTTCAGCGTAATCAATGACATGCAGCTTACTGTAAGCCACATGGAGCCACACGGCCACCCGCGCGCGCCAGCCTCATCCCGCCGCTCCGGCGCGGTTCTCGTGCGATTCCCGGAAAGCCGGTCTATAATCACGATCCAGCCACTTGCAGGGGCCTAGGCCCGCGCGGCGGCCGCGGTCAACCAGCCTTTGTTCTTGTCCCCCCGTACCGGGCGCGACGCACAGGCACTGATCTCGCAAGGTGCTCGGTCTTTCAGGTTACAATGCAAAGTTCGCTGGCCTGCTGCAAGCAGCGCGCAACGAACCCGCCGCGCCGGCCTGCCGTCACTGGTGGGGCCAGTGTTGGTGGCAAGGACCGACTGTCCGGCCTGGGGCCGAGACGAGGAGCAGGTCCTATGCTGGCAGAAGAAGTCGCAGCACTTGACAGCGCTCTTTTTTTGCAGCATAATTCAATGTCCTGCTGATCACAGCGTGGACCGGAAGAGCGGGCTTGGCCTTGCTTCTTTCGGGATGCTGCCCCTTCCTTGCCTTGCGAGGGTGCGGAACAGCAACAGTTGCCAGAAAAAAGAGCCTTGTACTTGACAGGGCGCCCAACCTGGCATACAATGGAGAGCTTCGCTCATCGCAGCGATGCTTGGCAAAGACCTTCGGGTTCTTGCAGGTTCATTAAAAATATACAGCCGATAAGCGTGGGCGTTTGATGGCGGTTGCCAGATCTTTTCAGATCACAAAACGCTCATGCGAACAGAAGTGAAGTTCACTTCAATTCCGTTTAATTGAGTGGTCCGCAAGGACAAAAAAGCAAAGATTGAACTATAGAGTTTGATCCTGGCTCAGATTGAACGCTGGCGGAATGCTTTACACATGCAAGTCGAGCGGCAGCATGGGTGCTTGCACCTGATGGCGAGCGGCGAACGGGTGAGTAATACATCGGAACGTGCCCAGACGTGGGGGATAGCCCGGCGAAAGCCGGATTAATACCGCATACGATCTACGGATGAAAGTGGGGGATCGCAAGACCTCACGCGTTTGGAGCGGCTGATGGCAGATTAGGTTGTTGGTGGGGTAATGGCCTACCAAGCCCGCGATCTGTAGCTGGTCTGAGAGGATGATCAGCCACATCGGGACTGAGACACGGCCCGAACTCCTACGGGAGGCAGCAGTGGGGAATCTTGGACAATGGGGGAAACCCTGATCCAGCAATTCCGCGTGCAGGATGAAGGCCTTCGGGTTGTAAACTGCTTTTGTGTGGGACGAAAAGGCTCTCTCTAATACAGGGGGCTCATGACGGTACCACAAGAATAAGCACCGGCTAACTACGTGCCAGCAGCCGCGGTAATACGTAGGGTGCAAGCGTTAATCGGAATTACTGGGCGTAAAGCGTGCGCAGGCGGTTTTGCAAGACAGCGGTGAAAGCCCCGGGCTTAACCTGGGAATTGCCGTTGTGACTGCAAGGCTGGAGTGCGGCAGAGGGGGGTGGAATTCCGCGTGTAGCAGTGAAATGCGTAGATATGCGGAGGAACACCGATGGCGAAGGCAGCCCCCTGGGCCTGCACTGACGCTCATGCACGAAAGCGTGGGTAGCAAACAGGATTAGATACCCTGGTAGTCCACGCCGTAAACGATGTCAACTGGTTGTTGGGGATTTGTTTCTTCAGTAACGAAGCTAACGCGTGAAGTTGACCGCCTGGGGACTACGGCCGCAAGGCTAAAACTCAAAGGAATTGACGGGGACCCGCACAAGCGGTGGATGATGTGGTTTAATTCGATGCAACGCGAAAAACCTTACCTACCCTTGACATGTACGGAACTTGCCAGAGATGGCTTGGTGCCCGAAAGGGAACCGTAACACAGGTGCTGCATGGCTGTCGTCAGCTCGTGTCGTGAGATGTTGGGTTAAGTCCCGCAACGAGCGCAACCCTTGCCATTAGTTGCTACATTCAGTTGAGCACTCTAATGGGACTGCCGGTGATAAACCGGAGGAAGGTGGGGATGACGTCAAGTCCTCATGGCCCTTATGGGTAGGGCTACACACGTCATACAATGGCTGGTACAAAGGGCTGCTAACCCGCAAGGGGGTGCCAATCCCACAAAGCCAGTCGTAGTCCGGATCGCAGTCTGCAACTCGACTGCGTGAAGTCGGAATCGCTAGTAATCGTGGATCAGAATGTCACGGTGAATACGTTCCCGGGTCTTGTACACACCGCCCGTCACACCATGGAAGCGGGTCTTGCCAGAAGTGGTTAGCCTAACCTTCGGGAGGGCGATCACCACGGCAGGGTTCGTGACTGGGGTGAAGTCGTAACAAGGTAGCCGTACCGGAAGGTGCGGCTGGATCACCTCCTTTCTGGAAAACAAGCAACTCAAGTTGAGCGTCCACACTTATCGGCTGTTGCAAGGCGTCGCCAGCGGGCTGGGCTAGCTGATCCCTCAGCGATCCGGCTGAGTCGGTAGCTCGGGTCTGTAGCTCAGTTGGTCAGAGCACCGTCTTGATAAGGCGGGGGTCGTTGGTTCGAGCCCAACCAGACCCACCACCCCACAGGGTGACATCCGGGGGATTAGCTCAGCTGGGAGAGCGCCTGCTTTGCAAGCAGGAGGTCGTCGGTTCGATCCCGTCATCCTCCACCACCAAAGTTCATATCAAAGAGCCAGGACTGGCCCTTTGACATCAGCTTTGCTGGTAGGGCGTGCGGCAACGTGCGCCAGGCTGTTCATTAACAATTCATAGAGTCGAATCAGCGTTGCTGATGCTGCATGGCGCAAGCCAGGCGGCAGGCAGCAACAATCTTGATTGCGTCACAAAAGTTCAACTTGTGTTGAATTTTAATGATTTTGAAGAAATTCAAAACGGCATAACGCAAACAGGTCGTAAGACCTGACCGTCCTTGACAACGCTTTCGTCTCCTCGGAGACGTCAAAGTTATGGGGTCAAGTGACTAAGAGCATGTGGTGGATGCCTTGGCGATGATAGGCGACGAAGGACGTGATAGCCTGCGATAAGCTGCGGTTAGTTGGCAAATGAACTTACCCGCAGATTTCCGAATGGGGAAACCCACCTGTATAGGTATCTTCAGCTGAATACATAGGCTGAAGAGGCGAACCGAGCGAACTGAAACATCTAAGTAGCTCGAGGAAAAGACATCAACCGAGATTCCGAAAGTAGTGGCGAGCGAAATCGGAGAAGCCTTCTGGTGATAGCACAATCGTTAGCAAAACAGGCTGGAAAGCCTGACCGTAGTGGGTGACAGTCCCGTATGCGAAAACCATTGTGTCGTACTAGGCCAGAGACAAGTAGGGCGGGACACGTGAAATCCTGTCTGAACATGGGGGGACCATCCTCCAAGGCTAAATACTCATCATCGACCGATAGTGAACTAGTACCGTGAGGGAAAGGTGAAAAGAACCCCGGGAGGGGAGTGAAATAGATCCTGAAACCGCATGCTTACAAACAGTGGGAGCCTGTCTTCGGATGGGTGACTGCGTACCTTTTGTATAATGGGTCAGCGACTTACATTCAGTGGCAAGGTTAACCGAATAGGGAAGCCGAAGAGAAATCGAGTCCGAATAGGGCGTTCAGTCGCTGGGTGTAGACCCGAAACCAGGTGATCTATCCATGGCCAGGATGAAGGTACCGTAACAGGTATTGGAGGTCCGAACCAACTGATGTTGCAAAATCAGTGGATGAGCTGTGGATAGGAGTGAAAGGCTAATCAAACCTGGAAATAGCTGGTTCTCTCCGAAAACTATTTAGGTAGTGCCTCAAGTATTACCATCGGGGGTAGAGCACTGTTTTGGCTAGGGGGTCATGGAGACTTACCACACCAAGGCAAACTCCGAATACCGATGAGTACAGCTTGGGAGACAGTGCACCGGGTGCTAACGTCCGGACACGAGAGGGAAACAACCCAGACCGCCAGCTAAGGTCCCCAAAATTGGCTAAGTGGGAAACGAAGTGGGAAGGCTAAGACAGTCAGGATGTTGGCTTAGAAGCAGCCATCATTTAAAGAAAGCGTAATAGCTCACTGATCGAGTCGTCCTGCGCGGAAGATGTAACGGGGCTAAGCCAGTTACCGAAGCTGCGGGTTCGTCATTCAGTTGACGAGCGGTAGGAGAGCGTTCTGTAGGCCTGTGAAGGTGAGTCGAAAGGCTTGCTGGAGGTATCAGAAGTGAGAATGCTGACATGAGTAGCGTTAAAACGGGTGAAAGACCCGTTCGCCGTAAGCGCAAGGTTTTCTACGCAACGTTCATCGGCGTAGAGTGAGTCGGCCCCTAAGGCGAGGCAGAAATGCGTAGCTGATGGGAAACGGGTTAATATTCCCGTACCGTTGCATGGTGCGATGTGGGGACGAATCCTAATAGGTCATCCAGTTATTGGATTCTGGTTTGGGCAGATGTAGGCGACAGGTAGGCAAATCCGCCTGTCATAAACCGAGGCTGCTCATCGGGCGAGCTTGCTCGCGAAGTGACTGAACGGGGTTCCAGGAAAAGCCACTAAGCTTCAGCCATGCACGACCGTACCGCAAACCGACACTGGTGCGCGAGATGAGTATTCCAAGGCGCTTGAGAGAACTCTGGAGAAGGAACTCGGCAAATTGACACCGTAACTTCGGGAGAAGGTGTGCCCTGGTAGTGTGATGAGAACATCTGAGCACGAAAGGGTTGCAAAAAATAGGTGGCTGCGACTGTTTAACAAAAACACAGGACTCTGCAAACACGCAAGTGGACGTATAGGGTCTGACGCCTGCCCGGTGCTGGAAGATTAAGTGATGGGGTGCAAGCTCTTGACCGAAGTCCCAGTAAACGGCGGCCGTAACTATAACGGTCCTAAGGTAGCGAAATTCCTTGTCGGGTAAGTTCCGACCTGCACGAATGGCGTAACGATGGCCACACTGTCTCCTCCAGGGACTCAGCGAAGTTGAAATGGTTGTGATGATGCAATCTCCCCGCGGATAGACGGAAAGACCCCATGAACCTTTACTGTAGCTTTGTATTGGATTTTGAACGGATTTGTGTAGGATAGGTGGGAGGCTTTGAAGCGCGCTCGCCAGAGTGTGTGGAGCCAACCTTGAAATACCACCCTGATGCGTTTGGAGTTCTAACCGTGGCCCGTAATCCGGGTCAGGGACAGTGCATGGTAGGCAGTTTGACTGGGGCGGTCTCCTCCTAAAGCGTAACGGAGGAGTTCGAAGGTACGCTAGCTACGGTCGGAAATCGTGGCGATAGTGCAATGGCATAAGCGTGCTTAACTGCGAGACTGACAAGTCGAGCAGGTGCGAAAGCAGGACATAGTGATCCGGTGGTTCTGTATGGAAGGGCCATCGCTCAACGGATAAAAGGTACTCTGGGGATAACAGGCTGATACCGCCCAAGAGTTCATATCGACGGCGGTGTTTGGCACCTCGATGTCGGCTCATCACATCCTGGGGCTGTAGTCGGTCCCAAGGGTATGGCTGTTCGCCATTTAAAGTGGTACGTGAGCTGGGTTCAGAACGTCGTGAGACAGTTTGGTCCCTATCTTCCGTGGGCGCTGCAGATTTGAGGAAGGCTGCTCCTAGTACGAGAGGACCGGAGTGGACACACCGCTGGTGTACCTGTTGTCACGCCCGTGGCATTGCAGGGTAGCTATGTGTGGAAGAGATAACCGCTGAAAGCATCTAAGTGGGAAACTCGTTCCAAGATGAGATCTGCCGGGGCCTTGAGCCCCCTGAAGAGTCGTCCAAGACCAGGACGTTGATAGGCCGGATGTGGAAGTACAGTAATGTATTGAGCTGACCGGTACTAATTGCTCGTGCGGCTTGACCCCATAACTTTGACTTTGGCAAAAGTCAGGGGTGTTATGCGGTGACGCCAATCAAACCCAAGCTGATTTGCTCTGTGAATTTGTTTTCTTGAGTCGGGGCGACCCGGAGCAGGAAGACGACAAGTTATGCCTGATGACCATAGCGAGGTGGAACCACTCCTTCCCATCCCGAACAGGACAGTGAAACGCCTTTGCGCCAATGATAGTGCGGATTCCCGTGTGAAAGTAGGACATCGTCAGGCTATTACAGCCAGAACGCCCGATCGGACCCCGATCGGGCGTTTTTTTATGCCTGTTGCGGCGGGCGCAACTACAATGAATGCATGCACGCACATGAGCCGGCCATAGAGGCACTGACGGCAGCGCACGCGCAGCTGCTCGACCCGTTTGAACTCACCGAGGCGGATCTGCACGAAGCGCTGGCACGCATAGCCCAGCGCGGTGTGGATGACGCGGACCTGTACTTCCAGTATGGCCGTTCCGAGGGTTGGAGCCTGGAGGAAGGCATTGTCAAGACCGGCGGCTTTTCCATAGACCAGGGCGTGGGCGTGCGCGCCACCAGTGGGGAGAAGACCGCGTACGCGTATTCGGATGATTTGTCGGTGCCGGCGCTGATGGATGCGGCGGACGCCGTGCGCGCCATTGGCTCGGCCGGCCAGGACAAGCGCATCAAGGTGCCCGAGCGCCGTATCGTGCAGGCATTGAACCTGTATGGTGCCAATGACCCCATCGCCTCGCTGGACAGCGCCCGAAAGGTGGCGTTGCTGGAACAGGCCGAGAAGGCGGCACGCGCCAGCGATCCGCGGGTGGTTCAGGTGATGGCCGGCCTGGTCAGCGAGTACGAGGTGGTGTTGATTGCCCGGCTGGACGGCCGCATGGCTGCGGACGTGCGGCCGCTGGTGCGCTTTTCAATCACGGTGGTTGCGGAGCAGGACGGGCGCCGTGAAGTGGGAAGCGCAGGCGGCGGCGGCCGCAGCGATCTGGATTATTTTTCTGGAGACATCCTTGCCGGGTACGTCGAGAAGGCCGTCAGCGCGGCGTTGACCAATCTGGTGGCCCAGCCGGCACCTGCGGGTGAAATGACAGTGGTGCTTGGGCCCGGTTGGCCTGGCGTGCTGCTGCACGAGGCCGTGGGGCACGGGTTGGAAGGGGATTTCAACCGCAAGGGCTCCAGCGCCTTCAGTGGCCGCATGGGCGAGCGCGTTGCGGCCCCGGGCGTGACCGTGCTGGACGACGGGACGCTGGCCGGGCGCCGTGGCAGCCTGAACGTGGACGACGAGGGACACGTCACGCAGCGCAACGTGCTCATAGAAGACGGCATCCTGGTCGGCTACATGCAGGACGCGCTGAATGCGCGGCTTTCAGGCGCCGCACCGACCGGCAACGGCCGGCGGGAAAGCTACGCGCACGTGCCCATGCCGCGCATGACCAACACCTTCATGCTGGGCGGCGACAAGTCGCCGCAGGAGATCCTGGAGGCCACGGGACGCGGGCTGTACGCGACGAATTTTGGCGGTGGCCAGGTGGACATCACCAGCGGCAAGTTCGTGTTTTCAACGAGCGAGGCGTACTGGGTGGAAGACGGCAAGATCCAGTACCCGGTCAAGGGCGCAACGCTCATTGGCAACGGACCCGATGCCCTGACGCGGATCGCGATGATTGGCAACGACTTGCAGCTGGACTCCGGCGTGGGCGTTTGCGGCAAGGACGGCCAGAGCGTCCCCGTTGGCGTGGGCCTGCCAACGCTGCAGCTGCATGGCCTGACCGTGGGCGGCACGCAGTCCTGACCGGTGCGGCTCGCAGCACGCCAAATGCACGGCCCACGGCGCATGTCTTGACGCCCGAAAATCGGGAACGCAGATTTCTCAGGAATCGTCGGCGGTTGGGAACGGCCACGGGGCGCGCGGGCTGAGCGTGGTCTTTGGCCCCTCTGCGGGCCCGTGGCTGCCTTTTTTCCTGCTGGCGGACGACGCGGCCTTCTTGGTGCCAGCTTTGCGCGTGGCCGGCTTGCTTGCGGCCTTTGTCGCCGGCGCTGCTTTTTTGGCCGCCGTTTTTTTGGGTGCCGTTTTTGCGGCTGTTTTCCTGGCAGCTGTCGCTTTTTTTGCTGCCGCTGCAGGCTTCTTTCTCGTCGTGGCGGTCTTTGCAGCTACCTTTTTTGCCGCTTTTTTGATTGTGGCTGGTGTCTTGGTCGACGCGGAGCCACTCTTCTTTTCCGTGGCTGGCACGGTGCTCTTGCTGGCTGTGGCCGTCTTTTTGGTTGCGGTTTTCTTGCTGGTCGCTTTCTTGCTGGTGGTCGCCATGCATGTCCTCTTTGTGCAGCGGATCAGGGAGCCCGGCTTGTTCTGCCTCTGCGGCCAGATGGGCGCATCATCGGCCGTTTGCGTTGCGCCGGCCTGCCTGGGCGGTGGTGACTGAGAGGCTGAGAACAAATCCCTCATGCCCGCTTTGACCGTCACAATCCGCCCACTCGGCGTTGCAAATGCTCGCCATAGCCCGAGCTATGCCTGCGCTTTGCGCCTTGATTGGGCAAATTCTGACGGCCCTTTCGGGAGCGATCAATTTATTCTCAGCCTCTGAGATGCGTCTGACACGTGGCCGGGGGATGCGTGAAGCAGGCCGCCTATCCGGCTCGCGGCAAACGCGCTCTATTATCGCCATGCTGGTGCGTTTTGCAAGATGAATGACACTTGCCTTGCGTGGCATCGGCTGCCTGGGTCAGCCAGGGGCGTCCTTTCCGTCGCTGCGCCGGGTTGGCGCGGGCGCGCGGCCCGCGATGGGGAAACGGCTGGCGGGCCAGCCAAGCAGCCGGCGCAGCTCATGCCAGTCAAATTCGGGGCCCGGGTCGTGCTTGCGGCCCGGCGCGATGTGCTCGTGCCCGACGATGGCCGAGATGGGGTATGCACCGGCCAGGGCGGCGCACAGCGACGCCAGGGTGCTGTACTGTGACGGCTCGAACAGCCCGCCTTCCAGTCCCTCCAGCTCGATCCCGATGGAAAAATCGTTGCAGTTGTCGCGCCCGCGATAGTGTGACGTTCCCGCGTGCCACGCGCGCTGGTCGCAGTCGACAAACTGCCACAGCTGGCCACTGCGCTCAATGTAGAAATGCGCCGAGACCTGCAGCCCCTGGATTTGCCGGAAGTATGGATGCGCGCTCCAGTCCAGCGTGTTCGTGAACAGCGCCTGGACGTGGCCGGTGCCGAACTGTCCCGGCGGCAGGCTGATTGAGTGGACGACGATCAGCGAGACGCCAAGCCCGGCAGGCCGCGGGCCAAAGTTGGGCGATGGCAGCCGGCGTGCCGGTCGGTACCAGCCGCCCAGCCAGTCGGCGCGGCTCACGCGCGGGCCGGCCCGCGGCCGTTGCTGGCAGCGGGCGTGATGTGCAGCCGTTGCAGGCGGTATTGCAGTTGCCGCCTGCTGAGCTGTAACGCGGCTGCCGCGGCGTCCAAATCGCCACTGGCGTTGCCCAGCTGCGCCATCAGGATGCGCCTTTCCTGGGCGTCCATCCAGGCAGCGAGCGTCGTGATCTCCCCGGCTCGGACCAAAGCCGGCTGCGGCAGTGCCGGCGCGTCTACCGCTGCGACGGCGGCTGCTGCTGGCGGTTGCGGCGTGGTGCTGTCCAGCGATTCCAGCGCGCTGCTGCCCAGCGCCACGAAACGGTGCAGCAGGTTTTCCAGCTCACGTACGTTGCCCCTGAGCTGGGCCCGGGCAAGCCGGTTCAGTTGCTCGTCGTTGAGGTGTGTGGGCGAGGTCTGCGCCTGCGCGGCAATGCGCTGCAGGAGCGCGCGCGCGATGTCGGGGATGTCGGTGCGGCGCTCGCGCAACGGCGGGATGTTCAGGCCGATGACGTTCAATCGGTAGTACAGGTCTTCGCGGAACCGGCCGGCGGCGACTTCGGCCGCCAGGTCCTTGTGCGTGGCGCTGACCAGCCGCACGTCGACGGCATGCTCGGTCGTTGCGCCCAGCGGGCGGATCTTGCGCTCCTGTATGGCGCGCAGCAGCTTGGCCTGCATGGCGCGCGGCAGGTCGCCGATCTCGTCCAGGAACAGCGTCCCGGCGGTGGCTGCCTGGAAGAACCCCTTGCGGTCCTGCGTGGCGCCGGTATACGACCCCTTGCGCGCGCCGAAGAATTCGGCCTCGAGCAGGTTCTCGGGGATGGCGCTGCAGTTGACCGGGATGAACGGACCATCGCTGCGGTGGCTGCACGCGTGCACGGCCCGCGCCACCAGTTCCTTGCCCGTGCCGGATTCACCATGGATGAGGATCGGTGCCATGCTGGGCGCAACCTGCACGATGCGTTTCTTGACCGCGCGCATGGGCTCGGAGTTGCCCACCAGTTGCGCCAGCGTCTTCTGCCCGGCCACCGCGGGCGCGGCGATGGGCGCGGCCTCGGTCGCCTGTTGCATGGCGGTTGCCGGCTGGGGCGTTGCTTGCAGCGCGTCGCGGATGGCGCTGCGGAACTGCTCCAGGTTGACCGGTTTGGTCAGGTAGTCAAAGGCACCGTACTTGAGCGCTTCAACGGCATTCTCAGCCGATCCGTACGCCGTGATGACGATACTGCGCTCGCTGCGCTCGCCGTCGGCCAGCATGCGCAGCAGGTCCAGGCCCAGGCCATCGGGCAGGCGCATGTCGGTGAGCACCAGATCAAAGGGCTGCTGCTCCAGGAGCGCGCGCGCCTGCACCACGGTGCCCGCGGTCTCCACGCTGTGGCCTTCGCGCAGCAGCGTCAATTCATAGAGCGTGCGCAGGTCCGGCTCGTCGTCTATGACCAGTATGTCTGCCATGGCCGCCGGTCAGCCCGCGCAGCGGCGCCGCTGGCACGCCCGCTTTTGTGGAGTCAATGAAGTCACTCGAACATTGTCGCAAAACCCGCGGCCGCCAGCGTGGCCGGGGTGGCCTGCGCCCGGCGGAAGCGGACCTCGAATTCATTGCCGGTGGCCACGCGGTTGCGGTGGCGGCGGGTGGTGCGATCGTAGGAAATGGTTGCTTCATGCTGTTCGCACAGCTGCCGGCATATGAACAGGCCGAGTCCGCTGGAGCGGCTTTCGGAAGAAAAGAAGGGTTCGAACAGGTGGCGTTGGACCGCCGCTTCCATGGGCGCGCCGTCGCTCCAGACCAACAGCATGGTTGGGCGATACGCCGATGTGCTGGAGACCACCTGGATGGCGCCTTGCCGGTCGCTGGCGTATCGCGCCGCGTTGTCCAGCAGGTTGACCAGCAGGCGGCGCAGGTGATCGCGTACGAACTGGATGCGCGTATCGCCGGCTTGCAGCGTCAGCGCCAGGCGCAACCCCACCCGGTTCTGCTGACTCCATTCGGCACAAAAATCCTCGACCTCGTGATCTAGGATCAGCGTTTGCGACTCGATGGGGTTGACCTGCACGCGGGAAACGTCCAGGATGTCATCGACGATGCGCTCCAGCCGCCGTGCGTTGTGCGCAACGATGGCGCGCATGCGCTCCTGCGCTTCCGGCTCCAGGTCTTCGTCCAGCAGTGCATTGGCCTGGCTGATCGCGGCCAGGGGGTTGCGCAGCTCGTGCGCCACCGCGGCCGACATGCGTCCCATGGACGCCAGTTTCTCGGCACGCATCTGGGCTTCTATGGCGCGCAGGTCTTGCAGGAACATCACGCACAGCCCCGGTGTTTGCGCATCGATGGGCGGTGTTCGCTCGGTGCGCACCAGCATTCGTGACGCGGTGCTGCCCTGCCATTGAACGTCGACGATCTTGCGCGTCAGCGGCTCGCCGGCCAGCGTGTCCTTGGCGATGTCGGCCAGCTGCGTCCACGAGGGGCGGCCCGACAACGAAAACTGGCTGGCCGTGATTTCCTGATCCGAGCCCAGGAGCTCGCGTGCCGCCGGGTTGGCCGAGCGCACCACCAGCCCGGAATCCACGATCAGGACGCCGTCGCTCATGGCCTCGATGACCAGGTTGTTGACCAGCGTCTGCAGCTGCGCCTGGCTCCTGCTGGCATCGGCGGATTTTTGCTCGCGCACCGTACGCTGCACCAGGTGATTGATCAGCCAGGCCAGCGCCAGCAGCCCGGCGCCGGTGACGCCGGCCTGGAACAGCACCGAGGCATGCAGCCACGGCGTGGTCTGCTCCGTGGCATACGCCGCGCCGATGACGAGCAGCGCAGCCAGCGCCGCAGTGCCCAGTGCCAGCGCGCGCGACCCCAGCACGGCCGCCGTCAGGACCGGCAGCACCAGCAGCGGTGCGTAGTTGATTCCGGCCAGCTGGACCAGCAGCAGTGCGCCAAAGTAGAGCAAGTCAACGCCGCAACTGTGAAGCCAGTGCCAGCCCAGCGGCTGGCTCCTGATCCGGTGCGGCGTCAGCAGGCGCGTGGCCAGCGTTGCCATGAGATAGGCAATGCTGGCCCAGAGCGTCCAGCCCGGCATGTTCTCCGCCAGGCGATCGGCCGTGGTGTGCGTGGCGACAATCGCGACGGCGAGCAGGATGCGCGCCATCATGAGCATGCTCCACAGGCGCGCCGCGCTGTTGGACGCTGCTGCCCGCGCGTCGTTGCCGCGCCAGTAAGCGGAAGGCGAGTCAGTCATGGGGGCTTGTGTCTCTGGGGGATTGTTTGGGTGGCGCGCCAATCCGTTTCCGTGTGGCGTGCCGCTGCGTTGTCATCCGGCCATGTCAGCTGCCTTCGGCCTGGCGCTGATGCGCCGCGCAGCAGTAGCTGCCGTTGCGCCCCGCCACGCTGGTGCTGCGCGGGACATGGACGCCACAATGGGCACAGGCAACCATGGCCTCGGTTTCCAGTTTCTTTTGCTGTGCATCGGCGCGGCTGATCTTGCGTCCCCGCCGCCACAGCCAGACGCCAAACAGGATCGCCAGCAGGACGACCAGCGGTTTCATGACACCCGCCCCAGCAGGACTTCAAGCACGAAGCGGGAGCCGGCGTAGCCCAGCAGCAGCAGCGCGGCACCGGCGTACAGCATGTGGACGGCGCGGCGGCCGCGCCAGCCAAAGCGCCACCGCCCCAGCAGCAGCATGGCAAAAATCAGCCAGGACAGCACGGTAAATACATGCGTATGGTCCCAGCGCCAGCCGCCGGTGGACGCGCCGTACAGATGCTCGCTGAAGACGATGCCGGCGAGCACGGTCAGCGTCAGCAGGACGAAGCCCGCAATGACCAGCCGGAACATGATGCGCTCAAGCTTGAGCAGGGGCAGGCCCGGGGTCGTGCTGGCGGGGGCGCTGCGCAGCCGGCGCTCCGTGTGGATGAGCAGCCAGCCGTGCGCAACGGCAGCGGCAAACAGGCCGTACGCGGACAGCCCCAGCGCCCAGTGCACCGGCAGCCATGGCGACGACGTTGCCGGCAGCTGCGGCCCGGGGTAAATCAGCGCCAGGATGACCACCGCCGAGCCAAAGCCGCCCAGCGCCCAGCGCGCCGGCATGCCGGGAACGAGGTGGGTCTCGGCGATGTACACGGTCAGGACCAGCCACACCGTGATTGAAAGCGCCTGGGCAAACCCGAAATGCGAGGGGTCGATGACCAGTGATCGCACGATCAGCACGCCGTGCAGCAGCCAGGCCAGAACCAGCAACCGGTACGCGAGGACCGCGTTCAGGGACCGGGTCAGCAGGACCGGAATGGCGTAGACGATGGCTACGGTAATTCCGAGGGCCCAGCTGAAAGGTGACGCACTGGCTAAAATCATCGGAACAGTTTAGCCCAGCGCATCGCTCTGTAACTGATTGCAGATACTAACGAAGCACGGGTCCCGTTGCTGCGGCTTGCCACGGCAGTTCCCTGTCCGGCCCACTGTCTGTTCATTTCATGACTTCTGCTCTTACCGACAAACTTTCACGACTGGTCAAAAAGGTCAGCGGCCAGGCGCGCATCACCGAGTCCAACGTCCAGGACATGCTGCGCGAGGTGCGCATGGCCCTGCTGGAAGCGGACGTTGCGCTGCCCGTGGTGCGTGATTTTACGGCGCGCGTGAAGGCCAAGGCGCTCGGCCAGGACGTCATGGGCAGCCTCAAGCCCGGCGAGGTCCTGGTGGGCATCGTCAACCGCGAGCTGGCGGCCACCATGAGCGATGGCGTCTCGGACCTCAACCTGGCGGCGCAGCCGCCGGCTGTGGTGCTGATGGCGGGCCTGCAGGGGGCGGGCAAGACCACCACCACGGCCAAGCTGGCACGCTACCTGATACAGAAGCGCAAGAAGAAGGTGCTGACGGTATCCGGCGACGTATACCGGCCGGCGGCCATAGAGCAGCTCAAGGTGGTGACGGCGCAGGCAGGCGCCGACTGGTTTCCATCCGAGACGGGGCAGGAGCCGGTGGCCATCGCCAAGGCAGCGCTGGATCATGCCCGGCGGCATTTCCATGACGTGCTCATTGTTGACACGGCCGGCCGGCTGGCGATTGACGAGGCCATGATGCAGGAGATCCGGGCACTGCACGAGGCGCTGGACCCGGTGGAGACCCTGTTCGTGGTCGATGCCATGCAGGGGCAGGACGCGGCCAACACGGCCAGGGCGTTCAAGGAGGCGCTGCCGCTCACCGGCATCGTGCTGACCAAGATGGACGGCGACTCGCGGGGCGGCGCGGCGCTGTCGGTGCGCCAGATCACCGGGGCGCCCATCAAGTTCGCCGGCCTGTCCGAAAAGATCGACGGGCTGGAGCTTTTTGACGCCGAACGCCATGCGGGCCGCATCCTGGGCATGGGTGACGTGGTGGCGCTGGTCGAGCAGGTGGCGGGCAGCGTCGATGCGGACGCGGCCAGGAAGCTGGCCGACAAGGTCCGCAAGGGTCACTTTGACCTGGAGGATTTTTTGGCCCAGTTGCAGCAGATGAAGCAGATGGGCGGCCTGGGCAGCCTGCTGGAGAAACTGCCGACGCAGATGGCAGCCGGCGCTTCCGAGGACGACCTGCAGCGCGCCGAGCGCGACATCCGGCGCAAGGAGGGCATCATCAACAGCATGACGCCGCTGGAGCGGCGCAAGCCCGAGCTGCTCAAGGCCAGCCGCAAGCGCCGCATTGCCGCAGGCGCTGGCGTGCAGGTGCAGGAAGTCAACCGCATGCTGCGCGAGTTCGAGCAAATGCGTGGCATGATGAAGAAGATGAAGGGCGGCGCACTGCGCAAGATGATGCAGGGCATGGGCGGCATGAAGGGCATGGCCGGCCTCATGGGCGGGGGTGGGCTGCCACCCGGCCTGCGGCGCTGAATGATGTTGCTGGCGCCGCCACCCGGGCCGGTCGCGACCGGCCTCCTTGCAGGGAGTGGTGATGGAACAGAAGATTGATGATCTCAAGAGCACCGGGCTGAAGGTGACGGTGCCGCGCCTGAAGATCCTGGAGATTTTCGAGAAGTCCGCCGAACGCCACCTGACAGCAGAAGACGTCTACCGTGCGCTCATTGCCGAGGACTCGGACATTGGACTGGCCACGGTGTACCGGGTGCTTGCGCAGTTTGAGCAGTCCGGGCTGCTCACGCGCCATTATTTCGAGCCGTCCAAGGCGGTGTACGAGCTCAGCGACGAGGAACACCACGACCACCTGATTTGCCTGGACTGTGGGCGTGTCGAGGAGTTTTTTGACGCCGAGATCGAAAAGCGCAAGGACGCGGTGGCCAAGTCCAGGGGCTTTGAAATCGAAGACCACGTCCTGAGCCTGTACGCGCGCTGCGTCAAGAAAGACTGCCCGCACCAGCCCAAGAAGGGGATTGGGGGAAAGCGGGGCTGACGCGGGCGGCGCCACCCCGCCGCACGCTCGGCGCTGCGATCACCTTGCCGTCCGTCCGGTCTTCTTCCGGACTTACCATGGGCAGCAAAGGCAAGAGGGGAGACGGACATGCAAGGCAAGGTCACGGCCGGCGCGCTGCTCGAGCACCAGCATCGCGCCATAGACGCAGGGATACGGCCGGTGCTTGAAGGCGGCGGCAGCCTGCCCGCCCTGCATGAAGCGCTGCAACTGCTGCGCCTGCACCTGTTCCTGGAAGAGGAAATCTTGTTTCCCATGCTCGAACAGCACGGCATCACGATGCCGGTCTTTGTCATGAAGCGCGAGCACGGGCAGATGTGGCCGGTACTGGCTGCGCTGCTGCAGGCCTGTGAGGCGGGCGCCGAGCCGGCCGCACTGCGCGCGGATTGCGACGAACTGTTCAAGCTCCTGCAGATCCACAACGTCAAGGAAGAGCAGGTGGTCTATACCGCTGCGGACGACCTGGCGGCGCAGGGGCTGCATGAGCCGCTGCTGGCGACGCTGGACGCCACCGTTGACGTGCCGCAGACGTGGTCCTGCGCCATGGCGCCGCGCTGAGGCGCGGCGCCGCTCAGGCCGCCGCGCCAGACGCCAGGCGGGCGGTATCCGGATGCGGGTAGTGCTGCGCCAGGACCGCGCAGACCATGAGCTGAATCTGGTGGAAGACCAGGAGCGGCAGCAGCATGGGCCCGATGGCCGCGGCGCCAAAGAGGACGCCGGCCATGGGGACGCCGGTGGCCAAGCTTTTCTTGGAGCCGCAAAAGACGATGGTCACCTCGTCGGCCCGGTTGAATCCGCAGTTGACCGCTTATTTTCTTTGGCAGCTATTTGTTATTGCTCGAGTTTTTGCGTTTTTCAATGTCCACCCACCAGGTGAAGGCGCTATGCGCCTGATCGCACAGCGCTGGACGCGCCATGCTGCGTTGCTCCGCCTTGCAGACAGAAGTAGTCTGCGGCGTTGTCGCGTCTTGCCTGACACGCCCATCGCAGCACGCTCAGGCGCATCCTACAGCGGAATCTAGGTTGAATCCCAGGTGCCTTGTTGACCACGTGTTGCTTGCCAGCACGATGGCAAGCAGCGCGCAGCAGACGACCACCAGCCAGGCCTGTGCGCTCGTGCTGGTGCCTTGCCACAGGCCGCCGATCACGGATGCGCTGAATGCCGTATAGACCACGAGCAGGATGGAGCCCCGGTCCACGCTGCCGACCAGCCGGGAGTGCCGGCCAGGTAGCCGGCAAGCAGGGGCCGCATGACGTGGCCGACGACAAAGGGGAGCAGGATCTGCACGCTGATCTTACAGATCGACGTGAGCAGCGCGCCGCCACCCAGTGCGGATGTGTCGGCGCCGAGAATGAGCTGCGGCAGCACCGGCGTGATGATGATGCCGACCATGCTGGACGCCGATGCGGCGCAGACCGCCGCAGGGATGTTCCCCCGTGCAATCGACGTGAACGCAATGGCCGATTGCACCGTGCCGGGCAGCACGCACAGATAGATCACGCCGGCAGCCAGCCCCCGCCCGAGCAGCGGCACCGGTGCCGGGTACGCGATCCAGCCCAGGAGCGGAAAGACCACGAAGGTCCAGGCAAAGATGAGGATGTGCAGCCGCCAGTGCATGGCGCCCGCGACGATGGCCTGGCGCGAGAGCTTGGCGCCGTGCAGGAAAAACAGCAGCGCGATGGCAGCGGTGGTCAGCCAGCGAAAGAACACGGCGCCCGGCCCCTGCTTGCGCCGTGCGCGCAGGGAGCGCCTGTGCCGCAGGTCAGAACGCGGGGACGATGGCGCCCTTGTACTGTTCCAGGATGTGCTCGCGCACGGCGTCGGACTGGAGCGCCTGCACCAGCTTGGCCAGCGCCGGGTTGTCCTTGTTGGCGGCCGTGGTTGCCACGAGGTTGGCGTACGGGGACTCCTCGTCCTCGATGAACAGCGCGTCTTCGGTGGGGTTCAGGCCTGCTTCAAGCGCATAGTTGGTGTTGATCAAAGCCAGGTCCACGTCTGGCAGGATGCGCGGCAGCGTGGCGGCTTCCAGCTCCTTGAACTTGAGCTTCCTGGGGTTCTCGGCCACGTCGCGCGCCGTCGCCAGGATGTTGTCCGGGTCCTTGAGCTTGATCAGCCCCTGGTTTTGCAGCAGCAGCAGGGCGCGGGCGCCGTTGGACGGGTCGTTGGGCAGCGCCACCAGCGCGCCGTCCTTCAAGTCCTTTATGTCCGATATTTTTTGCGAGTAGGCGCCAAAGGGCTCCACGTGCACCAGCCCGACCGACACCAGCTCGCTGCCGTGTTCCTTGTTGAACGAGTCCATGTACGGTTTGTGCTGGAAGAAGTTGCTGTCTATCTGCCCGTCTATGACCTGCTGGTTGGGCTGCACGTAGTCGGTGAACACCTTGATGTCCAGGTCCACGCCTTCGGCAGCCAGGCCCGGTTTCACGAATTCCAGCAGCTCGGCATGCGGCACGGGCGTGGCCGCCACGGACAGGGTTTCGGCCTGCGCGCCGGCGCCGAACGCAACGGTGCCAAGCGCGACGACAAGGGCGGTTAATTTTTTGAGCATATGCGTCCTTATGCGACTCTGATTGAAGAAAGTTGTTCATTATCCCAGATCAATGTCGCGACGCAGCATCGATGCAGAAGTCAAGCGAATAGGCCGGTCCAGCGTCCAGCGAGTAAGCCGTCCAGCGTCCAGCGAATAGGGCGTCCAGCGTTCAACGCTTGACGCTCAACCTCCCTATCGGCCAGAGGGCTGGCCTCCCACAAGACCGTCGTGCACCTCGCTCCTGTGGAGCGACGCCCCGTCGCGATTCCCCGCCCCACCCACACCGCCGCATCCAACAACAACCGGCGCACCAAGGCATCCAGCGAGTCCGGATGACCGATGACGTCGGCCCTTGCAGGACCTTGATGAAAGCCGCCTGCGGCGGCTGATGAAGGTTTGGCGTCAAGTGTTCAGCGTCCAGCGTGTCCCCACCACGCTCAACCTCCCCATCATGGCGGCGCAGCCGCAGTCATTGCCGCCGCACAGCGGCGCGGTCATCGTCATGGGCGCTCAACGCTCAACGTTCAACGCTCAACGCTCAACGTTCAACGCTCAACGTTCAACGCTCAACGCTCAACGCTCAACGCTCAACGCTCAACGCTCAACGCTCAACGCTCAACGCTCAACGCCCAACGCA
>JALOAS010000008.1 GCA_023228705.1 Ottowia sp. | reverse complement strand
GTCAATGGCAGCCGGTCGCAGCGTCAGCTCGACCCTGCGACCACTGTGCAGCCCGACCCCGACGGCCCGGGTCAGCGTCTTGAGCGTGCGCTGTGCAATCATGGGCTCATTTTAGGTGTCCGGCGTCCGGCGTCCGGCGTCCGGCGTCCGGCGTCCGGCGTCCGGCGTCCGGCGTCCGGCGTCCGGCGTCCGGCGTCCGGCGTCCGGCGTCCGGCGTCCGGCGTCCAGCGTCCAGCGTCCAGCGTATGCCGCGCCACGCTCAACGCTCAACGCGCAACCTTCACACGTCAGTCCGCCTGCTTGCGCAGGAACGCGGGGATCTCCAGCTCGTCCATGCCGCCCGAGGACAGTGCCTGGACCTGCTTGAGCGCGCCGCTGCGGTCGCGCGGCGACTTCCACACGCTGGGGATCTGGCTCGGGTCGTACGGCGGATGGGAATCCGCGCCGCTGTCCACCGGCGAGGGCATGAACGGCATGTCGTCGGTGCCGGTGCGCAGCCCGCCCTGGACCACGGCCATGCGCTGCGGGTTCTGGCCGACCTGCGGCTGCCGCGACAGGCCGGTGGCCACCACGGTCACGCGCAGGTCGTCGCCCAGCGCATCGTCGTACGCGGCACCGTAAACGATGTGCGCATCCTGCGAGGCGTAGGCACGGATGGTGTTCATGGCCTCGCGGGATTCGCTCAGCTTGAAGGCATCCTTGGCTGCGGTGATCAGCACCAGCACGCCCTTGGCGCCGGACAGGTCTATGCCCTCCAGCAGCGGGCAGGCCACGGCCTGCTCGGCAGCGATTCGGGCGCGGTCGGGGCCGCTGGCGGTGGCCGTGCCCATCATGGCCTTGCCCGGCTCGCTCATGACCGTGCGCACGTCCTCAAAGTCGACGTTGACCTGGCCGTAGTCGTTGATGATCTCGGCGATGCCGCCCACCGCGTTCCTGAGCACGTCGTTGGCGCTGGCAAAGGCTTCGGCCTGCGTCACGTCGTCGCCCATGACCTCGAGCAGCTTTTCGTTGAGCACCACGACCAGCGAATCGACGCCGGCTTCGAGCTCGGCCAGGCCGGTCTCTGCATTGCTCATGCGGCGCGTTCCCTCCCACTCGAATGGCTTGGTCACGACGCCCACGGTGAGGATGCCCATGTCCTTGGCGATGCGCGCGATCACCGGCGCCGCGCCGGTGCCGGTGCCGCCACCCATGCCGGCCGTGATGAACAGCATGTGCGTGCCGCGGATCGCCTGGCGGATCTCGTCGGCGGCAGCCTCGGCGGCCTCGCGGCCCTTGTCCGGCTTGCTGCCCGCGCCCAGCCCGGACGTGCCCAGCTGGATGGACATTTCCGCCAGCGTGCGCGTCAGCGCCTGCGCGTCCGTGTTGGCACAGGCAAATTCCACGCCCTGGACGTTGCTGCTGATCATGTGGTCCACGGCGTTGCCGCCGCCGCCGCCCACGCCGATGACCTTGATCCGGGTCCCGGAATCAAATGCGTCGGTCTCAATCATTTCTATGCTCATATGCTGCTTCCTTTCGTGCCTGCGATGGCTTCAAATGGTGAAAAAGAAAATGGATGACCTGTGGTTGCCGCGCCGCCCGGGCGCCATCGAAACGGCGGGTCTGTGCCCATGACATGCGGGAAATCAGCGTGCCCGGCCAGGATGAAGACAATGACCTGCGTCATCAGAAATTCCCCACGATGAATTCCTTGAGCCGTGCAAAAATGGATTGCACGGGGCTGGACTGCTGCGCGGCCTTGGCGCCACGCAGCTGCGCGGCGCGCGCCTCTTCCATGAACCCCATGACGGTGGCCGCCCGCGGCTGCGCGACCATGTCAGCCAGCGCCATGGCGTAGCGCGGCACGCCGCAGCGCACGGGCTTGAGAAAAACGTCCTCGCCCAGTTCGATCATGCCGGCCATGACGGCGCTGCCGCCGGTCAGGACGACGCCCGAGGACAGCACTTCCTCGTAGCCGGACTCGCGGATGACCTGCTGCGCCAGCGAGAAGATCTCTTCCACGCGCGGCTCGATGACACCGGCCAGCGCCTGCAGCGACAGCATGCGCGGCGCGCGGTCGCCCAGCCCGGGCACCTCGACCTGCGCCTGGGCATCGGCCAGCAGCTGCTTGGCGCAGCCGTACGCCACCTTGATGTCCTCGGCATCGGCCGTCGGCGTGCGCAGCGCCATCGCGATGTCGCTGGTGATCAGGTCGCCGGCAATGGGGATGACCGCGGTGTGCCGGATGGCGCCGCCGGTAAAGATGGCAATGTCGGTGGTGCCGGCGCCCACGTCTATGCAGGCCACGCCCAGTTCGCGCTCGTCGTCGGTGAGGACCGCGCGGCTGGAGGCCAGCGGGTTGAGCAGCAGGCCGTCCACGTCGATGCCGCAGCGGCGCACGCACTTGATGATGTTTTCGGCCGCGCTTTGCGCGCCCGTGACCAGGTGCACCTTGGCCTCCAGCCGCTTGCCGCTCATGCCCACCGGCTCGCGCACGTCCTGCCCGTCGATGATGAACTCCTGCGGCTCGACCAGCAGCAGCCGCTGGTCGCTGGGGATGTTGATGGCCTTGGCGGTCTCGACCACGTGCGTGACGTCGGCGCGGGTGACTTCCTTGCCCTTGACCGCGACCATGCCGCTGGAGTTGAAGCCCTGGATGTGGCTGCCGGTGATCCCGGTGTACACGTGGCCTATCTTGCAGTCGGCCATGAGCTCGGCTTCCTTGAGCGCCTGCTGGATGCTGGCGACCGTGGCATCGATGTTGACGACGACCCCGCGCTTGAGTCCGTTGCCCGGCGCCACGCCCAGCCCCACCAGCTTGAGCTGGCCGCCGGCCAGCACCTCACCAACGACGACCATGACCTTGGCGGTGCCCACGTCCAGGCCAACGATCAGATCCTTGTATTCTTTTGCCATATCACCCTTGTTCGCTATGCCGGTACCCGCTCATTCGGCTGCCACCGTCGTGACGCCACGCAAGCGCAGGGCGTAGCCGCGCTCGTAGCGCAGGTCGGCCGACTCGATGTCCGCGGCGTCGCGCCGGTAGCGCGCAGCGACCTGCAGCGCCGTATCGGCAAACCGCGCCATGCGCCGCGTCAGCTCGCCGGCGCTGCCCTGGCCCAGCTCGATCTGTGCGCCCTGCGCAAGCTGCGCATGCCAGTGCCCGCGCGGTTGCAGCTCCAGCCGCACGATGGCGGTTTTCAGCCCGTCCGTCGCCGCGTTCAGCCTCTCGTACGTCTGCCACAGCAATGCGCCCTGTCCGTCCGGGCCCAGAAGCAGCGGCAGGCGCCGCTGCTGGCCGGCGTCGGCGTCGCCGGTGGCGAACACGTCGCCGTAGCGGTCGACCAGTTCCGTATCCGAGCCGCCCCAGCGGGCAACGGGCACATGCTCCTGCAGATGCACCCGCAACTGGTTCGGGAAGCGCCGCTGCACGACGGCCGTGCGCACCCAGGGCACGTTCTGGAACGCCGTCTCGGCGGACGCCAGGTTCAACGTAAAGAAGTTGCCGCGCAGGCGCCCGGCCACGGCGCTGTACAAGCTGACCTCGGTGTTGTGCCGGGTGTCGCCGGTGACGGTGATCTGCTGGATGGCAAACGCGGGGCTGCGCGCAAGCCACCAGGCACCGGCTGCGGCGCCGGCAAGAACGACCAGGGACACGAGCAGCATGGCCGTGAAGTTCATGAGGCGGACGTCAAAGGGCAGCGTCATGCCGGTCGTCATGGCTGCTCCTCCCCCGGCGGGTAGTCCAGCGCGGCATCGGCCAGCAACTGCACGCACAGGTCCTCGTACGCGAGGCCGGCGGCACGCGCGGCGGTGGGCACCAGCGAATGCCCGGTCATGCCCGGGGACGTGTTGATCTCCAGCAGCCAGGGCTTGCGCGTGGCGCCGTCTATCATGATGTCGACCCGGCCCCAGCCGCGGCAGCCCAGCACGCGGTACGCCTGAAGCGAGAGTGCCTGGACTGCCGCCACCTCGACGGCCGGCAGGTCGCAGGGCACGCGGTACTCGGCCGCATCGGTGAAGTACTTGTTCTGGTAGTCGTAGTCGCCGCCATGCACGACGATGTGGATGACCGGCAGCGTCCGCGCCGCGGCGCCACTGCCGATCACCGCGCAGGTCACCTCGTCGCCGGCGACGTACTGCTCGCACATCACGTCGGTGTCGCGTGCTGCCGCGGCCGCCACGGCCGCCTGCAGTTCTTCTGGCTTGTGCACCAGCGTCAGGCCCAGCGACGAGCCCTCGCGCACCGGCTTGACGATGAGCGGCAACCCCAGCGCCTCCGGCAGTTCGCGCAGGCGCGCCGGGTCCACCTCGCCGCGGCGCAGGGCCACGTGCTGCGGCGTGGCCAGCCCCTCGGCCAGCCAGACCCGCTTGGTCATCACCTTGTCTATGGCGATGCTTGACGCCAGCACGCCCGCGCCCGTGTACGGGATGCGCAGCAGCTCGAGCGCACCCTGCACCGTGCCGTCTTCGCCGTAGCGGCCATGCAGCGCGATGAAGCAGCGGGAAAACCCCTGCTCCTTCAGCCGGCACAGCGGCTGCCCGGCCGGGTCGAACGCATGCGCGTCCACGCCGCGGCTGCGCAGCGCCTGCAGCACGCCACGACCCGACATGAGCGAAATCTCGCGCTCGGCCGAATGGCCGCCCATGAGCACCGCAACCTTGCCCAGGCCGGCGGCGCGGTGCGTGAGGTTGCCTGGGCTCATGGCTGTTCCTCCGCGAGCTGCGTCGCGGCAGCAACGACGCGCGCCGGCACCTGGTCTATGGAGCCGGCGCCCATGCACAGGACGACGTCGCCGTCGCGCACCTGCGTCAGGAGCTGGCGCGGCAGGTCGTCGACTTCGGCAACAAACACCGGCTCCACGTCGCCGGCAACCCGGATCGCACGGGCCAGCGCACGCGAATCGGCCGCGACCAGCGGCGCCTCGCCCGCCGCGTAGACTTCGGTCAGCAGCACCGCATCGGCGCTGGCAACCACGTCGACCAGATCCTCGAAGCAGTCGCGCGTGCGCGTGTAGCGGTGCGGCTGGAACACCAGCACGATGCGCCGGCCCGGGTACGCGGCGCGCGCCGCAGCCAGCGTGGCCGCGATCTCGGTCGGGTGGTGGCCGTAGTCATCGATGAGCACGAAGCGGCCACCGCCGGGCGCGGGCAGCTCGCCATGGTTCTCGAACCGCCGGCGCACGCCCGTGAAGCCGGCCAGCGCCTGCTGGATCTTGTCGTCGGGCACGTTCAGGCTGCTGGCCACGGCAATGGCTGCCAGTGCGTTGAGGACGTTGTGGCGCCCCGCCAGCTGCAGCCGTATCGGCAGGTCGGGCAACGCGCTGCCGTTGCGCCGCTGCGCGATGAATTCCATGCAGCTGCCATCGGCTCGCACGTCGATCGCGCGCACCTGCGCGTCCTCGGCAAAGCCGTAGGTGATGACGCGGCAGGTCAGCCGGTGCAGGATCTCGCGTACGGCCGGGCTCTCGGTGCAGGCTATGGCCATGCCGTAGAAGGGCATGCGCTGCAGGAACGCGACAAAGGCCTGCTTGAGCTGGTCAAAGTCCTGCTCGTAGGTGTCCATGTGGTCGGCGTCGATGTTGGTCAACACCGCCATCACCGGCGACAGGTTGAGGAACGAGGCATCGGATTCGTCCGCCTCGACCACGATGTAGTCGCCGGCGCCGAGCCGGGCGTTGGACCCGGCGCTGTTGAGCCGGCCGCCAATGACAAAGGTCGGGTCCATGCCGGCACCGGCCAGGACGCTGGCGATGAGGCTGGTGGTCGATGTCTTGCCGTGCGTGCCGGCCACCGCGATGCCCTGCTTGAAGCGCATGAGCTCGGCCAGCATGATGGCGCGCGGCACCACCGGCACGCGGCGCTCGCGTGCGGCAAGCACCTCGGGGTTGTCGGCGCCCACTGCGGTGGACGTGACCACGACGTCGGCATGCAGCACGTGCTCGGCCGCGTGCCCGACAAAGGTCTGTATGCCCAGGTCGGCAAGCCGGCGCAGCGCGGCGCTGTCGACCAGGTCCGACCCGGAAACCAGGTAGCCCAGGTTGTGCAGCACTTCGGCGATGCCGTTCATGCCCGAGCCGCCGATGCCGACAAAATGGATGCGCGAGATCACGTGCTTCATGCCGCCAGCTCCTCGCAGGCGGCAACGATGGCATCCGTTGCCGACAGCTGGCGCAGCGCGCGCGCGCGGGACGCCGTCTCCAGCAGCAGCGGGCGGCTCGCCTGGCGCAGCCAGTCGGCCAGCGCTTGCGGGTTCAGGTCCGGCTGCGGCAGGAGCCAGGCTGCGTCGGCGTCGACCAGATGGCGCGCGTTGGCGGTCTGGTGGTCGTCGACGGCGTGCGGGAACGGGACGAACAGCGCCGCCGCGCCCACGGCGGCAATCTCGCTGACCGTCGTGGCCCCGGCCCGGCAGATGACGAGGTCGGCGCTGGCGTACGCTGCCGCCATGTCATCGATGAAGGGCAGCAGCTCGGCGGTGACGCCGGCCGCCGCATAGTGCGCGCGCAGCGCGTCGATCTGCCGCGCCCCGCCTTGATGCACAACCTGCGGACGCGCTGCCGCAGGCAGCAGCGCCAGCGCCTGCGGTACCACCTCGTTGAGCACCGCAGCGCCCAGGCTGCCGCCGACCACCAGCAGGCGCAGCGGGCCGCTGCGGCCGGCAAACCGTTCGTGCGGATCGGGGACGGCGGCAAACTCGGGGCGCAGCGGATTGCCCACGCTCCGCACGCGCCGGCGCGGCCGGAACACGCCGGGAAACGCGGTAAAGACGCGGTCCGCGATGTGCGCCAGCCACCTGTTCACCATGCCGGCCACGGCGTTTTGCTCGTGTATGACCAGCGCCTTGCCCATGGCCACGCCCATGACTGCCGCGGGAAACGCGATGTAGCCGCCAAAGCCGAGCAGGACGTCGGGCCGGACGCGGCGAATCACGCCCATGGCCTGCGCAAACGCGCGCAGCAGGCGAAGCGGCAGGAACGCCAGCGTCATCACGCCCTTGCCGCGCACGCCGGAAAACGCGATGGTTTCCAGCGCAAAGCCATGCGACGGCACGAGCCGCGCCTCCATGCTGTCCGGCGCACCCAGCCAGTGCACGCGCCAGCCCTGCGCGCGCAGGCCATCGGCCACGGCCAGGCCGGGAAAGATGTGCCCGCCGGTGCCGCCAGCCATGACCAGCGCACATTTCTGTTGCGGCTGCCGGCTCATGCGCGGCCTCCGTGCATGAGGTTGCCGCCTGCGGCGTCAACGCGTGCTGCGCACGCTTGCCGATTTTGGTGAAACCGCAAGCTCATGCCCGTCCTCCGTGCATGACTGTCGCCTGCGGCGCCAGCGCGTGCTGCGCACGCTTGCCGGTTTTGGTGAAACCGCAAGCTCATGCCCGTCCTCCGTGCATGAGCTTGCGGTTTTCCATATCCACGCGCAGGACGAGGGCGATGGCGACCACGTTGACGATCAGCGCCGAGCCGCCGTAGCTCATGAACGGCAGCGTCAGGCCCTTGGTCGGGAGCGCGCCCAGGTTGACGCCTATGTTGATCAGCGCCTGGAACCCTATCCACAGCCCGACGCCCTGCGCCACCAGTCCCGAAAAAACCCGGTCCAGCGCGATGGCGCGGCGGCCGATGAGGATCATGCGCCGGGTCAGCCAGAAAAAGGCCAGCACGACGCAGACGATGCCAACCAGCCCCAGCTCCTCGCCGATGACGGCCAGTAGGAAATCGGTGTGCGCCTCGGGCAGCCAGTGCAGCTTTTCCACGCTGCCGCCCAGGCCGACGCCGAAGATCTCGCCGCGGCCGATGGCGATCAGCGCGTGCGAGAGCTGATACCCCTTGTTCAGCGCATGATCGGCGCTGAACGGGTCCAGGTACGCGAAGATGCGCGCGCGCCGGTACGGCGAGGTCCAGATCATGAACGCAAACGCCGCCACGAGGATGGTGGCGATGAGAAAGAACATGCGCGCGTTGACGCCACCCAGGAACAGGATGCCCATGGCAATGACGGCGATCACCAGGAACGCCCCCATGTCCGGCTGCGCCAGCAGCAGCACGCCGACCAGGCCCACGGCCAGCGCCATGGGCAGCACGGCGCGGAAGAACCGTTCCTTGACCTCCATGCGGCGCACCATGTAGCCGGCCGCGTACAGCAGCACGGTGACCTTGACCACCTCCGAGGGCTGGAAGCGCACCGGACCCAGCGCAATCCAGCGCCGCGCGCCATTGACCACGATGCCCACGTGCGGGATCAGCACGGCGACCAGCAGCAGCACGGACAACAGGAACAGCGTGGGCGCCAGCCACTCCCACCAGTCCATGCGCATCTGGAACACCACCAGTCCGGCCAGGCAGGACAGAACCAGCCACAGCGTATGCCGCAGCAGGAAATACGTTGAGCTCAGGTGCGCAAAGCGGGGGCTGTCCGCCAGCGCGATGCTGGCTGAATAAACCATGACCAGGCCAAACACGAGCAGGCCCGCGCAGACCCAGACCAGCGCGCGGTCAAATTCGGCCATCCCCGGCAGCGACGGCTCGAGCCCGGCATAGTGCGCGCCGCCTATGTGCACCGGGAGATCCGGCACGGCGTCGCGGCGCTGGCGGCGGCTGCCCCAGCGGCGCAGGATTTGCGTCAGGCCGCTCATGCCGCCACCTCCGGTTCCGAGCCCCGTGCCCGCGCCAGCTCGGCCACGGCTTCGCGGAACGCCACCGCCCGGTGCCTGTAACTGGGGAACATGTCAAAGCTGGCGCAGGCCGGCGACAGCAGCACGGCATCTCCCGGCTGCGCTTCGCGCGCAGCCAGCAGCACGGCTTCCTGCAGGCTCCCGGCGTGCCGCAGCGGCACGGCCGTATCGCGCAGGACCTGCTCGATCTTCGGCGCATCACGCCCGTACAGCACGACTGCGCGCGCATGCCGGCGCACCGGCTCGGCCAATGGCGCAAAATCCTGGCCCTTGCCGTCGCCGCCCATCAGGACCAGCAGCTTGCGGTCCTGTCCCAGTCCGTCCAGCGCCGCCACCGTTGCCGCCACGTTGGTGCCCTTGCTGTCGTCAAAGTACTCGACGGCGTCGATGATGGCAATCGATTCGGTGCGGCTGCGCTCGCCGCGGTACGCGCGCAGCCCGGGCAGCAGCGCGTCCAGCGCGCCGCTGCCCTGCGCAGCCAGCGCCAGCGCGGCCAGCGCATTGAGCGCGTTGTGCCGCCCCTGTATGCGCAGCGCGCCGGCCGGCATGAGGCGCTGGATGTCCGGGGTGGCGCGCACCAGCCAGCTGACGCCACCGACCGACTCCAGGCCCAGGTCGCCGGCGCGTTGCGGCAGGTCGGCGCCAAAGCTCAGGTCCTGGCCTGCCGCTGGTGCAGCGCCTGTACGCAGCGCCAGCACCCGCGGATCGTCCCGGTTGAGAACGGCGACCGTGTGCGGGCCGAAGACACGCGCCTTGGCGGCAACGTACGCGTCCATGCTGCCGTGCCAGTCCAGGTGGTCCTCGGCAATGTTGAGCACGGTGGCCACCGCCGGGTCAAATGCGCGGACCGCGGCCAGCTGGAAACTGGAGAGCTCCAGCACCCAGTCGTCTGGCAGCGCATCGGCGTCCAGGCGTTCCTGCAGGCTGTCGAGCAGGGTGGCGCCAATGTTGCCGGCCACGGCCACCGAGCGGCCGGCGCGCGCAAGCAGCTGGCCGGTGAGCGCCGTGACCGTGGTCTTGCCGTTGCTGCCGGTCACCGCGAGCACCTGCGGATCGTAGTCCCGCGCCACCTTGAGCTGCGCCAGCGCCGCAACAAACAGGTCCAGCTCGCCGTAAACGGGCAGCGCGTGCACACGTGCCCAGTCCAGCAAGTCGCCAAGCTGCGCGGGCGACAAGCCGGGGCTGCGGCATGCTGCGGCAAAACCGGCCGCTTGCAACAGGCCCCGGTCCAGCGGGCCGGAGACAAATTCCGCGCCCGGGCAATCCTGCTGCAGGGCGGGCAGCCCCGGTGGTGCGGGGCGCGTGTCGGCCACGGTCACGCGCGCGCCCTGCCGCACGCACCAGCGCGCCATGGCCAGGCCGGACAGGCCCAGGCCCAGGACCAGGATGCGGGGAGCGTCTTGCCAGGCAATCACGGTGCTACCTCAGCTTCAGCGAAGACAGGCCGATCAGGCACAGCAGCATGGTGATGATCCAGAACCGGACGACGACCTGCGTCTCGGCCCAGCCGCTTTTTTCAAAGTGGTGGTGCAGCGGCGCCATCTTGAGCAGGCGCCGGCCTTCGCCATAGCGCAGCCGGGTGTACTTGAACCAGGCGACCTGAAGCATCACCGAAACCGCTTCGGCAACGAAGACGCCGCCCATGACCGCAAGCACGATTTCCTGGCGCACGATGACGGCAATGGTGCCCAGTGCACCGCCCAGCGCCAGCGCGCCCACGTCGCCCATGAACAGCTGCGCGGGGTGTGCGTTGTACCAGAGGAACGCGAGCCCGGCACCCGCCATGGCGGCGCAGAAGATGAGCAGCTCGCCCGTGCCCGGAATGTACGGGAACAGCAGGTATTTGGAGTACACCGAGCTGCCGGTGACGTAGGCAAAGACGCCCAGCGCCGAGCCGACCATGATGACCGGCATGATGGCCAGGCCGTCCAGCCCGTCGGTGAGGTTGACCGCGTTGCTCGAGCCGACGATGACCAGGTAGCTCAGGATGACAAAGCCGAGCACGCCCAGCGGGTAGCTGATTTCCTTGAAAAAGGGCACCAGAAACCCGGCCACATGCGGCAGCTCGACGGAAAACCCGGAGCTGACCCACTGCCAGAACAGGGCAAGCACCTCGGCGTTGGTGTTTGCGGAAATGCTGAAAACAAGCGCCAGCGCCGCCACCAGGCCAATCACCGACTGCCAGAAGTATTTTTCACGCGAGCGCATGCCCTCCGGGTCCTTGTGGACCACCTTGCGCCAGTCGTCCACCCAGCCTATGGCGCCAAAGCCAAAGGTCACGAGCAGAACGATCCAGACAAAGCGGTTGGTCCAGTCAAACCACAGCAGCGTCGACACCCCGATGGCAAAGAGGATGAGGACGCCGCCCATGGTCGGCGTGCCGCTCTTGGCCAGGTGCGTCTGCATGGCATAGCCGCGTATGGGCTGGCCGATCTTGAGCGCGCCCAGCATGCGGATCACCCACGGTCCGGCAAGCACGCCGATCAGCAGCGCGGTGACGGCTGCCAGCACCGCGCGCAGGGTCAGGTACTGGAAGACGCGGAAGAACCCCAGGTTGGGCGACAGGCCTTGCAGCCAGCTGGCCAGCTCAAGCAGCACGGCGATCTCCTCCCGGCTCGTCCGCTTCGGTGGGCGCCAGCGCAGCCACGATGCGCTCCATGTGCATGAAGCGCGAGCCCTTGACCGCAATGCTGGCGCAGTGCGTGAGGTTGGTCCGGACTGCGGCGATGAGATCGTTGATCTGCTCGAAATGGCTGCCGCCAAACGCCATGGCGGCATGGATCGCAAGCTGGCCGGTGGCCAGCAGGCGGCTGATGCCACGCTCGCGCGCATAGGCGCCCACTTCGGCGTGCCAGGCCACGCCCTGCTCGCCCACTTCGCCCATGTCGCCCAGCACGAGCAGCTGCGGCCCGGGCAGCGTGGCCAGCAGGTCGATGAGCGCCCGCACCGAATCGGGGTTGGCGTTGTACGTGTCGTCGACCAGCTTGATCGTGCGCGCCCCGTCGTGGATGCGGCGGATCTGGCCGCGCCCGGGCAGCGGCCGGAACTGGGCCAGTCCCTGCGCCATGGCCGCGGCGGGTGCGCCGGCGGCATGCGCGCAGGCCAGCGCCGCTGCCGCGTTGTGCAGGTTGTGCTGCCCCGCCGCGTGCAGGTCCAGCGTTAGGGCGCCCGCGTCAGCCACCACCGCGCGCAGCCGCCAGCGGTCGCCTGCCCAGGCCGCCTCGTCCACGAACACGCTGGCCCGGCCCCGGCGCGTGCCGAAAGCCAGCTGCCGGCAGTGGCTGGACAAAGATTGCCACAGCGCAGCATGCGCGTCGTCGGCAGGGAAGACCGCGGTTCCCTCGGCCGGCAGCGTCAGGAACACCGATCCGTTCTCGCGCGCCACCGCTTCGACGGACGCCATGAACTCCTGGTGCTCGCGTTGCGCGTTGTTGACCAGCGCCACCGTGGGCGCGGCAATGCCGGCCAGTGCAGCGATCTCGCCGGGATGGTTCATGCCCAGCTCGACGACCGCCGCGCCATGCTGCGGGCGCAGGCGCAGCAGGGTCAGCGGCAGCCCGATGTCGTTGTTGAAGTTGCCCTGCGTCACCAGCGCCGCATCGCCCTGCCAGGCGCGGAAGATGGCGCCGACCATCTGCGTCACGGTGGTCTTGCCGTTGCTGCCGGTCACGGCAACCAGCGGCCCGGTGTGGCGACGCCGCCAGCGGCGCGCCAGCGCGCCCAGTGCCCAGCGCGGATCGGGGACGACCAGGCCGGGAAGCCCCGAAGCCTGCAGCCGCCCGGCGGCTGCACGGGCGCAGAGCGCTGCCGCTGCACCGGCTGCAGCGGCGTCCGGCAGGTAGTCCGCCGCGTCAAAGCGCGGCCCCTTGAGTGCAACGAACAGGTCGCCGGCCTGCAGGCTGCGGCTGTCGGTGTGCACGCGCGCAATGCGCCGGTCGGGATCGCCCACCAGGCTGGCGTGCGGCAGCCAGCGCGCCAGCTGGCCCAGCGTGACGTCCATGGCCGTCATGCCTGCACCCCCGTGCCCACGCGCGCACGCAGCGCGGCACGGGCATGGCTGCGGTCGGAAAACGGCCATTTCTCGCCCGCGATCTCCTGCCAGGTCTCATGGCCCTTGCCTGCGATCAGGACCACGTCGTTGATGCCGGCTTCGTGCATGAGCACGTGGCGGATGGCCTGCGCCCGGTCTGGCTCCACGCGGACGTCGGCCGGCCGGCGCAATCCCGCCTTGACCTGCAGCACGATGGCCAGCGGGTCTTCATCGCGCGGGTTGTCGCTGGTGATGACCACCTGGTCGGCCAGCGCCTCGGCCACGGCGGCCATGAGCGGCCGCTTGCTGGCGTCGCGGTTCCCGCCGCAGCCAAACAGGCACCACAGGCGGCCCTGACGCTGCCGCGCCAGCGGCTTCAGCGCCTCCAGCACGTGCTGCAGCGCGTCGGGCGTGTGCGCAAAGTCCACGATGGCCAGCGGCGCGCCCGGCACCGCCACGTGCTCCAGCCGCGCAGGCACCGGCGGCAACTGCGCGCAGGCCTGCACCGCGTCGGCCAGCGGCACGTGCAGCGCGCGCAACGCGGCTATGACGCCCATCACGTTGGCCGCGTTGTATTCGGCAATCAGCGAGCTTTGCATCTCGACGACCCGTTCGCCTTCATGCACGCGCCAGCACAGGGCGCCCAACGCGTTGCGGGTCAGCACCGACGCCGACAGCCGCGCGCCAGGCCGGCCCTGCAGCGAAACCGGCCAGGTGTCAACGCCGCGCGCGCGGGCATGCGCAGCCAGTTCGCTGCCCCGCGCATCGTCCAGGTTGACCACCGCGGCACGAAGCTCCGGCCTGTCAAAGAGCGCGCGCTTGGCGTCCCAGTAGGCTGCCATGTCGTGGTGATAGTCCAGGTGGTCCGGGCTGAAGTTGGTGAAGACGGCCACGTCGACATGCGTGCCGACCAGCCGCTGCTCGGCCAGGCCTATGGACGAGGCTTCCAGCGCGCAGGAGCGCAGGCCCTCGCGGACAAAATCAGCCAGCCGGGACTGCAGCAGCACCGGGTCGGGCGTGGTGAGGCCGGTGGGCTCCAGCGCGTCCAGCGGGCCCGCGCCCAGGGTGCCCACCAGTGCGCAGGGCGAGAGCTCGGGATGTGCCAGCGCCGACAGCGCGGCGGTCAGCCACCAGGCGGTCGAGGTCTTGCCGTTGGTCCCGGTCACCGCAACCAGCCGCAGCGCGCGCGAGGGCTGCCCGTAGAAGATGCTGGCGATCTCGCCGCAGGCCGCCTTCAGCCCCTCGTACGCAACCACGCGGTCCGAGTCCGGCAGCGCCAGCTCTGCTGCCCCCGCGCGCTCGACCAGGCATGCGGCAGCGCCCGCTGCCAACGCGGCGCCAACGAACCGGCGCGCGTCCACGCGCGCGCCCGGCCAGGCCACGAATCCGTCGCCGTCCAGCACGCGGCGGCTGTCGGCATGCAGCGCGCCGCTCACGTGCGTGCGCAGCCAGCGTGCCGCGTCGGCCGGCGATTGCAGCAACAGGCCTGCGTCGGTCAAGATGGTTCCTCCGCTGCGCTGCTGGCGACGATGGCCGGCTCGACGACCAGGTCGGGCTTGATGCCGCGTATGCGCAGCGCCTGCTGCACCACGTCCCGAAACACGGGCGCCGCGACGGTGCCGCCATAGATGTGGCCGGCGCTGGGCTCGTCTATCATCACCGCAACGACCACGCGTGGCTGCTCCACCGGCGCCATGCCGACAAACCAGGCACGGTACTTGCGGCTCGCGTAGCCGCCATCGACCTGCTTGCGCGCCGTTCCCGTCTTGCCGCCCACCGAGTAGCCCACGGGGCGCGCCTGGGTCCCGGTGCCACCGGGCTCGACCGCCATCTGCAGCATCCGGCGCACGGCGCGCGCCGTATTCACCGAGAAGACACGCACGCCCGGCACGAGCGCGGCGTCGGCGCGTCGCAGCAGGCTGAGCGGAACCAGCACGCCATCGTTGGCAAACGCCATGTACGCGTGGGCGATCTGCAGGGGCGACGCAGACAGCCCGTAGCCGTACGCCATGGTCGCCTGCTCCACCGGGCGCCAGTCCTTCCAGAGCCGGAGCTGCCCGGTGGTGGCGCCCGGAAAGGCAATGTCCGGCCGCCGGCCCAGGCCCAGCGCGGCATAGGTTTCCCACATGCGCTGCGGCGTCAGCTTCTGCGCAATCTTCAGCGCACCAATGTTGCTGGACTTCTGGATCACGCCCTGCACGCTCAGCGTGCCGTAGTCGTGCGTATCGTGGATGACGTAGCGCCCCAGCTTGTAGCGGCCGGGCGCGGTTTCTATCAGCGTCTGCGGCGCCACCTCGCCTGCGTCCAGGGCAATGGCTACGGTGATGGGCTTCATGATCGAGCCCGGCTCAAACGCGTCGGTCACTGCCAGGTTGCGCAAGTGCGGCCCCTTCAGCTCGCCGCGATTGCCCGGCGTGTAGCTGGGATAGTTGGCCAGCGACAGGACCTCACCGCTTTGCGCGTCCAGCACCACCACGCTGCCCGACCTGGCGCCTTGCGCGTCGACCGCGTCGCGCAGCTTCTGGTACGCGTACGACTGCAGCTTGACATCGATGGACAGCTGCACGTCCTGCCCGTCTATGGGTGGCACCTCCTCGCCCAGCTGCTCGACCACCTGGCCCAGCCGGTCGCGGATGACACGGCGCGAGCCGGCATGCCCGGCAAGCCGCTGGTCCAGGGAAAGCTCCACGCCGTCCAGTCCCTGGTTCTCTATGTCGGTGAAGCCGATGAGTTGCGCCACCGCCTCGCCCTCCGGATAGCGCCGCTTGTAGCTCTTGTCCTGGTGGATGCCGGCCAGCTTCAGGTCGGCCACCTGCTGCGCAACCGGGGCGTCCACGTGCCGCTTGAGCCAGACAAAGCTCTTGTCGGTGGCGGCCAGCCGGGCCTGCAGCTTGTCCAGCGGCATGTCCAGGAGGCGTGCCAGCTCGCGCCGCTGCGCCAGATCGGCGTCCACGTCCGCCGGAGAGGCCCAGACATCCGGCGCGACCACGCTGGACGCCAGCAGCAGCCCGTTGCGGTCCAGGATGCGGCCGCGGTTGGCCGGCAACTGCAGCGTCCGCACGAAACGCGCCTCGCCCTGGTGCCTGAAAAACGCATTGTCAAACACCTGCACGTACGCAGCGCGCGCAATCATGGTCAGGAACATCAGCGCCAGGCCCACGACCAGCAGCTTGCTGCGCCACACGGGCGCCTGCGAGGTCAGCAGCGGGCTGGCCGTATAGCGGATGCTCTTCATGGCGACCCCTGCTGCGCGGGCGCATGCGGCCGCCACTGAACGTACTCGGTGATTGCCGGCGTCACCACCTGCATGTCCAGCCGCCCGGTCGCCAGCGATTCAACGCGCAGCGCCTTGGACGCGGTGCGGCGCTCGACCTCCAGGCGCTCGTGCTCGGCCGCCAGCCGCAAGCCCTGCGTGCGGGCACGGTCCAGTTCGGTCACGACACGGCGCGACTGGTACTGCATCTGGATCTGGTAGAACGCAGACACGAGCAGCGCAGCCATGAGCACGATGGACAGGCGGGTCAGCATGCGCGCTGCTCCGGCGCCAGCGGCTGCGCGGTGCGCTCGGCCACGCGCATGATGGCACTGCGGGCCCGCGGGTTGCGCGCCAGTTCGTCAGGCCCGGCCCGGACGCGCCCCAGTGCACGCAGGGGCAGTGGCGCCGGCTCGGCAAACGGCGCGCGCCGGTCCACCTGCGCCCGCGAGTGGCGCAGGATGAACCGCTTGACGATGCGGTCTTCCAGCGAGTGAAAGGAAATCACCACCAGGCGGCCTCCGGGTTGCAATACCTCAAGACTTGCCTCTAATGCCGCGCCCAGCTCTTCCAGCTCGGCGTTGATGAAGATCCGTATAGCCTGAAACGTGCGCGTCGCAGGGTTCTTGCCCGGCTCGCGGGTCTTGACGACACCGGCAACGAGTCCAGCCAGGTCCCGGGTGCTGGCAACGGGCCGGCCCGCCTCCCGGCGCGAGACAATCGCCTTTGCAATGGCCCGAGCAAACCGCTCTTCCCCATACTCATGAATCACTCCTGCCATCTCGGCCTGCGTTGCCGTGGCCAGCCACTGCGCCGCGCTGATCCCGCGCGTCGGGTCCATGCGCATGTCCAGCGGCCCGTCGGCCAGGAACGAGAAGCCGCGTTCCGGATCGTCTATCTGTGGCGAGCTGACGCCCAGGTCCATGAGGATTCCGGCCACGCTGCCCGCAGGCAGCTGCGCCAGCCCGGTGAAACTTTGCTGCCGGATTGAAAAACGCGCATCCCGGATGCGCGTGGCTGCCGCCCGTGCTTGCGGATCCTTGTCGAAGGCAAGCACGCGCCCGTCCGTGGCGAGCCGCTCCAGGATCAGGCGCGCATGCCCACCCCGGCCAAACGTGGCATCGACATAGCAGCCACTTGCGTCGGTGACCAGCGCATTGACGGCTTCGTGCAGCAAGACCGGCGTATGTGTCCATGTTGGCACCCACTGAATCCGTGTCAAAAAGCCAGATCCGCCAGGGCCTGCGGCATTTCCTGCTGCATGGCCTCGGCTTCGCGTGCGTCATAGGTGGCCTTGTCCCACAGCTCCAAGTGCGCGCCCATGCCCAGAAGCACCACCTCGCGCACCAGGCCCACCGCCTCGCGCAGGCTGCCGGCCACCAGCACCCGCCCGCTGGCGTCCATTTCCACGTCCAGCGCGTTGCCCAGAAAAATGCGCTTCCACCACTGCGCAGACATGGGAAGCCGCACGATGCGGTCCCGGAAATGCTCCCAGTCCGGGCGCGGAAACACCATCAGGCAGCCATGCGGATGGCGCGTCAGGGTGAGCTGGCCGTCGGCATCGGCCAGCAGCACGTCACGATGCCGGGTCGGAACAGACATCCGGCCCTTGGCATCCAGATTCAACAACGACGCCCCTTGAAACACCCAAGCCCCCTGCTGCGGTCAGCCGCACAACCTCTCGGCACTTACTCCCACAAAATTCCACTTAGTTGCACTTTAGCAGGAATTACGCATCAGAAGCTCGGGTTCCATTTCTTTTTTCTGCAAAATTCACCGGGTGATTTGGTTTTTTATACAGTATTGATAATCAAATAATACTATTTATCAGCGAGTTATGGAATCAAGCAGCACAATTTTGTCAATACGGGCCCGGATACACGCCTTGCAACAACTTGCACGGCGATGCGTCACTTTCTTTCATTGCAATGCAATTGGGGCGGCCGCGCACGACCGCGCCGCAATATCCGTCAGCGCGAGAAAAAGGCCGCCCCGGTACAGGCGAGCAGGAGGGCGGGACCGGCGACCAGCTGCCACGACGAACCGGCACGGGGCAAGCACCGCAGCATGTCAGTCGGCACAGCCGGGCGGCGCGCGCCAGCGGATGGCACGCCAACGCCTACAGCAGAGCTGCAGGGACGCGCAGCGTCAGAGGATGTAGCGCGACAGGTCTTCGTCCTGGCTCAGCGTGGCCAGGCGCTCGTCAACGTACGCGGCGTCTATGCTGACGCTTTGGCCGCCCAGGTTCGGCGCGTCAAAGCTCACCAGCTCGAGCAGGCGCTCCATGACGGTGGACAGGCGGCGCGCACCGATGTTCTCGGTTGACTCGTTCACGGAGAACGCGATCTCGGCAATCCTGGCGACGCCGTCGCCGGTGAACTGCAGCGCCACGTCTTCGGTCTCGAGCAACGCCTGGTACTGGCGCACCAGGTTGACGTCGGTGCTGGTCAGGATGGCCTTGAAGTCCTCGACCGACAACGAACCCAGCTCGACCCGTATCGGGAAGCGCCCCTGCAGCTCGGGAATCAGGTCGCTGGGCTTGGCCAGGTGGAACGCGCCCGAGGCAATGAACAGGACGTGGTCGGTGCGCACCATGCCGTACTTGGTGTTGACGCTCGTGCCCTCGACCAGCGGCAGCAGGTCCCGCTGCACGCCGTGGCGAGACACCTCGGCCGAGCTGCCCGAGCCGCCATCGCGCGACACCACCTTGTCGATTTCATCCAGGAAGACGATCCCGTTTTGCTCCAGGTTGTTGAGGGCCTCGGCCCGGATGTTCTCTTCGTTGACCAGCTTGCCGGCTTCCTCATCGGTCAGGAGGCGCATGGCCTGCGCAATCTTCATGCGCCGCAGCTTGCGCTGGCCCGACGTCAGGTTGCCCAGCATGCCCTTGAGCTGCTCGGCCATGTCTTCCATGCCCGGCGGCCCCATGATCTCCATGGCAGGCGCCGACTGCGCCACCTCTATCTCTATTTCCTTGTCATCCAGCTGGCCCTCGCGCAACTTCTTGCGAAACGTCTGCCGCGCCGCGCTGTCGCCCGCCTCTTCGTTGCTGCCGTCTGCCCGGCGCGCGGGCGGCAGCAGCACGTCCAGGACACGATCTTCGGCCAGGTCTTCGGCGCGCGAGCGGTGCTGGCGCATGGCCTGCTCGCGCGCGCCCTTGACGGCGATTTCCGCCAGGTCGCGGATGATGGAGTCCACGTCCTTGCCCACGTAGCCCACCTCGGTGAACTTGGTCGCCTCGATCTTGATGAACGGCGCTCCGGACAGGCTGGCCAGGCGCCGCGCGATCTCGGTTTTGCCCACGCCGGTGGGGCCGATCATGAGGATGTTCTTGGGCGTGATTTCCGCACGCAGCTTCTCGTCGACCCGCTGCCGGCGCCAGCGGTTGCGCAGCGCAATGGCCACGGCGCGCTTGGCGTCGTGCTGGCCCACGATGAAGCGATCCAGTTCGGAGACGATCTCCTGCGGAGTCATGGAAGACATGTTCCTGTTTCCTGCAACCTGTTTTTGGAGGCCCGGCCTGATGCGCGGGCCAGGGGCCGGCGCCTGCGGGCAGCATGGGGTGCCGTGACGGGGCCAAAGCCGCCGTCAGAGCGTTTCAACCGCATGCTCCATGTTGGTGTAGATGCACAGCTCGCCGGCAATTGCAAGCGACTTGCGCACGATCTGCTCGGCCGTCATGTCGGTGTGCTCCAGCAGCGCCATGGCTGCCGCCTGCGCATACGGCCCGCCCGAGCCTATCGCCGTCAGGCCGTGCTCGGGCTCCAGCACGTCGCCGTTGCCGGAGATGATCAGCGACGTCTCGGCATCGGCCACGGCAAGCATGGCTTCCAGTCTGCGCAGCACGCGGTCGGTGCGCCAATCCTTGGTCAGCTCTATGGCCGCCCGCGTCAGGTGCCCCTGATGCTTGTCCAGCTTGGCCTCAAAGCGCTCAAAGAGCGTGAAGGCATCGGCCGTGGCGCCGGCAAACCCGGCCAGCACCTTGTCATGATGCAGCTTGCGTATCTTGCGCGCCGACGCCTTCATCACGATGTTTCCCAGCGTGACCTGGCCGTCGCCGCCTATGGCGACCTGCCACCCCGCGTCTGTCTTGCGCCGCACGCTGATGATGGTGGTGCCGTGAAAAGATTCCATTGGCCGTATCTGGGGACAAGGCGGCCGGATGCAAGCGGCGTTCGCCGCGCGCGTTCATGGTCGCCGCGGGCCCGCGCGCGTGGCCGCGCAAGGCTTCAGTCTTCGGCGCGAATGACCGCCGTTACATCCGCGATCCCGATCACGTCAAAGAAGGCTGCAACCAGCCGATGGACATCGAGAAAGACCACGTGGCGCCCCCGGCCCTGCTGGTCCATGACCCAGTTGAACAAGGCGCCGGCGGCGCCAAAGTCCACGCGGCGCAGGTTGTGGCAGTCGCATTCTATGGTGCGCGCTTCCGGCGGCAGCGCCAGCGCGGCCACCAGCCCGTCCATGTCGCCCAGGATCTCGCCTTCCAGCCGCAGCCGGAACACGCCGTTGGCATCGACCTGGCCCTGGTTCTCCGGAATGAGCTCGGTGGGTGCAAAGGCGGTCAGCTCCTGCTGCGGCCGGGCGGATGCCGCCGCCGCGTCTTGCACACCAGGCAGCAGCACCCGGGCCAGCGGCTCGGTCCACGCCGGCGGCGAGACCTCGTAGGTGATGCAATACACCAGCGCGGCCTCGTCAAAGTCCTCCGCCTGTCCGAGCAGGTGCAGCAGCGCCAGCCGCGCCAGCCACCAGTCCGGGTCCACGTCGCGATCGTGCGCCGGCGTCTTTGCCGCCAGCAGGTCACGCAGCCTTGACGCGCCCAGGCAGGTCAGGATCATGGTCTTTTCGGACCAGCTGTGCAGGACGTCGATGAGCGCGGGAAGCGCCGCCGGGTCTATGGTTTCCAGGCCGCGCCAATCCACGCGCCACTGCGTTGCATCGGGCGTGAGCGACGCCTGCAGATAAGCCAGCGCCGGCTCGTCAAGCCAGGGCGGCGCGCGCCAGTCCACCTGCTCCGCTGCCGCTGCATCCCGCGCACCCGTGGCCGCCGCGGTGGTTGTGGCGCCATCGATTGCATCCAGCCTGCGCAGCCATTGTGGCGACGAGCGTTCGAAATGGTTCGCAAATTCAGCGCCCAGGTCGCTGAACTTGTTGGCCTGCCCGGTTGCGCGGTACAGGTCAAACAGCATGAGCCAGACCTGCTTGTCGTCGCGGCGCGTGCCCGGGCTGTCGACCAGGCGCAGCAACCCCGACTCGGCGTCGCCAAAGTTGCCATTGGCAAAGTGGATGGCAATCTCTTCGATTTCAGGGCCCAGCTGCATGCCCAGCGGGCCGCGTCGCGGCGGTGGCGGCCCCTTGGCCGCGGCATCCGCGGCCGCTTCGGGCTTGGCCGGCGGCGTGCGTACGCGCGCCATGGGACCACCTCCGGTCATCTGTGCGTCAAGCGCCTCGATTTGCCGCAGGGTCCGCACCCGGGCCTCGCCGGTGTCCGCTGCAACCGTGTCCACGTTGGCTGCCGTGGACGCGCGCGCCATGGTCGTCGCCTCTTCCGGCGCCTGCGCGCGCTCGCCCCGGTTCAGCAGCTTGCGCAACGAACCCAGCTCACGACCACGCACGAGGTCGTCGCGCTTCTTGCGCTCTATCAGTCCCTTGAGGTCAGCCGGACGATCCAGCTGGGACCATTGCGTCGTTGGATTCGTCACGAAACGAACCACCTTGGACAGAAATTTGCGGCTGCTCCCCGTGCTCTTGTCTCCATCCATACTTCTTGCCCGAACGCGTCATGTTGAGGATCCGGCCCGCTGCAGGCCGGTACTTGCACCATGCGCCCATCGTACACCGCGTGGAAGCTGTTGCCGGAGATCGCCCTGCCTGCCCCTTGCAGCAGCGTGAAAAGTATCCGGCAAGGTCAGTCGCCAAACATTTTCTGCCGATGCTCGCGCCGCTCCTGTGCTTCCAGCGACAGCGTGGCCGTAGGGCGCGCCAGCAACCGCGCCACGCCTATGGGCTCCCCGGTTTCATCGCAGTAGCCGTAGTCGCCAGCGTCTATGCGCGCGATGGACTGGTCTATCTTCTTGAGCAACTTGCGTTCGCGGTCGCGCGTGCGCAGCTCCAGCGCATGCTCTTCCTCTATCGTCGCGCGGTCGGCCGGATCGGGCACCACCACCGTGTCCGTGCGCAGCCGGTCTGTCGTGCGGTCTGCCTGCTCCAGGATGGTGTCGCGCAAGCGCGTGAGCTTGAGCCGGAAAAACGCCAACTGCGTGTCGTTCATGTACGCGTCGTCCGGCATGGCACCAATCTCGGCGTCAAGCAGCTCCTCGACCGGCTTGCGCTTCCAGTTGTCAGCCAGGCGCGTATCCCGTTGCACGGGTGCTGGCGCGGGCTCCGGAGCGGTGGCCGGCGCAACGCGCGGCTTGGACAGGCGTTTGCGGGGTGCCGGCGCGGCCTTTTTCGCGGCGGACTTCCGGGTCGACTTCCGGGCCACTGTCTTCTTGGCGGCGGCCTTCTTGGCCGGCGCTTTCCTGGCCGTGGCCTTGGGCGCCGGGGCCTTGCTTGGCGTCGCGGCCTTGGCCGTCGCCTTCTTTGCAGCTGCCTTCGCTGGCTGCGTCTCCCCGGTTTCCGCCTTCTTTGCGGTGGTCTTGCGTGCACTCATTTTGCTGCTCTCCGTCGCCCTGGCCTGCCCGGCAGCATCCTCAGCCGCCGTCTTGGCCGATTTCCTGACCACATCCCGTTTCACGTGTTCCCTCTCCTGCTGAAGAAAGCCTGGCTCAAACACCGGCCGCCATGAAGGCAGCCGGCTTCCCGATTCGTGTCGCCTGCCAGACGTTCAGTCAGCCGCCACTGGCGCGTCAAGCACCTGAGACATCTCGCGCTGCGACCCGCACCTCCGTCGAGGCGGCGATTGTAGCGATGTTTGCGCAATCGCGCCAGCGCAAGTCCACGCCGCGGCGCATCGCCGCGCAGATCACGCGGCCAAACACGACGGCAAGCACCTGATTTTCAACGCACATCGCGCATGCGCATGGGGCCGCCGCGTGTCCTGCCAGGAGCGCGGGTCAACCGGCGCGTCGAGAGCCGTGGCGCAGGCCGGCGCACGGCCGCCTGCGGTACCGCGGTCAGTCCTTCTTGCGGTGCGCACGCGGGTGCGCCGCGTCGTACGCGCGGGCCAGGTGCTGGAAGTCCAGCCGTGTATAGATTTGCGTGGTGCCGATGTTGGCGTGACCCAGCAGTTCCTGCACCGCGCGCAGGTCGCCACTGGACTGCAGCAGGTGGCTGGCAAACGAGTGGCGCAGCATGTGCGGATGCACGGGCGCGCGCAGGTTGGCGCGCAGGCTGCGCCGGCGCAGCCGCTGCCAGACCGCCTGCGCGGTCAGCCGCGTGCCGCGCTGACCGAGGAACAGCGCGCCCGCCGCGCCGGCGGCTGCCGGCACCGCATCACGCACGGCCAGCCAGCGCTGCAGGGCGGCGACCACCTGCCGCCCCAGCGGCACGGTGCGCCGCTTGCCGCCCTTGCCGTGCACCTGGACCTGTCCCGCCGGCAGGTCGAGCCAGCCACGCCCGGCGCGCAGCGCCGCGTCGCTGGCGCGCACGTCCAGCCCAACCAGCTCGCTCACGCGCAGCCCGGCGCCGTACAGGAGCTCGATCAGGGCCGCATCGCGCGCCTGCAGCCAGCCGCCGTCGGCAGCGTCTGCGTGGGTTGCCAGGCAAACGGCTTCATCAACCGCCAGCGCCCTGGGCAATGCGCGCGCCTGCCGGGGCGCGCGCACATCCTGGACCGGGTTGGCGGCCACCAGCCCTTCGCGCCCCAGCCAGCGGTAAAACCCGCGCCAGGCAGACAACAGCAGCGCGATGGTATTGGCGCTGCGGCCCGCTGCGCGCATGCGGGCGGCCCAGCTGCGCACATGCTGCGCCTGGACCGCCTGAAGGCTGACGCCTGCTTCCGTGGCGCAGGCCAGCAAATGGTCCAGGTGGCGACGGTACAGCGCGCAGCTGCGCTCGGCCAGGCGCTTTTCAAAGCGTACGTGCGCCAGGTAGCGGTCTGTCAGGGCCGCGTCCGCCGGTTCCAGTTTGCCAGGTGCCATCGCTGCGTGTCCGGCTCAGGCCTTGCACAGGCGCGACAAGGCGGCGCTGGCGAGCTCGGCCAGGCGCTCGAGAAAGTCCGTGGCCATGGTCGCCTGGTAGCGGCTGGCGTCCGGCGACGCCAGCACCAGCAATCCGAAGACCGAGCTGCCCAGCCGCAGCGGCATCAGCACCAGCGACCCGGCTGCAGCCGGGTCGTCCAGCCACTGCACCGGCTCGAATCCGCTGTTCACGCCGCAGTACGGCGTTGCCAGCGATTCGGCCAGCTTGCGGGCCTCGTCGCTGACGGGTGCGGCAAAGGGCGCATCGGCATGCGCATCGGCCAGTTCCCACAGGCGCAAGGCGGCCTGCGGCACGTCAAACTCGCTGCACAGGCCATGCACCAGCGCCGTTGGCAGGCGCGCCGGGTCGGTCACGAAGAGCAGTTGCAGGACCCAGTTCTGCATTTTCTCGTGCAGCAGCATGTTGTCGTTGCCATGGCGCATGAGCTCCATGAAGCGCAGCTCGAGCACCTTGATCTTCTCGCGCAGCATCTCGGCCTGGCGCTCCTGCAGGCTCACGGCGCGCCCGCCATGCGGGCTGACCAGTCGCACACTGGACAGCAGGTCCGCCTGGCGCTCGAAAAATTCAGGCGTCTGGATCAGGAATTCGGCAATGTCTTTTTCGGTCACCGGCGACAAATCAGCCATGAGCTTGCTCTGCTTTCAGGTTCGGGCGGTCAATCAAACAAGCCGCCAGCGGACTGCGGTGCGGCAATCTGCAAGTGGCGGTACGCGGCGCGCGTGGCCACGCGTCCGCGCGGCGTGCGCTGCAGGAAACCCTGCTGGATGAGGTAGGGCTCGATCACGTCCTCTATGGTGCCGGGTTCCTCGCCTATGCTGGCGGCAATGTTGTCCAGCCCGACCGGCCCGCCGTCAAAGCGGTGGATGACCGCCTCCAGCAATTTGCGGTCCATGACGTCAAAGCCCTCCGGGTCGACGTCGAGCATGGCCAGCGCGGCCCGAGCAATGGCCTGCGTGACCTGCCCGTTCCCCCTGACGTCCGCGTAGTCGCGCACCCGCCGCAGCAACCGGTTGGCGATGCGGGGCGTGCCGCGCGAGCGCCGGGCGATCTCAAACGCGCCTTCGTCGTCGGTCGGTACCTGCAGCAGCCCGGCCGAGCGCCGCACGATGTGCGCCAGCTCCGCCGGCGTGTAGAACTCCAGCCGCGCAACGATGCCAAAGCGGTCACGCAGCGGGTTGGTCAGCATGCCTGCGCGCGTGGTCGCGCCAACCAGCGTAAACGGCTGCACGTCCAGCTTGATCGAGCGTGCCGCCGGTCCGTCGCCGATGAGGATGTCGATCTGGTAGTCCTCCAGCGCCGGGTACAGGATCTCCTCGACCACGGGCGAGAGGCGATGGATCTCGTCGATGAACAGCACGTCGTTGTGCTCGAGGCTGGTCAGGATGGCCGCCAGGTCGCGCGGCTTCTCCAGCACCGGGCCGCTGGTCTGGCGCAGGCTGCTTCCCAGCTCGTGCGCAATGATGTGACTGAGCGTGGTCTTGCCCAGGCCGGGCGGTCCAAACAGCAGCACGTGGTCCAGCGCCTCCCCGCGCTTGCACGCCGCGCCTATGAAAATCTCCAGTTGCTCGCGCACGCGCACCTGGCCCACGTATTCCGGCAGCGTCTTGGGCCGCAGCGCGCGCTCCAGCGCTTCCTCGCGGCCGGACGCCGGCACCGGCGACAGCGTGTGCACGCGCTGCACGCCGTCGCTGGCAAAGTCGTCTGTCTCTACGCTCATTGACCCTATTGTGCCGCCAGCCAGTCGCGCATGCCGGCGTTGAAGGCCCGGTCGAAGCGGCCGTAATAGTCGACACCATCAGGATTTTTGCAACTGGCGTCGCCGCCATTCAGGCTGCCCACCACGTAATGGCGCCCCTGCAGCGTCGCGAACAGCGCCGAGCCGCTGCTGCCGGGCTCGGTCGTGCCCGCGTTCCAGTGCACCCGCAGCACGTGCCCATCGTTCGCGCTGGCGACCCGGCACGTGTTGTTTTCGCAATTGGCGTGGCCGGACACCGTGCCGACGCTGACCTTCTGCAGGTCGCCCGCCGGATGGTGGATGCCGACCACGGGCGCAGCAACGCCCACGTCCTGGCCGAAATAGGAGCCGGCGTACGCCACGCCGGCCGGCGGCGCGCGGCGCAGGCGCAGCAGGGCACTGTCGCTGGCGCGGTCGGCAAGGAGCAGGTCGGCACCGCCATCGAGCACGGTCTCGCGCCCATCGATGGCCGTGCCGTTGCAGCTGGCCGTGCGGAAGAACCAGTGCGTCAGCACCGACGAGGCCTCGACCTGGCTGGCGATGCAATGCCCGGCCGTGAGAAAGAACGGCGCCTGGCTGCCGCGCACGTCGTTGAGGAGGGTGCCGCTGCACAGGTAGGAGGAGCCGTCGCTGCGAGTAAAGAACACGCGCGCCACGGCGCGGCTCTGCACTTCCCAGTCGGGCCGGCACATGACGTCCTGGTTGCAGGTGCCGGCCGCGCCGACGCTTGGGTCGTCGGCCTTGGCCGGCGCCTGCGCCAGCGCCTGGCTGAAATGCGACAGCCGCGGCAGCGCCAGTCCAAGCTGCGCCGGATCGGCGCCGGCCGGCAGCTCCAGCTCCAAGCGCGCGACGGACCCTGCGATGACCGGGCTCCAGTACAGGCGCGCGGCCTCCCCGTCGGCGCCGGCCCGCACGCTGCGCTCGCGACGCTGCGCCAGCTCGGCCGCCGACACCCCGACCATGCCGATGTCACCTGCGCCCCGGAAGCGCAGCCAGGCGCCGTCGGGCAGCTGCTGCACCAGCAGGCCCAGGCGCAGCGCCTGTGCGCCATCGGCGACAACATCCACGGCGGCCACCCACGCACCGTCGGGCAGCAGCTGCCAGTGCAGCAGCCCGGCCAGCGCCTCCGGCGTCGCGGCCGCGTCCACCGCGCGCGCGATGCCCACGCGCAGCGGCTGGCCGTCGTCATCGTCCGCCTCCCGCTGCTTGGCCTGCAGCAACGGCGGCAGCGTGACGCGTGCCACCTCGGCAGCGGCCGGCAGGCGGCTCACGGCGCGCCCCGCCACCGCTGCCGTGGCACCGATCTTGAGCTGCGCCGTATCCAGCGTTTCTATGCGCTGGTTGGCCGGCAGCGCCGAATCGGGCACCGGTGCGGGCGGTGGCGGCGCACCGCCGTCGTCGTCGCCACCGCAACCGGTCAACGCCAGCAGCGCGACGGCGGCCGCGCACAACAAATGCCGGACCGGACGGCGTGCGCGCTCAGCCACAGTACACCCGCACCACCCGGCCGTCGGCATCGACCACCACGTTGACGCGCCCCTGCTTGTACTCCTTGGTGATCAGGCTGTCCTCGTGCAGCATGCGTGCCTCGTCGGCGCCGGCGTCGGCCAGCACGCGCCCGAGCAGCGCAGGCTCCCAGGACGCACCCACGGCTGCAGCTGCTGCGCTGGCGTCGCAGCGATTGCGCGGCGGCGCGTCGCTGCGCTCCACCTGCACGTCGGACGCGGCGACCGCCCCCTGTGCCATGCCAGCCGCGCTGTTGCAGGCAGCCACCAGGGCGGCGGGCGCCAATGCGCCCATGCTGCGGAACATCCAAACCAACATGCCGTCTCCTTTTGGGTATTCACTCACGCGGCGCCAACCGCTATCGGGCCAGTGTCTTCAGCGCCTGCCGTATGCCGTCGCTCACTTCGACGCCGGCCGGCAGCGCCTTGAGCGACTTGAGCGCTTCCCGCTCACTGTAGCCCAGCGACAGCAGCGCCTGCAGGATATCGCTCCGCGCCGCGTCCAGCCCGCTGCCCGAAGGCGCGGCCGCGTCGCTGCCCAGCTTGCCCTTGAGCTCGAGCAGCAGGCGCGCCGCCGTCTTCTTGCCTATGCCCGGCACCTTGAGAAAACGCGTGGCTTCCTGCGTGGCCACCGCAGCCGCCAGGTCGGCGACGCTCATGCCGGAAAGCACCGTCAACGCCGTGCGCGGCCCGACGCCGCTGATGCGGATGAGCTGGTCAAATGCGCCCCGCTCGGCCGCAGTGGCAAAGCCGTACAGGATCTGTGCGTCTTCGCGCACGATCAGGCGCGTGAGCAGCGTGGCGGCTTCCCCGACTGCGGGCAGCTGGTAAAAAGTGCTCATGGGCACGTCCACGAGGTAGCCCACGCCATGGCAGTCCATGAGGATCTGCGGCGGGTTTTTTTCGGCCAGCTGGCCGGCAAGGCGTCCGATCAAGCGTGTGTCCAGTCCAGGCGCGCCGGGAAGTCTGCGGCGCAACTGCCCAATAATACGGCAAGAGCCGGCAGCCCCCACCGCGGGTTGCCGGGCCGCCGACGCGTCCAACAGCCGTCCGCTGCCGCGGCGAGCCCTGCGCAAACCTGCGCCGCGCAGATACGCGACAATGGGCGCCGTGATCCTGACCCATGCATTTGCTCCCGTCAACAACCGGCGCCTGGCCAACCTGTGCGGCCCAACCGGCGCACATCTGCGCAGCATAGAAAACCACCTGGACGTATCCATCACCCGCCGCGCCGAGAAGTTTCGCATCGAGGGCAGCAAGCCCCGCGCCGAGCGTGCGCTGGCCGTGCTGCAGGGCCTGTACGAGATCGCGGCCCGCCCCGTACCTGCCGAGACCGTGCACCTGATGCTGGCCGGCGACGCGGACGCGCCGCCGGAGGCCGATGACGGCGGCATCGTGCTCAAGACGCGGCGCACGCACCTGCGGGCGCGCACGCCCAACCAGGGCATCTACCTGAACCACATCGCCGAGCACGACATCACGTTTGGCATCGGCCCGGCGGGCACCGGCAAGACGTATCTGGCGGTGGCCAGCGCCGTCGACGCGCTGGAGCGCGACGCGGTGCAGCGGCTCATCCTGACGCGGCCGGCGGTCGAGGCCGGCGAGCGGCTGGGCTTTTTGCCCGGCGACCTGGCGCAAAAGGTCGACCCCTACCTGCGCCCCCTGTACGACGCCCTCTACGACCTCATGGGCTTTGACCGCGTGAACCGCGCGTTCGAGCGCGCCGAGCTGGAGATCGCGCCGCTGGCGTTCATGCGCGGACGCACGCTCAACAACGCGTTTGTCATCCTGGACGAGGCGCAAAACACCACGCCCGAGCAGATGAAGATGTTCCTCACGCGCCTGGGTTTTGCCAGCCGCTGCGTCGTCACCGGCGACACCAGCCAGATCGACCTGCCCAAGGGCGCAACCAGCGGCCTGGTCGACGCGGCGCGCGTGCTGCGCAACGTCAAGGGCATTGCGTTTGCCCACTTTGACAGTTCCGACGTGGTGCGGCACCCGCTGGTCGCCCGCATCATCGATGCCTACGGAGCCCAAGAGCGCAGGGAAAAGCAGCAACTCCCATGACGCGACCGGTCATCCGCATTCGTGGCGCACGCCAGAACAACCTCAAGAACCTCGACCTGGACATCCGCACCGGCGAGCTGACCGTGGTCACCGGCCCCAGCGGCTCGGGCAAGTCCAGCCTGGTGTTCGATACGCTGTACGCGGAAGGGCAGCGGCGCTACGTGGAAACGTTCAGCCCCTACGCGCGCCAGTTCCTGGACCGCATGGACAAGCCGGCCGTCGACCGCATAGACGGCGTGCCGCCGGCGATTGCCATAGACCAGACCAACCCGGTGCGCACGTCGCGCTCGACCGTGGGCACCATGACCGAGCTCAACGACCACCTCAAGCTGCTGTTTGCGCGCGCCGGGCAGCTTTTTGACCGCCAGACCGCGCTGCCGGTGCGACGCGACACGCCGCAGACCATAGCCGCTGAGATCAGGGAGCGCGCCACCGCGGCAGGCGATCCGCGGCTGGTGCTGACCTTCCCCGTCACGCTGCCGGCAAACACCACGGCAGAAGAAGTGGCGCAGTGGCTGCAGGCCAGCGGCTTCACGCGCATACAGGCGCAATACGAGGCCAACGGGCACACCCTGCTGGACGTGGTGGCCGACCGCTTCCGCGCCAGCCACGTCGAGCGCGTCCGCTTGCTGGACGCCATAGAAACGGCGTTGCGGCATGGCCATGGCCGCATGTCCGTTTACGCGCTGCCCGGCGACGACCAAGACGCCCCGGATCCCTGGAGATTCTCGACCGGGCTGCACTGCCCGGAGAGCAACCTGCAGTACCAGCAGCCCAAGCCGTCGCAATTCTCGTTCAACTCGCCGGTGGGCGCCTGCGAGACCTGCCGCGGCTTTGGCCGCGTCATCGGCGTGGACTGGGGGCTCGTGATCCCCGACGGCCGCAAGACGCTGCGCGAAGGCGCCATCAAGCCGGTGCAGACGCCGGCCTGGAAGGAAATCCAGCAGGACCTGCTGCGCCACGGCGCCGCGGCGGGCATCGCGCTGGACACGCCCTGGGACGAACTGGGCGCCAAAGACCAGAGCTGGGTGCTCAGCGGCGCGCCCGACTTCAAGAAGGGGAACTGGCGCCGCCAGTGGTACGGCATTGCACGCTTCTTCCAGTACCTGGAGACCAAGGCGTACAAGATGCACATCCGCGTGCTGCTGTCCAAGTACCGCAGCTACACCACTTGCCCCGCCTGCAAGGGCGCACGGCTGGAGACCGAGAGCCTGCTCTGGCGCGTGGGCAGCAAGGCCGACGCCGATGCCGTGCTGGCGCCGTCGCCGCCCGATGGTGCCGGGCGTGGGGGCCAACGATACGAGCGCTTCATGCCCAGCGGCGTGGGCTGGACGCAGGAACAACTCAAGGCGCTGCCCGGCCTCAACCTGCACGACGTCATGCTGCTGCCCATCAGCCGCCTGTGCGTGTTTTTTGACGCCCTGCGCGCCGGCGTGCCCGACGCTGCCGACAGCGCCGACGCGCAGGCGCTGCGCCTCATCGTCGACGAAATCAGCACGCGGCTGAAGTATCTCGCCGACGTCGGCATAGGCTACCTCACGCTGGACCGGCAAAGCCGCACGCTGTCCGGCGGCGAGGTGCAGCGCATCAACCTGACCACGGCGCTGGGCACCTCGCTGGTCAACACGCTGTTCGTGCTGGACGAACCCAGCATAGGCCTGCACCCGCGCGACATGGCGCGCATCACCAGCGCCATGCAGCGGCTGAAAAACGCGGGCAACACGCTGGTCGTGGTCGAGCACGACCCGGCCGTCATGCACGCTGCCGACCGCATCCTCGACTTTGGCCCCGGCCCCGGCACCCGCGGCGGCCGCATCGTCTTTGACGGCACCCCGCAAGAATTGCGCAGCGCCGACACGCTGACCGGGGCCTATTTTGGCGGCCACCGCCGCGTGCCGGTCAGCGACGCGGCACCGGTGCAGGCGGGCACGCCGCGCCTGCTGCTGGAAGGCGCCAGCGAGCACAACCTGCAGCACATCAGCGTCGAGTTCCCGCTGCAACGCCTGGTCACCGTGACCGGCGTCTCCGGATCGGGCAAGTCCACGCTCGTCCAGGACATCCTGGCGCCGGCGCTCAAGCGCCACTTTGGCGAGGCCACCGAGGCGCCCGGTGCGTTTGACCGGCTGCTGGGCGCCGTGCAGCTCGCTGGCGTGGAGTTCATCGATCAATCGCCCATAGGCAAGACCGCGCGCTCCAACCCGGCCAGCTACGTTGGCGCCTGGGACGCCATCCGCAAGCTCTTTGCCGAGACGCCGCTGGCGCGCCAGCGCGGCTGGAAGGCCGGGCACTTCAGCTTCAATTCGGGCCAGGGGCGCTGCCCCACCTGCGGCGGCTCGGGCTTCGAGCACGTGGAGATGCAGTTCCTCTCCGACGTCTACCTGCGCTGCCCCGACTGCAGCGGCCAGCGTTACCGGCCCGAGGTGCTGGAGGTGACGCTGCAGCGCCAGCTTCCGGGCGACACGGTGCCGCGCGCGCTCAACGTCGCCGACGTGCTGGCGCTGACGGTGACCGAAGCCGCGCGCCTGTTTGCCACCGACGCCGACGTCGTGCGCGCGCTGCAGCCCATCGTCGACGTCGGGCTGGACTACGTGCAGCTGGGACAGCCCGTGCCGACGCTGTCCGGCGGCGAGGCGCAGCGGCTCAAGCTGGCCGGCCACTTGGCCAACGCAACGAAACATGCCCCCACGCTCCCCGCTACGCGTGGTTCGCTGCCCCCCGAGGGGGCTGGCCGGGCTTGGGGCGGCCCGGCGCCCGGCCGCAACCGCTCCCGGTTCCAGCGCACGGCCCGCAAGGGCCTGCTCTTCCTGTTTGACGAGCCAACCACCGGCCTGCACTTTGACGACATCGCCAAGCTCATGCAGGCGCTGCGCAAGCTGCTGGCCAGCGGCCACTCCATCGTCGTCATCGAGCACAACCTGGACGTCATCCGCGCCAGCGACTGGCTCATAGACCTGGGCCCGGAAGGCGGCGACGGCGGCGGCACCATCGTTGCGCAAGGCACGCCGGACGAGATCGCGGCGCACGCCGCGTCGCACACGGGCGCGGCGCTGCGCGAGTACGCCGAGGCGCTGCGGGGCGGGTTGCCGGCAACCGGCGTGCAGGAGGCGCCGGCCGCCTACCAGCAGCGCGGCGACGGCGGCCAGAACATCACCATCAGCGGCGCCCGCGAGCACAACCTCAAGAACCTCAGCGTACAGGTGCCGCGCGGCCGCTTCAACGTGATCACCGGCGTCAGCGGCTCGGGCAAGTCGACGCTGGCGTTTGACATCCTGTTCAACGAGGGCCAGCGGCGCTATCTGGAGTCGCTCAACGCGTACGCGCGCAGCATCGTGCAGCCGGCCGGGCGCCCGGCGGTGGACGCCATCTACGGCATCCCGCCCACCGTGGCGATAGAGCAGCGCCTGTCGCGCGGCGGCCGCAAGAGCACGGTCGGGACGACCACCGAAGTCTGGCACTATTTGCGCCTGCTCTACGTCAAGCTGGGCGTGCAGCACTGCGTGCACGACGGCGCCGCGGTGCAACCACAAACGCCCGAGCGCATCGCGGCACAGATCATGGCGCGCTACCGCGGCCAGCACGTCGGCCTGCTCGCGCCGCTGGTGGTTGCGCGCAAGGGCGTCTACACCGAGCTGGCCGACTGGGCGCGGCCGCGTGGCCACACGCATCTGCGCGTCGACGGCAACTTCCTGCCCACCGACGCGTTTCCGCGCATCGCCCGCTTTGAAGAACACAACATCGAGCTGCCGGTGCTCAGCCTCACCGTCACGCCAGCCAACGAGGCGCTGCTGCGCGACGCGCTGGCCACGGCGCTGGAGCACGGCAACGGCGTCGTCCAGGTGCTGAGCCGGCTCGAAGGCCTCAGCGCCGCGATGGCGGCGGGCGAATCCACGGCAGATATCGGCCAGGTCGAGGTCTTCTCCACGCTGCGCGCCTGCCCCGTCTGCGGCACCTCGTACCCCGAGCCCGACCCGCGCCTGTTCTCGTACAACAGCAAGCACGGCTGGTGCCCCGACTGCGTCGGCACCGGCGTTCAGCTCACGCGCCGGCAGCGCAAGATCATGGACGACTCGGTGCTCGCCCGCGACAACCGCGGCCGCGAGCAAAGTTTTGCCGAACCCGAGCTGGACGACGACTTCGTCGAGCAGCGCTGCGCCACCTGCGACGGCACCCGCCTCAACGCCACGGCCCGCGCCGTGCTGCTGGAGGTTGAGCGTCCGGCGTCGGGCGTCGGGCGTGAAGAGGTGCCACGCCAAGCGCACGACGCACACCGCACAACGGACGGCGTGGCCATCACCGAACTGGCGCGCCGCTCGGTGACCGACCTGCACCACTGGGTGCAAGACCTGCATCTCGAAGGCCGCGCCGCCCAGATTGCGCGCGACCTGCTGCCGGAAATTAGGAGCCGGCTGGCGTTCCTCGAGCGCGTCGGGCTGGGCTACCTCACGCTGGACCGCGGCGCGCCCACGCTGTCGGGCGGCGAGTCGCAGCGCATCCGGCTGGCAGCGCAACTGGGCAGCAACCTGCAGGGCGTGTGCTACGTGCTGGATGAACCGACCATCGGCCTGCACGCGCGCGACAACCGCATCCTGCTGGGCGCACTGAAGGAACTCAGCGACAAGGGCAACACACTGGTCGTCGTCGAGCACGACATGGACACCATCCGCGCCGCCGAGCACCTCATGGACATAGGCCCCGGCGCCGGCATGCACGGCGGCCGGCTGGTCGCCGAAGGCAGCGCCAGCGACCTGGCCGCGACGCCCGACTCGGCCACCGGACGCTACCTCAGGCAGGCCATCGCACACCCGCTGCAGCCGCGCCGCCCGGTCACCCGGGACAACGAGGAGCAGCGCTGGCTCCGGCTGCATGGCGCGCGCCTGCACAACCTGGCCAACCTGGACGTGGGCGTGCCGCTGGCGCGGCTGGTGGCGGTCACCGGCGTCAGCGGCTCGGGCAAGTCCACGCTGGCACGCGACGTGCTTCTGACCAACGTCGCCGCCTGGGTCGCGCAGCGCCGCACCCGGGCCGGCCGCGACGCCATGGACGCCGGCAAGGCGCCGCCCCTGGTCGGCTGCACGGGCCTTTCAGGGTTTGAAACCATAGACCGCGTGCTGGAAGTGGACCAGACGCCCATAGGCAAGACGCCGCGCTCGTGTCCCGCCACCTACGTCGGCTTCTGGGACCACGTGCGCACGCTCTTTGCCGAGACGCTGGAGGCCCGCGCGCGCGGCTACGGCAAGAGCCGCTTCAGCTTCAACACCGCCGCCGGCCGCTGCCCCGACTGCAAGGGCCAGGGCCTGCGCACCGTGGAAATGAACTTCCTGCCCGCGGTCAAGGTGCCGTGCGAAACCTGCCACGGCCAGCGCTTCAACCCGGAGACGCTGGCCGTCACCTGGCGCGGCCAGACCATAGGCGACATCCTGCAGATGGAAATCGCCGACGCCGCCGGATTCTTTGCCAGCATGCCCGCGATCAGCCACCCGCTGCAACTGCTCACGGACATCGGCCTGGGCTACCTCACGCTGGGCCAGCCCTCGCCCACGCTCTCGGGCGGCGAGGCGCAGCGCATCAAGCTGGTGAGCGAGCTGGCCAAGGTGCGCGACGACATCACCCGGCGCGGGCGCAGGGCACCGCACACGCTGTATGTGCTGGACGAACCCACGGTGGGGCTGCACGTGCAGGACGTTGAAAAGCTCATCGCCGTTCTGCACCGCCTGGTCGATGCGGGCCACAGTGTCATCGTCATCGAACACGACCTGGACCTCATTGCCGAGGCCGACTGGGTCATCGACCTGGGGCCAGAAGGCGGCGACGCCGGCGGCCGCATCGTGGCGGCAGGCACTCCGGAGGACGTGGTGCGGGCGGGCACCTGGACCGGCCAGGCGCTGGCGCCGGTTCTGGCGCGCCCGGCAACTGCGCCGCCGTCGCAAGTCAGCGCGTGCCGCACCGCCGACGCCACGCATTGACCCTGGTGTAGTGCGCCATCCTGTCCGGCACGTGATCGCCTGTTGGCCCCGGATGGTCTTCTGGGGGACGTCGCCGGCCTTTGCCCTCCAGACAAAGGGCTTGTGGTTTTCATTGCCCGGCTTTTCCCCCGACGGTCTCGCTTGTACCCTCGCCTCCAGCTCCGACAGACCTGCGGTTCTCGCGCTCGGTTCAGTCGATGGCGGTATGGCTGGCCTGGTGAAATCCCGCAGTGATCTGGTGCAGCTGGACGCTCCGTCAGAAAGCGATATTGCGACCGGCGTCACGCCTCGCGCCGACGGCATGGTCACGCAGGTGAGTGCACCGAAGGCGGTACCCTGAACGAGACCGGCAGCTCGCAGGAGGCCGCCCTGACTCTTGAGCTGGATCCCGGCCTGACCGCCGGTTTTTGTGGCTTCTGCCGTTGTGCGGCGTCGGGTTGTTTCGCGTGGCGCAATGAACCTAGATTCAGCAGTCGAACGCTGCCTGGTGTGCATATATTGTTGTGAACAAAGGAAAAGCCAAGCTTGCACGAGTACACCATTTTGGTGGGCACGCTATGCGCCCGATCGCACAGCGCTGGACGCGCCATGCTGCGTTGCTCCGCCTTGCAGACAGTAGTCTGCTGCGTTGTCGCGTCTTGCCTGGCACGCCCATCGCAGCACGCTCGAACGCATCCAACTGCTGAATCTAGGATGAACAGGCTGGGCAGGAACGCAGCGGGACGTGATACCTTCTCGAAATGGGAGAAATTCAGGCTGTGTGGTGACGCTCCCGGGATGACTCCACGCCGGGCGTGATCGGAAGATAGAGACCATGACACACATCGCAATGCCAATCATCCTCGTGCTGCTTGCCATCGCCTTCACGATCGCAATACAGCGGATCGGAGCACAGGGCAGCGCGACATGGCCGGGGCGCGCACCCTTCCTTGGGGGCGGGCTGCCCGAAACCCACGCCTGGCAGCGGTTCCACGTTCGCTATTACCCCATGGCGGTGCTGTTCATCGCGTTCGAGATGGAGATGATGTTCATGTATCCGTGGGCGGTGGTCTACGTGGAGACCGGGCCGGTGGCGCTGGCTGAGATGGGCATGTTCCTCGGGATTCTCTCCATCGGCATCCTCTATGGCTGGCGCGAGGGGGTGTTCCGGTGGCAATGAGCCTGCTGTCCGCCCTGGCGCGCGGGGCCGAGATTCCCATATTCGCCGCAACCGGCACGCGGGGGCTGGCTCTGGTCGAGAGGCTGGCGCGCAGACCCGGCCTGCGGCTGGTCGCATCCCCGCGCCACGCCCGCGTGCTGCTGGTCGCAGGGGCCGTGGATGCGGCGCACCAGCGGGCGCTGGAGCGGCTGCACGCGCAGGTTCCGCCGCCGCGCGGCACGGTCTGGTGGCAGGCGCCGCCGCTGTTTGCGCGGGGTGAAACCGTGGCGGGCGACGATCCCCTTCCGGCGATCCGGCGGGCCGCAATGGCCAACGATCCCGATCAGCGCCCCGACGTGCCGCCGCATCCGTGGCAGGGGATGGGACCGCATGGCCAGGGCGGCACCGGCATGATGGGTGGCAATCCCCATGGCCGCCCGATGGCGATGACCGCCGAGGACATCCGCGACGGTCTTGCGCTCGATGCCTACACCGCTCGTTTTGGCCCGTTCCTGCCGATGCTGCCGCCGGGGCTGGTAATGGACCTGACCCTGCAGGGCGACGTGATCGTCTCGGCGCATGTGGCATCGCCGCCCTTCGATCAGGGACCGGAGGGAGACAGGCCGGCTCCCTGCGCCGCGCGGATGCTGCGGCTCATGGGAATCGGGCCGCGTGCGGCACGGGCGCGCGGGGCCCTGCTGGCCTTGTCAAAGGGCTCGGGCACGCGGCGGCGGCTGTCGGCATGGCTGCGCGGCGAGGAGGTGACCGAGACGCCCGAACCGCTGCCCGACGCCCTGCCGGGACTGGAATGGGCCGAGGCGGTGCTGTGGCTGGCCAGCTTTCCGCCGTCGCGCCTGCGCGCTGCCTGCATGCAGGGGCAGGCCGCATGATCGCCGCCACCCTCGCCTTGCTGCTGGCGCTGCCGCTGCTGGTCTGGACCGCCGCCATCTTCGACCGCATCGGCACCGGGCGCGGCGCCACGGTTCTCGGCCCGCTGCGAAGCGGTGCCGCGCTGCTGTTGCGCCCGAACACGCCGACCGAAGCCCCGGACCGGCTGAACCGCCTGCTGGCCCCCGGCTGGTACCTGGCGCTGGCGCTGGTTGGCCTGTCGGTCGTGCCGCTGGCGCCGGGAATCGTCGCCAGCGATCTGTCCACCGGCCTTGTCCTGTGGGGCGCGTGCGAGGCGCTGACGGTGGTGGTCGTCTTCCTGCACGGCTGGTCGCCCAACGCGCCGCTGCCGCTGATCGGCGCCTACCGCTACGTGGCCATCGGCCTGCCCGCCATGCTGCTGTCGATGTTCGTGCTGATTGGCGCGGCGCTTCCTGCACAGTCGCTGTCGGTGCTCGCGGTGGTCGAGGCGCAGCGGGATCTCTGGAACGTGGTGCGCCAGCCGCTCGGCCTGCCGCTGTTCATGGCGCTGGGGCTGGCGATCACGCTGCGCGGGCCGTTCGACTATGCTGACGGCGCAGAACTCGCGGGCGGCACCAGCGCCGAGGAAAGCGGGCCGGCACTGGCGATGTGGCAATTCGCGCGCGCCGCGATGCTGGTGGCGTTCTCAGGCATGGCAGCGACGGCCTTTCTGGGCGGCCACCTCGGCCCCGTCCTGCCGGGGCCGCTCTGGCTGCTGCTCAAGACGCTGGCCGTGATGGCCGCGACTGTGGCCGCAGGGCGCTTCTTCGCGCGGATGCCGCCGGCGCGGATGCTGACCTTGCTCTGGGTCGTGCTGCTGCCGCTCTCGTTCGCCAACCTGGCGCTGGTGGGTGTGACGGTGCTGCCATGACCAACGTGCTGTTCCTTGCGTTTTCGGCGCTGGCGATCTGGTCCGGCTGGCGCGTGTTTCGTGTCGATTCCATGGTGCGCGCCTCGTTCCAGCTGATGGTATCCTTCATCGCCGTGGGCCTGATCGCGGTCTTGCTGGCCGCGCCCTATATCGGCATCGCCACGATCTTCATGATGGCGGTCGAGATGATGGTCATGGCGCTGTTCATGGTCATGTTCATGATGAACCCCGCCGGGCTGAACCCGATGATGATGGTGCATCAGCACCGGTTTTCCATCGCCGCCGGAATCGTCGCGTTTGGCGGGCTGGTGCTGGCGGTGCTGTTGTCGGACCTGCCGTCGCAGCCGGTGCCCGAAGGGGCCGACGTGGTGCGTGCTCTGGGCCACGAATTGCTGGGGCCGTCCATGCTGATCTTCGAGACGGCGGGCGTGACATTGCTGGCGACGATGATTGGCGCGGTGGTGCTGTCGGCGCGCTCGGGGCGCTATGGCGACTCCGACGCGGGGTCGGTGCCGCCCGGCCTGACCCCGGGCGGCGAACCTGCGGGGCGCAAGCCGGAAAACGGTGGCGGGCATCATCATCACCACCACGGAGGGCATTGAGATGACGCTGGTTTCCGTCCTCATCGTTGCCGCCGCGCTGATCGGCATCGGGCTGTACGGCGCGCTCTCGCAGCAGAGTTTCGTCATGCTGATGATGGGGCTGGAGCTGATGCTGAACGGCGCGATCCTGGCGTTGATGGGCTTTTGGTCCTTCAGCCTGGGCGGCATGCCCAAGGGACAGCTTCTGGCGATCATCGTCATGGCGGTGATGGCGGTCGAGATGGCCGTGGGCTTTGCCCTCGTCGTTGCGGTTTATCGCAAGCGGCAGGCGGACACGACCGAAAGCCTGGCGACGATGAAACACTGATGCTGTTTGCGCTCTCCCTCTTTCCGGCGCTGGCCGGGCTGGCGATCTGGGCCTGGGGCGATGGATCGCGCCTGCGCCTGGGCCTGATGGCCGGCGGGGCGACGGTGGTGACGCTACTGCTGGCGGTGTTGGCCGCCGCGCAGGGTTGGACGGGCGGCTTCACCTGGGGCGCGGGGCTTGAGTTGCAGCTGGCGCTCACGCCGCTGTCTGCGGCGGTGGCGCTCACCGTTCCGGCGGTGGCGCTGGCGGTCCTGGTCTTTGCCGCCGCGCACGATGAGGCGTGCGGGCTGGCGCGGCTGCTGGGCCTGATGCTGGTCTTCTGCGGCGCGATGGAACTGGCGGTCACGGCCGCCGACCTGCTGTCGCTGCTGATCGGATGGGAGGTCATGGGGTTCTGCTCCTGGGCGCTTATCGGGCATCTCTGGCGCGATGACGCGACCATGGCCTCGGGACGCTATGCCTTCGTCACGACTCGGCTGGGCGACCTGGGGCTGTTCCTCGCGCTGATGGCAACGTGGCGCGGCGCCGGCGCGCTGGACTATGCCGCGCTCGGACGGCTCGATGGCCTGCCGCTGGCGCTGGCGGCCTTCGGCGTGCTGATCGCCGCCGGGGCCAAGGCAGGACAGGGACCGTTCGCGCCCTGGCTCTTCCGCGCGATGGATGGCCCGTCCTCCGTGTCGGCGTTGCTCCATGCAGCGACGATGGTGGCGGCGGGGGCGTACCTGCTGGCGCGGCTGCATCCGTGGCTGGCAAGCGCGCCGGGCTGGAGCGGTGCTGTGATCGCGCTCGGCCTTGCCACCGCGCTCGCGGGCGGCGCGGTGGCGGTGATGCAGGGCCATGCCAAAAAGCTGCTGGCCGCCTCGACCTCGGCGCAGCTGGGACTGATGTTCGTTGCGGTCGGCGCGGGCTATCCGGGTGTGGCCGTGGCGCATCAGGTCGCCCATGCCGCGCTCAAGGCGCCGCTGTTCCTGTCCGCCGGGATCGCCGGCGATGCGGCCGGAACCTACCGCCTGCGCGCCATGGGCTTCCTGCGCACGTTGCCCTGGGTGGCCGGGCTGACCGCGCTGGCGGCACTGGCGCTGGCCGCCGTGCCGCCGCTGGGGGCCGCCTGGAGCAAGGAGCAGATCACCGCCGCCGCCGGCCATGAAAGCCTCTGGCTGGGCCTTGCCGTGATGGTCGCGGGCGCGTTCAGCGCCGCGTATGCCGCGCGGTTCTGGTGGTTGGCCTATGGTCCGGGTGATGTCTTGCCCAAGGCAAGACCGCGCTGGTCCGGGATGGCCGCGCTCGGCGCACTGGCGCTGGCCTGCCTTGGCCTGGGCCTGCTGTGGCTACCCCCTGTTCAGGACACGCTGCCCATGCGCCTGCCCGAGGGCAAGCCACTGGAGATCGCGGTCTCGCTGACGCTGCTTGCCGTGGGCCTGCTGGCCGGATTGACGCTGGCGCGGCGCGAGACGGCGCCAGAGCCGCGAGCCGCCGACTGGCTGGGCCTGCCCGCGCTGATCGAACGCGGCATCATCCGGCCCTTCGAGCGTCTCGCAGCCTTGGCCGCAAGGCTGGACGATGCCGTGCTGGATGCGATCCCGCGCGGCGCAGCCACGGGCGCGCGGCATGTCGCGCGCGGCGGGCGGCGTGCCTGGGGCGCGATGCAGGCCGACCGGGACATTTTCAACGCGGCCGTGTGGCAGGTTGCCGCCATGACGCGCGCCGTTGCGCGGCGGAGCGATGGCGCCGGGGAAACGTTGTGCGACGGCCTGCCCGAGGGCGCTGCGCGGATCACGGGGCGCAGTGGTGCCGATGCGCGGCGGCTGCAAACCGGGCTGTCGCATCACTACTACGCGATTTTTGGGATTGGCGCGCTGCTGGCGATCCTGATGCTGATTTTCGGAAAGGCCTGACATGCTGACTTTGGCCGTCCTGCTGCCATTCGCTGCCGCCGCACTGTTGGCCTTTGCGCCGGTGCCGGCAGGCGCGTCGCGCGCCATTGCCATCGCCACGGCGGCGCTGGCGCTGCTGGCACTGGTCGTGGTCTGGGCGGGTTTCACCCCCGGCGCCGGGTTCCAGGCGGTGACCGAGGCACCGTGGCTTCCGGCGCTCGGCGTCGCCTGGCGCGTCGGCGTCGACGGCCTGTCGCTGCCCGTGGCGCTGATGAGCGGGCTTCTCTTCGTCGCCGCCATCGCCTGGCCGATGGAGCGAGAGGTGAACGCACGCCAATACTACGCGTGGTTCCTGTTCCTCGAAGGCGCGTCGCTGGGCCTGTTCCTGACGCTCGACCTGCTGCTCTTCTACGTGTTCTTCGACCTCAGCCTGGTGGGCATGTATTTCCTCATCGGCCGCTGGGGGCACGGCGAGGCGCAACGCGCGGCGCTCAAGTTCTTTCTCTACACGCTTGCCGGCTCGCTGCTGATCCTGCTGGCCATCATCGCGCTGGTTCTGATGACCGATCCGCTGACGTTCGACATGCGCGAGTTGATCGCGCTGCAGCCGGTGGCGGGGATGGATGTTCGCGCGGGGCTGATCCTGCTGGGCTTCGTGATCGGCTTCGCCATCAAGACGCCGCTCTTTCCGGTGCATACCTGGCTGCCGCCCGCGCATGTCGACGCGCCGGGGCCGGCCTCGGCGATCCTCGCCGGGGTGCTGCTCAAGATGGGCGTCTACGGCCTGGCGCGCATCGCGATGCAGATGATGCGCGAGACCTTCGCCGCCTGGGCGCTGGCCATTGGCATCGTCGCGCTCATTTCCATCCTCTGGGGCAGTATCGTTGCCTTCGCGCAGGAGAATTTCAAGCGACGCATCGCGTATACCTCGGTCAACCACATGGGATACGCGGTGCTGGGCATTGCCGTGGCGGGATCTGCGGTCACCGGGCACGAGGCCGCGCGCGACCTGGCGCTGGCCGGCGCAGTGGTCGAGATGGTGGCGCATGGCCTGATCACCGGCGCGCTGTTCCTGATCGCGGGTGCGTTCTGGGCGCGTACGCAGGATTACGAGCTTGACCACTACGGCGGGCTGGCGGGCAATGCGCCGCGCATGATGGCGGCGATGGGGCTGGCGAGCTTTGCCTCGCTGGGCCTGCCGGGGCTGGCCAGCTTCGTGGCCGAGGTGCAGATCTTCATAGGCGCCTTCGCGATCTGGCCATGGCTGGCGGCGCTGGCCCTGCTGGGCCTGATCGTCACGGCGGCGCTGTTCCTGGGCATGCTGCAGCGGATTTTCTTCGGGGACCGGCCGCCCGCGCTCGACGGCTTCACCGACCTGACGCGCACGGAAGGGTGCATCCTCGCCGCGCTGCTGGCGCTGGTCGTGCTGATCGGCGTCTGGCCCGCCTGGCTCCTGGACATGATCGCGGCGGGCCCGGCGCTGGCCTTCGGGGGTGGCTGAGATGCCCGTCGCCGATCTCGGCCCCGAGATCGCGCTGATCGCAGGCGCCAGCGCGGCACTGCTGCTGGCGATGGTGCTGCCGCAGCAAAGGCTGGGCTGGTGCCTCGCGCCCGCGCTGGCCGCACTGGCGGTGGCAGCGCTCTGGGCATTTGCGCAGCGCAGCGAGGCGCGGCTCACCTTCTCGGGCACCTGGGCGCTCGACGGCGTGACGCTCTGGGCGCGGCTGATGATCGTGGTCGCGACGGCGCTGTGCCTGATCCTCGCGCCGCGCTGGTTCGCCCGCGACCGCCGGCATGGCGAGTTCTACACCATGACGCTCTTCTCCGCCCTCGGCGCCATTGCCATGGCGGGCGCGGCGGATCTGTTGCAGCTCGTCATGGCGGTGCTGCTCTCGTCGGTCACGGGCTACGTGCTGGCCGCCTGGCACCGCGACTGGGCGCTGTCGGTCGAGGCGGGAATGAAATACTTCCTGATCGGAGCCCTGGCCAACGCGCTGCTGGTGATCGGCGTGATCTTGGTGATGGGCATGGCCGGAACCAGCGACTACGCGGGATTGAAAGGGCTGGATGTCTCGTCACCCCTGGCGTTGACGGGCCTTGCGCTGATCGTCAGCGGCCTTGCGTTCAAGCTGGGCGCGCTGCCGGGTCATGCCTGGGTGCCCGACGTCGCCGAAGGTGCGCCGGTGCCGGCGGCGGCCTTCCTGACCGTGGTGCCCAAGATCGGCGCGGCGCTGGCACTGTACCGCCTCGTGCATCTCTTTCCCGATGCTGAGATGCTGCGCCCGCTGATCGCGGCGCTGTCGGTGGCGACGATGAGCCTGGGCAACCTCGCCGCACTCTGGCAGACGGACGTGCGGCGCCTGATCGGCTGGTCCTCGGTGTCGCAATCAGGCTACGCGCTGATGGCCGTGGCGGTGGCCGATCTCGCACCCGGCGCGCTGCCCTGGCTGATCTGGTTCCTCGCCGCCTATGCGCTGGCCAACGTCACCGCGTTTGCCGTCGTCGCGCAACTGCGCGGGCGCACCGCCCTGTCCGGTTACGCGGGGCTGGCGCGCACCCGGCCCGCGATGGCAGCGGCGCTGATCGTCGCTTTCCTGTCGCTGGTGGGCATTCCGCCGCTGATCGGGTTCGTGGGAAAGCTGGGACTGTTCCTGGTCACAATAGACGGCGGCTATGCGTGGCTGGCGTTGGCGGCGGTGCTGAACACGGTCGTGTCGCTGTTCTACTATGCCCGCGTCATCGCGCCGATGTATTTCGCTGACCCGCCGGGCGCCCCGCCGGCGACCTTGGGTCTGTCTAGCCATGCCGTGGTCGTGCTCTGTGCCGGTGCGCTCATCGGGGTGGGGATTGGCAGCAGCCCGTTTCTTGCTGAAGCCCTTGCAACCGTCATCTTGCCCTGAACCTTCACCCCCGTTTGCTTTCGCGTTGCGGTTTGTTCCGTGGAAAGCGGCGCGCGCCTGCGCTGGCGGGGGGTTTCACAAAGTGCACCACAGTCACCTCGGCAGCAATGCCCAAATGGCGCTAAAATGCGCTCAAATGGAGCAGACATGACCAGCACGACACTCTTTCGCCCGGCGCCGGCGGGCAAGCGCGGGCAAGCAAGCGGCCGCGCCAGGGTTCAGGTTACCGGCAAGGCCGCCGCATCCGGCCCGGCGGCGCCCCACAGCGTCTACACCACCATGGGCGAGCTGATCGGCGTGCCGCTGCGCTCGGAGCAGGATATCCTGCGGCTGCAGCAGGCAGGCGTCCCCATGCGTGCATTCAACCGGCTCACCCGCAGCCTACCTGCGGGGGGCGAGCAAGTCATAGGCTCGCGCAGCAGCCTGCGCCGGCGCGCCGCGGAGGGCGTGTTGTCGGAATCCGAATCGGAAAAAGCGCTGCGCGTGACGCGCGTGCTGGCGCGCGCCATGGACCTGTTCGGCAACGAGGAACAGGCACGCAACTGGTTCGCGCGTCCCGCGGATTACGTCCGCGGCGCAGCCGCCATCTCGCCGCTGCAGCTGTGCGCCTACGAAGTCGGCGCCAGAATCGTGGAAAACAAACTGTTGCGCACACGATACGGCGTTTTTTGATGCGCCTGTGGCGGCTGACGGCGCACCCCGGCCTCGACGGGTTCGGCGGAACCCTGGTCAGCGGGCGCTGGCACAACCGGCCACGCCGCGTCGCCTACGCTGCCGAACACCCCGCACTGGCCGTGCTGGAGTCGCTCGCGCACCTGAACCTGAGCTTGGCCGACGTTCCGACGACGCTGCGACTCCTGTGCATCACGGTCACCCCGGGCGCGATCAAGCAGGCACTGGACAAGACGGCGCTCCCTGACGGCTGGCAGGCCAACGAGGTTACCTGCCGCGCGATGGGCAGCCAATGGCTGGACGGTGGCAGCGCACTCCTGCTCGGCGTGCCCTCGGCGCTGGTGCCGCGGGCAACCAACTACCTGATCAACCCCGCGCATCCGCAGGCCGCCACGCACCTGGCCGAAGCCGACGAGCCGTTCTGGTTCGACCAGCGCCTGCTGCGCTGACGCTGCACGCCACAAGAAAACCCCGCGCAGCGTTCCGCCCGGCAGCACCCCGGCGCAGGCACCCGCGCCGCGCGGCGCACCAGACCGTTGCCCTATTTGCGCCCGCGCCCCTGCTCCGTGCCCAGCAGCCAGTCCCACAGGCCGGTGGTCACGCCAAAGTTGCTGCCGGGGTGACTGTGGTGCACGTCGTGAAACCGTTGCCAGCGCGCCAGCAGCGGCGTGCGAAAGCGCCGCGCGTGCAGGATGACGTGGCTGGAACCGTACAGCGCATAGCCCATGGCGAACACACCGGCCAGCAGCAGCGCCATCGCTGTTGGCAACACCAGCATCAGCAGCCCGGCAAGCCCGGCCATGACGAGCGGCGGCAGGAAGAACGGCAGCGCATCGTAGCCGGCCGGGTTGCGGTGATGGCGGGCGTGGCCGGCCCGCAGCGGGCCGGTGCGCCCGTGAAAAAGCCAGCGGTGCGCCGCGTACTCCACGAAGCTGAACATCAGCAGGCCCAGCGGCACGATGAGCAGCGCTGCCGGGGCCGCCAAGCCGCCGTGCGCAAGCGCAGCGCCGCAAAGCAGGCAGGCGGCAAGCCAGTCGCAGCCCAAGCCCAGCCACAGGTTGGCCCGGCTGCGCGACAACCTGGCCAGTGGCTGCACCATCCAGCGGTCTCCCACCCCGCCGCGCCAGTGAACTGCCTTTGGCATCGCCACTCCCCGGATTGCAATGCCTGTTTGATTCGCCGCGCCGTAATTCGTTCGGTCGCGAGCGCCGGTGGTTTGAAACGAGGGCATGGCCCCCCGGATCGGACCGCGTGCGCCGGAATGCGGGTGGGCGGGTTGCTCAGCCCACCTTGCGCAGCGTGTTTTCGTCGGTGTGGTGCATTTCCTCGCCGGTGGCCGCGAGCTTGAGCAGCAGATCCGACGTGTAGCTGAACGAGCCATCGCCGTTGAACTTGAAGCTGCTCTTGAAGTCCTTGATCTCGGCGCGCTCGAGCAGGTAGGGGTTTTGAAGAATGCCCCAGTCCGCCGAGCCTGGGCTGGCGTTGAAATGGATTTCCTTGTCGCGGGCGCCAGCGGCGCTGCCGGCCAGGACGGAAATGCCGCGGCCAAAGGTCACGGCGCGCATGACGATTTCGCGCTTCTTGTCCCACAGCAGGTAGCCGACCTCGTCGTGGAACGGGTCCATGGCCTCCTCGCCGTGGCGCCACGCGGTCATCTGGTAGGTCAGCCCCTCCAGGAACTGCCTGCCGTTCTGCTGCACCGGAATGGGCTTGAACCAGGCCTTTTCAAAGTAGCCGGTCTGCCCTGTCTCGTCGTCGTTGTTGTGGTAGGAGAGGTCTATGCCCTCGTTGCCTTCCCAGTGGCCGACCAGGGGGGTGAGTGGCCCCAGTTTTCGCGGGCCCAGTATCTGCGCCATGACGCTTCCTTTCCAGGGTTGATGCAACCGGGTCCGGATCACGTGAGGAGCCGGACCCCTCCGCGTGGGTCGCTGCGTGCGGCTCACCCTCTTGAATATAGGGCAAAACGCCCCGGCGTGCCTGGCTCAGGCGCCCAGGTACGCCTTGCGCACGTCGGGGTTCTGCAGCAGCGCCGCGCCCGTGTCCTCGAGCACGATGCGGCCGTTCTCCAGCACGTAGCCGCGGTCGGCGATGCGCAGCGCCTTGTTGGCGTTTTGCTCGACCAGGAAAACCGTGACGCCCTCGCCGCGTATGGTCTCGATGATCTCGAAGATCTGCGCGATGATGAGCGGCGCCAGTCCCAGCGTGGGCTCGTCCAGCAGCAGCAGGCGCGGCTTGCTCATGAGCGCGCGCCCTATGGCGAGCATCTGCTGCTCGCCGCCGGACAGCGTGCCGGCGCGCTGCCCCGGGCGCTCGCTCAGGCGCGGGAACAGCTCGTAGACGTGGGCCACCTGTCTTTCTATCTCGGCCTTGTCCAGGAAAAACCCGCCCATGTGCAGGTTTTCCAGCACCGTCAGGCCGGGGAACATGCGGCGCCCCTCGGGCGAGATGGCGATGCCCTTGCGCATGATGGTGTAGGAGGGCAGCCAGGTGATGTCCTCGCCCTCCAGCAGCACGCGGCCGCCGCTGGCGCGCGGGTTGCCGCAGATGGTCATCAGCGTCGATGTCTTGCCGGCGCCGTTGGAGCCGATGAGCGTGACGATCTCGCCGGCATCCACGTACAGGTTGACCTCGTCGACGGCGCGAATGGCGCCATAGTTGGTGGACAGGCCTTGCAGCTCGAGCATGCGCGTGCCAGGGGTCGCCGCCATCACTCTTCCCCCAGGTACGCCTTGATGACGCGTTCGTTGCCCTGTATTTCCTCGGGCGTTCCCAGCGCAATCGGCTTGCCGTGTTCCATGACCAGGATGCGCTCGGACACGCCCATGACCAGGCTCATGTCGTGCTCGATCAGCAACACCGTGACGCCATGCTTGTCACGCAGCTGCCGGATGAGCGCCTGCAGGTCGCGTTTTTCCTGTGGATTGAGACCGGCCGCCGGCTCGTCGAGCATGAGCACCTTGGGCTGGGTCACCATGCAACGGGCAATCTCCACGCGGCGCTGGTGGCCATACGCCAGAAAGCCCGACTCGCGGTTGGCAAATTCACGCAAATCGACGATGTCCAGCCAGTGCAGCGCCGTCTCCACCGCCCGTTGCTCGCTCTCTCGGTACGCGCGCGTCTTGAGCAGCCCCGCCGGAAACGAGGTCAGCAGGTGCGCGTGCTGCGCCACCAGCAGGTTCTCGAGCACCGTCATGTGCTTGAACAGCCGCACGTTCTGGAACGTGCGCACCACGCCGCGCCGCGCCACCGAGTGGCTGCCGATGCGGGCGATGTTGCGGCCCTGGAGTGCGATGCTGCCGGTGGTTGGCTTGTAGAAGCCGCTGATGCAGTTGAACACCGTGGTCTTGCCCGCACCGTTGGGGCCGATGATGGCAAAGATCTCGTGCTCGGGCACGTCAAAGGCGATGCCGTCCACGGCAAGCAGGCCGCCAAAGCGCATGCTCAGGTCCGCCACGTGCAGGAAGGGTTCTGCCGCCACCCTAGTGTGCTGGGCCATAGGCAGCTCGACCGGGCAAAGCCGGCGGATTTCGCGTCAGGGCGTTGAGATGTTTGTGACTCAGCACGCTAACTGACCTCGACCACGTGGCGCTTGGCCGGCAGCAGGCCCTGCGGCCGCCAGATCATCATGACGATCATGACCAGGCCAAAGATCATCATGCGGTAGCTGGCAAATTCACGCGCCAGCTCAGGCACGACGACGATGAGGATGGCAGCCAGGATGACGCCCAGCTGCGAGCCCATGCCGCCGAGCACGACGATGGCCAGGATGAGCGCGGACTCGATGAAGGTGAACGACTCCGGGTTGACGATGCCCTGCCGCGCCGCGAACAGCGCGCCGCCAAAACCGGCGAACATGGCGCCCAGGGTAAAGGCCGAGAGCTTGATCGTCGTGGGATTCAGCCCCAGCGAGCGGCAGGCGATCTCGTCCTCGCGCAGCGCCTCCCAGGCACGGCCCACCGGCATGCGGATGAGCCGGTTGGAGAACCACAGCGTCACCGCGGCCAGGAACAGGCCGATGAGGTAGAGCGCAATCACCGTGTGATGCGAGTCGTATTTGAGCCCCAGCAGCTGGTGAAAAGTGGTGCCGCCTTCGGTACTGGCGCGGCGCGCCAGCTCGTAGCCGAAGATGGTCGGCTTGGGAATGCCGGCAATGCCGTCCGGCCCGCCGGTCCAGCTCTTCAGGTTGATGAGCATGAGGCGGATGATCTCGCCAAAACCCAGCGTCACGATGGCCAGGTAGTCGCCGCGCAGGCGCAGCACCGGAAAGCCCAGGATGTAGCCGAAAAACGCCGCCATGGCACCGGCCACGGGCAGCGACCACCAGAAGCCCCAGCCAGCCCAGTGGTGGAGCATGGCATAGCTGTACGCCCCCACGGCGTAGAAGCCCACATAGCCCAGGTCCAGCAGCCCCGCAAAGCCCACGACGATGTTGAGGCCCAGCCCGAGCATGACGTAGATCATGGCCAGCGTGGCAATGTCCACCGCGCTGCGGCCGGCAAGGAACGGCCACGTCACCGCCACCAGCGCCACCAGCCACAGCAGCAGGGTATTTTGCCGCGACGAGAGCGTCGGACGCGGCAAGCGCGGAATGCGGCGCCCCAGTTGCAGCCGCGCAATCTGCGGACGCAGCATCTGTACCACGAACACCAGCAGCGCGGCCCAGAACACCGGCTGCCAGTGCGGTACCACGATGGTGATCGCGCCGGCGCGCTGCAGGTGCAAGCCAAAGACCGGCAGCATGAGCACCACGGTCAGCAGCGCCGAAATCAGCGCCGGCCCCAGGTCGGCGCGCCAGGCCGGCGCCCGGCCGCTGCCTGCTGGCTGCATCAGACCTTCTCCACTTCGGGCTTGCCCAGCAGCCCGGTGGGCCGGACAAGCAGGATGAGCACCAGGATCAGGAACGCAACGATGTCCTTGTACTCCGATGAGATGTACGCGGCTGCAAAGGTTTCGGCCAGCCCCAGCAGCACGCCGCCCAGCATGGCGCCGGGCACCGAGCCTATGCCGCCCAGCACCGCGGCGGTAAATGCCTTGATGCCGGCAATGAAGCCGATGAACGGATTGAGCTTGCCCACCGCCAGCGCAATGAGCACGCCGCCCACGGCGGCCATCACCGCGCCCAGGATGAACGTGAACGAGATGACGCGGTTGATGTCTATGCCGAGCAGGCCCGCCATCTGCATGTCCTGCGAGCAGGCGCGCGAGGCGCGTCCCATGCGGGAATACTTGATGTAGAACGCCAGCGCGATCATCATCACCACCGTGACGACGATGACCAGGATGCGCGCGTACGGCACATAGACCTCAAACCCGCCCCCGCCGCCGCCAAAGCGCAGCGAGCCGGTGACGATTTGCGGCACCGCGGTGTCCCGCGCGCCCTGGCCGGCCGCCATCCAGTTCTGCAGGAAGATGGACATGCCGATGGCCGTGATCAGCGCCACCAGCCGGGATTCACTCTTGCGCACCGGCTTGTACGCAATCTGCTCCACGGCCAGACCATAGACGCCGGTGACCAGCACGGCGGCAATCAGCATGAGGCCAATCACCATGAACAGCGGCAGCGCGCTGTCCACGCCAATGATCGACAGCGTGATCAGCCCGGTGTAGGCGCCGATCATGTAGATCTCGCCATGCGCGAAGTTGATCATGCCGATGATGCCGTACACCATGGTGTAGCCAATGGCAATCAGGGCATAGATCGCCCCCAGCGACAGGCCGTTGAACAGCTGCTGGCTGAACTGGAGCCACAAATCGGACATGCGCGTGGTTGGCCGGCCATGCGGGCAGGGATCAGGCGTCCCTGCCCGCAGGCATCATGCGTGGTAGGTCGGCGTCACGTCCCGGGCGCACGGGTCCCGCGGGACCCGCCCAGCCCGGACGCCCCTTACTTGGCGAGCGACTTGCTGCCGTCAGCGTGCCACTCGAACACCTCGAACTCAAAGGTGTTCAGGTCGCCCTGCTTGTTCCAGCTGGTCTTGCCGATGGCGGTGTCAAAGGTGTTTTCGTGCATGTAGTCCGCCACCTTCTCCGCGTCGTCGCCCACCGCCTTGATGCTGTCCAGGATCACCTGCGTGGCCGCGTACGCGGTCAGCTGGAATGCGCCGGAAGGATCCCGGCCCTTGTCCTTGAACGCCTTGACGATGTCCGCGTTCTCGGGGTTGCCGGAGAAGTCGGCAGGCAGCGTCAGCAGCATGCCCTCGACCGCATCGCCAGCGATGGAGTTGATGGTCGGGTTGCCCACGCCTTCAGGCCCCATCCAGCGCGCGTCCAGCCCCTGCTCGCCCGCCTGGCGCAGCAGCAGGCCCATCTCCGGGTGGTAGCCGCCGAAGTAGACAAAATCCGCGCCCTCGCTCTTGAGCTTGGTGATGACCGCCGAGTAGTCGCTGTCGCCGGCGTTGATGCCTTCGTACATGACCACGTCTATGCCGGCCTTTTTCAGGTCGTCGCGCACCGTGGCGGCAATGCCCTCGCCGTAGGACTGCTTGTCGTGCAGCACGGCCACCTTCTTGGGCTTGATGTGCTCGACGATGTACTTTGCTGCAGCAGGGCCCTGCTGGTCATCCCGGCCTATGGTGCGGAAGATGAAGTGGAAGTTCTTGCCGTCGGTCACGTTGGGCGACGTGGCCGATGGGGTCACCACGACCACGCCCTCGTCGTCGTAGATGGGCACGGCGGCAATGGCCGCACCAGAGCACACCGGCCCGACCACGTAATGGATGCCGTCGTTGACCACGCGGTTGGCGGCCACCGGCCCCTGCTTGGGCTCGCAGGCGTCGTCCACCACCACGGTTTCTATCTGCTCGCCGTTGATGCCGCCGCCGGCATTGGCCAGATCCACCGCCGTCAGCACGCCCTCCTTGACCATGTCGCCATACTGCGTCAGCGGGCCGGTGGCCGGGATGACCATGGCGATCTTGATTTGCGCAAACGCTGCCGGCATCAGGAGCAGGCTGGCCGCACCAACGGCCGCTGCGATGATTTTTTTACGGAATGTCTGATTCACGGTCTCTCCTTCGTGATTCCTGGATGAAAAAATGCACCCGCCCGCGCGCCCTCTGGTCCGCCACGAGCCGGTTCAAGTGTTGACAAGTGTAAACGTGAAACTGCGATTTTCAGCGGGGTTCATATGGGTACAAACCCTAGGTTTTGCGATTTTTCCGTGCATGCGCCATCGGCCCCGTGGCGTTGCGGACAACGGGCCCTCAGCGGCGCGCCTCGCTGCGGTAGCTGTCAAGCCGCCCCACGAACCCCTTGCGTCCCAGGCTGATGGGGCCCGCTGCTGCAAGCGGCGTCGGCGTCACGCCCAGCTCCTGCAGCCCCGGCAACCGGCCGCTGGCGACGCTGGGCAGCTTCATGGAATCCAGGTTGTCGCGGCTGAGCATGGGTGTGCCGGGCATGCGCTCGAGCAGCCAGGCCTGCACGCGCCCCAGCGTGGCTGGAATGGGCCAGACCGGGCGACCCCGGCCACGCCGTATGCCGGCCCACTGGCCGGCCGCGCGCATGAGCTCGCGCAGCGTCCAGACGTCCGGGCCGCACAGCTCGTACGTCTGCCCGGCGGTGGACTTGTCCTGCAGGCAACGCACGATCGCCAGCGCCACGTCACGGACAAACACGGGCTGGAAGCGGGCGCTGCCGTGCGCCAGCGGCACCACGGGCAGCATCCGCTGGACGCTGGCAAACAGGTTGAGGAAGCCGCCGCCGGGGCCAAAGACGATGCCCGGGCGCAGCAGCGTCAACTGCAGCTGGTGCAGTTGCGCGGCCTGGAGCAGCACCTGCTCGCCCGCTGCCTTGCTGCGCAGGTAGTGCGAAGGCGCGCTGCCTGCCGCCGCCAGCGCACTGACATGAATCAGCCGCTTGACACCGCTGGCGGCACAGGCCGCGGCCAGCCGCCGCGGCAGCTGCACGTGCAGCGCGTCAAACTCGGCGTGCTTTCCATGCAGGCGGCCAACGAGGTTGACCACCGCATCGTGCCCGGGCAGCAGCTGCTCCAGGACGCCGTCCTGCATCACGTCGGCCTCCACCGCCTGCACGCTGGTCAGCGTCCACAATTCGCGTGCCGATGCAATCCGGCGCGTGGGCACGGTCACTGTCACGCCCAGGTGGTCCAGCCGCTGCAGCCGTTCCATGAGATGACGCCCGACGAACCCCGATCCGCCAAGCACCAAGATACGCGTAGCCATGTGCACTCCTTGAAAACCGCCGTTGCGCTGGGTGGGAACTTAGAGTTTACGAAACCCGCGCGGCAACGGCCAGCGCGGCGTGCAAAGCACCGGCCGCAGCGGGTGTTCAGGGCAGTTCGCGACTGGGATCGTCCATGCCGGGTGGCAGCGGCCCCACGGTCCCCAGGCGCTGGCGCAGCGACTGCGGCTGGCCCGTGAGCAGCACCGCATAGTCCGTGGTGTTGGCCAGCACCTTCTTGACGTAGTCGCGCGTCTCCCAGAACGGAATGTTCTCTATCCAGATGGCGCCTTCCAGCACGGGGCCGATACGCCAGCTGGCGGGCCGGCGCGGGCCGGCGTTGTACGCTGCGGACGCCATGGGCATGGAGCCCTGGAAATCGTCCAGCGCCAGCTTGAGGTAGCTGGTGCCCAGCAGGATGTTGGTCTCCAGGTTGTTCGTCTGCGACGGCGTGAAGCCCGCCAGCCCGATCTCGCGCGCGGTCCAGCGCGCGGTGCCCGGCATGAGCTGCATGAGCCCGGACGCGCCGGCATGCGAGCGCGCAGCCAGCACGAAGCGGCTTTCCTGCCGGATCAGGCCATAAACGTAGGCGGCGTCCAGCCCCACCGCGTCGGACCGCTTGACCACTGCGTCGCGGAACGGCATGGGGTAGCGTTGCCTGAAATCCACGAACGAGCGCGTGCGCTCGCTGCTGTAGATGCAGCGGTCCCAGATCGCGTGCGCGCAGGCCAGTTCCGCGGCGGCCAGCGCCTGGCGCTCGTCCACGCCGCCCGGGATGTGCAGGCCAATCCAGTAATTCCACTCGCGCACGCCCTCGCTGCGCAGGCCCAGCTCGATGGCGTAGACCGCGCGCCGCAGGCCGGGGTGCTGCTGCGCCCAGGCACGCTCTGCATCGGACAGCGCCGGCGGCGGTGGCGGCGCCACGATGGCCCGGCCCAGCGCCTCCTGGGCCAGCTTCTGGTAGAAGCCGCGCTCACCCGGCTGGTTGGCCACGCGCTCATAACCTGAGCGGGCGCGGGCACGGTCTTCGTCGGTTTGCGCCAGCGCCATCTGCGCGCGTGACTGCCAGTACGCCCAGGCGCCGCCGTCGGCCATGAGGTCATCCATGGCGCGCGTCGCGCGCAGCGCCATGCCCCAGTCGCCGATGCGGATTGCGGCACGCACCTGCCAGCGCAGCAGGTCGTCGCTCAGGTCATTGATGTCGCTGACCTGCGCAAAGTAGGAAACGGCCAGGCCGGAGCGGCTGAGCGCCGACCACTTGCCCACCACGCCCCAGATCCAGTTGCGCTCGTCCGGCCGGAGCCGGTCTGCCCAGCCGGCACGCAGGTGCGCCGCGGCCTGGTCCGGATCCTGCCGCGCCAGCCGAACCAATGCGAGCAACGCCAGCTGGCGCCCCGTGTCGCTGCGCGCGTCCGCGTCCTTGGCCAGGTAGCCCAGCGCACCCTGCTGCAGCGCGGCCACCTGCACGTCAGCGCCCTCAGCGACGATGGCGGCTGCGGCGCGCGCCGACGTCGGGTCGCCGCGCTCCAGCGCCAGGCGGGCCTTGTCCCAGATCTGCTGCGCGGGCACCACGCCGGCACGGTACAGCTGCTGCGCCGCGTACAGGCAACCCTGGTCTATGCGCCGCTGCCGGCGCCAGTCGGCCAGCACGCCGGCAATGGCCTCCCGCGTGAGCAACCGCCCTTGCGCGAGATCGGACGCCACCGCATAGCAGCGCAGCTCACGGTCATCCTGCATGCGGAAATGGGCGTACTCCGCGTCAAACAGATCCCAGCGGGCTTTCCTGCCCTGCAGCAGCAGCCAGTCATTGCGCAGGCGGTCTTCCTGGTAGGTGCCCGCCCAGCGCGCCAGAAACGCATGTACCTCGCCGGCACCGGCGTCCTCGAGCCGCGCCTTGAGTTCCCAGTACGCAGCCCAGGGTTCCAGCACATGGCCGCGCGCCTGCGGCAGCAGCCGGGACAGCGCCTGGCTGTCGCGCTTGCGGTACGCTTCATGCATGTTGATGATGACGGCGTCGGCGGCCTGGCCCGGGAGCGGCGCGTCCACTTGCACCTGGCTCCACGCCACGTTGGGCAGCATCGGCACCGCAACACCGGCCACAAAAGCGGCTGCTGACAACAAAAGTGACAAAATGCTGACAAAACGCATGAATGGAAGGTTCCCGGTGGCGATGGCAGACGACCGCGTCAATACAGCGCACGGCGATCAGCGTAACATGTCCGCACGGCAGCGTATTTGAGGGGCATTTGAGTCAGGCACGGATGAACGCACCCACAGACAGGAAGACTCTGCGCCGCAGGCTCGTCACCCAGCGCGAAGACATGGCAGACCGGCTTGCGCGCTGCACCGCGCTGCAGGACGTCTTGCGCGTCTGGCTGCTCGAGCGCGAGGACAACATCGTCGGCGCGTACTGGCCGATCAAGGGCGAGTTTGACCCGTTGCCCGCGCTGCACCGCTGGAAGGAAGACGGGGAGCTGACCGACCAGCCACAGCGCCGGCGCATCGGCCTGCCGGTGGTCAACAGAACGCACAAGACGCTGACTTTCCACGCCTGGTACCCCGGCTGCGAAATGGAAGAAGACGCCTACGGCATCCCCAAGCCCAAGGGCACCGAGCTGCTGCTGCCCACGCTGCTGCTGGTGCCCTGCGTGGGCTACGGGCCGGGCGGCTACCGACTGGGCTATGGCGGCGGTTTCTACGACCGCACGCTGGCGGTCATGCAGCCACGACCGTACACCGTGGGGCTGGGCTTCACCGAAGGCTTCCTGGATGATTTCGAGCCGCACCCACACGATGAACCGCTGGATACGATTCTTAACGACAACGGCATGGTCTGGCCGGTCTGACCGCCATCCCCTGCGCTAGGAGCCTGTCGGACTTTGGTCCAATCTACTGCGCCGGTGGGACAAGCGGTCCATTTTTGTCCGCTTTTTCGTTGCATAGCTGGGCTATGCGCCTCAAAATCAAACAAAACTGTCCTCGCTTTCCCACTCGGCTCGCTACGATCGCCAAAGCCCGACAGACTCC